>JAGCUP010000042.1 GCA_017962765.1 Muribaculaceae bacterium | reverse complement strand
GTTGCTCTCGTTGCCGTCGGCAAAGCGGTCTGGCATGAGCATATAGAGGACGTCGGCGTTGCTGAATCCCACGCGCTTGTCACCTGCCATATCGCGTGCCTTGAGTTCGTAAGGCACCGTTTGGCTCTTTTTGCCCAGGGTGAAGTTCAGGTTCATGGTGCCTGGCTGTGCGCCGCGGGTGTTGAGATAAACGAGCAGGTAGTTGGGGCTGTCAAGGCGCACGATGCTGTCGACGGTGACGCCCGGGTAGTCGGTGGTGACGTCGGCCTCGCAGATGCCATCGCCGTAAACCATGAGTTGTACACTGGGGTCGTTGAGCCCCACGAACCAGTTGGTGGGGTCGATGCGGTCAATGTTCACCGCTTGTTTCGCCGCAAGTGCGGCACCGGCGCAAGCAAGCACCGCTACAAAGGTCAAAAGGTTTCTTTTCATCATGTCGAAATGTTTGGTTGTTCTTTTGGCGCAAATTTACAACATTTTTGTCATATCGGCAAAAAAAGCGCAGGCCACAACAAAAAGGGCCCGCCATGGGCACCGTTATGGGCGCGTGGCGGGTCCTATAATGATGGATGAATCCTACTAAAGACTATGAACTACCATCACATCCTCGCTTTCTGTTTCTCGCCAGCGCCTGAGCCACGATACTTGCTCTGAGTGGTGTTAAATTTCCATGTGAGGTCAATCGTGAAGGTGCGGCGGGCGGGGTTATATGTTGAGATTTTGCGTATGCCGTAGATTACTGCACCAGTCTTGTTGGTGTTGAAAATGTCGTTGCAGCGCAAGTCGGCAGTCAGTGTTCCGAGTCGTCCCAGGCTGAAGTCACGTTGTACGGCCAGACTGGTATTAAAACACGTTTTGGTAAGGCGGAAATTGTTGTAGTCACCGCGTGATGCCCATACCATGGTGGCGTTCAATCGGAAGCCCTTTGGCAACTCAATAACGTTATGCCACACGAGTTGCATATATGGGTGGTTAAGGGTTAGGGTTGAACCATCGGCGCAAGGTGTCTTATAGTTCTGGAACACAGCGAATGCACTCCACTGTGGATGCCAGCAGCCAATCACTGGACGTGCCACAAAATTTATTGACAATTGGTTGAAATCCTCGGCGCTATTAATGGGTTGAACAAGACTTACCAGTGGATCATCGGCTCCGGGATAAGGTTCAGTCGACATTGTCTCGCAATCCTTGATTCGCCCATAGTTGAGGGTGAGATTCATCCACTTATAAGCAGTGTTTAGCACTAGGCTATGGGTGTAGGTGGGTTTCAAGTATGGGTTACCACTCTGGTAAGTATAGCGGTTGATATATACTGTTGAACTGGTCAAGCTGCTATAATTTGGCCGCTCAATGTCACGACGATAGGAGAGCGAGAGTTGTACATCGCCAATGGGCATTGAGATTGATGCAGTGGGGAACCAGTCGCCGTAATTGCGGCACACCTCATCCTCGCGCACGCCAAAGTTGTAGTAGTCGTTCCTGAGGTGCTCGTAGCGCAGTCCCACTTGTGCATATACTCGTCCAAACAGTCTCCCATATTCCATGAATGCAGCTGTAGATGACTCGTTAATCTTGGTGTCGGTCGCTTTCACTGGCACGGCGTCGGTAGCTGTGAACGAGTAGGCATCGGTGCGGTGGTTGTGGGAGTATTCGCCTCCCAGCGACAAGTTGCCTTTCCACACGGGATAAGAGAAGATTAATTTTGTGGCCCAGAAGTCGTTGCCACTGCGGGTGTTGCTCTCAATGCTACGTTGTGAGGTCTCTCCTGTAACCGATGTGGCATTCTCAAATGTGCTGCCCGGAGTCTCGGTCTTGTCAAAGAGTCCGTCCACATTGAAGTCGATGCCCAGTTTGCCTATTCTACCGTTATAGTAGGCATTGAAAATGTGCTTCTTGAATGTGTCGCTTTGCCTGATGTCGCTCTCGGAATGCTCTGTCAAGCTGCCGTTCACATAGTTGTCGGTATAGAACATGTCGCTGAAATCGGTGCCGGGGTGGCGGTCATATTTATAAAATGCACCCAAGCTATGGTTTTCATTAAACATATAGTTCACCTGCAATTGTGGCGACCAGCCCTTCCAGATGTTTTTGCCTTCCTGAGTTGTCACGCTCTTAATGTGGTCTGGACCAACGTAGTAGGTAAGCTCGTTGTCCTGCAACTGCTTACTGTGTCCGTAGCGACCTGCCCAGAACGAGGCGGTGAGGTCGAGCCCGCCAATGCGGTAGTTCATGTCAAGATTGTTGGCTATGGTATATCCATATTGGTACATACCATTCAAGTTGTCCTGGAAACTGAAACCCTCGCCTTGCGCTTTCTTAAGCTGGATGCGTACAACGGCTTTGGTCGAGGCTGCATAGCGAGCTCCTGGGTTCTGTATCACATCGACGTGCTCAATTTGGTCGGAGCGCAGGCGTGAAAGCTCATTCATGTCCTGAACTTTGCGGCCATTGATATACACCTCAGCGTCACCACGGCCAAGCACTTTCACACCGCCATCACGCTCAGCTTCGAGCGATGGCACGCACTTCAGAGCGTCGGCCACTGTTCCTGCTTTTTCAAGGATGGTTCCCTCGATGGTGGTGCGCATGGCATCGCCTTTCACACGAGTTTTGGGCAGCTTGCTAACCACAACCACCTCGCCTAGCAGTGTGGCTTCGGGCTGCATGGTGATTGTTCCCAGGTCAACAGCGCTCGAATTGATATATATTGTCTGATAACCTATATAAGAAATCTTTACCAGTCCACCATTTTTAAGGGCGGTAAGGTTAAATGCGCCTTGCTCGTCGGTAATGCCGCCCTGCACATGGGCCGAGTCGGGCATCGACAGCATCACAACGTTGACAAATGGCATTGGCTCGCCATTCTCGTCAACAACTTTGCCGTTCACATCGGAAGTTTTTGCTCCGGCGCTCAATGCTATCATCATGATAGCCATCAGAGCTGTAATTCTCAAAACTAAATCTTTCATTTTACCTTATTTTTAGATTATACATTTTGTTTGCCTTGTTCATGCCTTTGACGCAACAACTCAAAAAAAGGTTGCACTGATCTGGCGGTGTTTTACATTATTTTCGAATTCTTTTCTGATTTTAACAAATTCAAGGCTCTATGATGAAGTAGGTATAATATAAACCCAAATCGGTCATTAGAGCGGTAATATGTGTTCTTTTTCCCCTAATCATGCCATAACAGCTTTATTTTGGCATCTTGCTGCCACTGAAATCTTGCCATAGCCCGCTATGTCTTCGATTTCACTAACAGCAATCTGC
>JAGCUP010000041.1 GCA_017962765.1 Muribaculaceae bacterium | reverse complement strand
CCCTCACCTTCACCAATAAGGCGGCGCGCGAGATGAAAGAACGTATCGTCGCGCTCACCGGCGAACAGGTGGCGGCGCGCCTGCGCATGGGCACTTTCCATTCGGTGTTCGCACGTATCCTTCGCATCAACGCCGAGCGCATTGGTTTCCGCCCCGACTACACCATCTACGACACTTCCGACTCGAAGTCGCTCATCAAGCTCATCGTGAAGGAGATGCAACTCGATGACAAGAATTATAATGTGTCATCGTTACAGGCACACATCAGCCGCATGAAGAATGCCCTGTTTTCGCCCCAGGAATATCGGCAACATCGCGAATTTATCGATGCCGACGCTCGGGCCAACCGCCCCGAAACGGCCCAAATCTTCGCCACCTACTGTGAGCGCTGCCGACTGGCCAACGCGATGGACTTTGACGACCTGCTGTTCTACACCAACGTGCTGCTGCGCGACAATGAAGACCTGCGTAAGCGTTATCAGGATTTTTTCCAATATATCCTTGTCGATGAGTATCAGGACACCAACTTCGCCCAGCATGCCATCATCAGGCAGCTTGCGGGGCAGGACAACAAGGTGTGTGTGGTGGGTGACGATGCGCAGTCGATTTACTCGTTCCGTGGCGCCAATATTTCCAATATCCTCAACCTGCAGCGCATATTCCCCGGCCTCAAAATTTTCAAGCTGGAGCAGAATTACCGTTCGACCAAAACCATTATTGACGCGGCCAACTCGCTCATCGACAAGAACAGGAGCCAAATCAGGAAACATATCTTCACCAACAATGAAGCCGGTGGGAAAATCAACGTGTTCCGCTGCTACAGCGACTATGAGGAGGCCTACGTCGTGGCCAGCCAAATATTGTCGCTGAAGCGAGCAACAGGATGCAATTATAACGACATCGCCGTACTTTACCGCACCAACGCTCAGTCGCGACGACTTGAGGAAGCCCTGAGCAGCGGTGGGCTGCGGGACAAACACGCGGGTAAGCGCCGCGGCATCCCCTACCGCATCTATGGCGGTCTATCGTTCTATCAGCGCAAGGAGGTGAAAGACGCAGTAGCCTACATGCGGCTGTCGATTAATCCTCACGACGATGAAGCGTTGCGCCGCGTCATCAACTACCCCTCGCGCGGCATTGGCGACACCACGATGGGCCGCGTGCAACACTGCGCCGTGACCAACCATGTGAGCATGTGGGAGGTCATCACCAATCCCAACCAGTATGGGTTGCAGGTGAACGGCGGCACGCTCAATAAACTGTCCTCGTTCGTGCAACTCATCAAAGGGTTTGCCGAACTCAACGAGCAGCGGCTTGATGCCTATCAAGTGGCCAACACCATCATTGAGCGCACTGGGCTCCTTGACGTACTTAAGAGCGATAACACCCTCGAAAACATCAGCAAACAGGAGAACCTGAACGAGTTGCTTAGCAGTTTGAACGACTTTGTGCAATCCAATCAGGAAGAAGGCGGTAACTTATTGCTCACCGACTATTTGGCACAAATCTCCTTGATGACCGACCAGGACGAGGAGAAGAAAAACGGTGGCGACTGCGTCACCCTCATGACCATCCATTCCGCTAAGGGATTGGAATTCAAGAACGTGATTATCGTGGGTGTCGAGGAGGACTTGTTCCCGTCGGCGTTGAGCCGCGATTCTATCGCTGAACTTGAAGAGGAGCGCAGGCTCATGTACGTGGCCCTCACGCGTGCCGAAAAGAATTGCATTATCACCTATGCCCAGTCGCGTTTCCGCAATGGCCAGACCATGTACTGCACGCCCAGCCGCTTCATCAGCGATATCGACCCGCAATTCCTCACGGACGGCATCAAGCGGAGCGATGATAAGTTTAATCACAGAGAGACTGTGCCGCCTGCCGTTAAGCCGTTCCACGCCCCCTATCGTCGTCCAGCTACACCGACAGCCACCCATCATAGCACTCCCCCTCCTGGTTTCAAGCCCTACTCGAAAGACGCTCCCCCGGCTGTGGTGACCGCTGCCGATGGCGACTACATTCTCCACAGCGCCAGCGAGTTGAGCGAGGGATGCAGGATAGAACACAACCGCTTTGGGGAGGGCACCATAGTGCGCATTGACACGAGCGGCAGCGATGCCAAGATAGATGTAGACTTTGGCGACGTGGGTACTCGCAAATTGTTGCTGAAATTCGCCAAGTTCAAAATCCTTTAACAACCTGAAAGAATGACAGCTACCCCCTACTATATTGTCTATGAGGAAAAACTCAGACGCAACCTTGACCTGATAACCCGCGTGGCACGTGAGGCGCAGGTCGAAATCATCATGGCTTTCAAGGCCAATGCGCTGTGGCGCACCTTCGGGGTGTTCCGTGAATACGGCATCCGTTCCACGGCAAGTTCGCTCAACGAGATGTGGTTGGCCAATGAGGAGTTGCATTGCAAAGCCCACACCTATTGCCCGGCCTATACGCCCGAAACTATCGACCAATTTTTGGCCGGCAGTTCCCATCTCACCTTTAATTCGGTAACACAGTTTCAAAGGTTCGAGCAAAACGTGAAGGATTATAACGCAACACAGGAAAATACAATAAGTTGCGGACTGCGCATTAACCCCATGTGCTCGGTCATTGACACCGACATCTATAACCCATGCAGCCCGGGGTCAAGGTTTGGCGTGACTGCCGAAGAACTTGATGTCTTACCCAAGGGCATAGACGGATTCCATTTCCATGCCTTGTGCGAATCCACCTCGTTTGACCTCGAAAAAGTGCTCATTGCCGTTGAACGGCAGTTTGGACGCTTCCTGTCACAATTAAAGTGGATTAACATGGGCGGTGGGCACTTGATGACTCGCGAAGGCTATGACACGGCACATCTGGTAAGGCTGTTGCGCGACTTCAAGCGCCGCTATCCCAACCTGCACGTCATCCTTGAGCCCGGCAGCGCCTTTTGCTGGCAAACGGGTGACTTAGAAACCACAGTGGTTGATATAGTGGAAAACAGCGGCATCGCCACTGCCATCATCGATGCCTCTTTTGCCTGCCACATGCCCGACTGTCTGGAGATGCCCTACAAACCACGCATCACGCAGGCCCTTGACGAGGTGGACCACAATTTCCCCACATATCGGCTGGGCGGCAACTCGTGCTTGAGCGGAGACTTTGTGGGCGACTGGAGTTTTGAGCGCCCATTGCAAATTGGCGACCACCTCACGCTCGAAGACATGAACCACTATACTACAGTAAAAACCAATATGTTCAACGGCATCGCCCATCCAGCCATCGTCTATCGTCGCCTCGACGGCACGACCGAGGTATTGCGCGAATTCACTTACGAAGATTACAAACGAAGAATGTCATAACCAATTTATTTCTGAATTATGAAAATTAAGATATATCAGCCTAAACACATTTTTGAGTTAGGCAAACGCAAAAACCAGGAAGATTTCATTTGGCCTTTAGCCGGCGAAGCCTCGAAAAACGACCGACTGTTTGTCGTGTGTGACGGAATGGGCGGACACGAGGCGGGCGAAGTGGCCAGCGAAGCCGTCGCCACCGCCATAGGGAAATGGTTCGAGCAACACGTCGAAGAAGATGGCATTGTAACCACCGACGACATGGAACAGGCTGTTGACTACGCTTACCAAGTCCTGGACGGAAAAGACCCCGACGGAATAAGCGACATGGGCACCACGCTCACTGCCATCGCGTTTCATCGAGGTGGCTGCATAGCCACACACATGGGCGACAGCCGCATCTACCACATCAGCAAACCGGAAAGACAGATTCTCTATAAGTCGCGCGACCACTCACTGGTGCATGACCTGTGGGCAATGGGCGAAATCTCCTACGAGGAGATGGCGACGCACCCGCGCCGCAACGTCATCACCAAGGCCATGCATAGCGGCCCTGAACGTCGTTGCGAAGCTACCATTGTCCATATTGCCCACCTCGAGGAGGACGATTACCTGTACTTGTGCAGCGACGGGATGCTGGAGCAAATGAGCGACCAAGAAATCGTCGATATCTTATGTGGACCTGGTAGCGACGACGAGAAAGTTGAGATGCTCACCCAAGCCACTATTGACAACAGCGACAACCACTCGGCTTATCTCATCCACATCGCCGACGTAAAGCAAGAAGATGGCGATGAGGCCCTCCAAGATGACGAGGCCGACATGAGCGACCCTGTGCAACTTAGCGACGAACCGCTGAACGAGAACGAAGATGTGCCAAACGAGGAAGTGGAAGCAGATACAGTTGACGAGCCTAAAAAGAGCGGCCACACTTGGAAATGGTTACTAGTCCTTTTCTTGCTTGTGCTAGCTGTCGTGGCCGGCGCCATAGTGAAAACTCTCTATTTCAATAAATAATGATTGACAGAGAAACCGTAGATAAGATTATTGACGCCGCCGAGATTGTAGATGTGGTGAGCGACTTCGTGACGTTGAGGCGACGCGGCTCCAATTATGTGGGATTGTGCCCGTTCCACAACGAGAAGACACCCTCGTTCAATGTAAATCCCGCACGCAATATTTGCCACTGTTTCGGATGCGGCAAGGGAGGAAGCCCTGTGAACTTCATCATGGAGCATGAGCAACTCACCTATGTGGAAGCCTTGCGTTATCTGGCCAAAAAGTACCACATCGACATTGAGGAGCGTGAGCTTACCGACGAACAACGTGCGGCGCGCACCGACCGCGAGAGTATGCTCGTCCTCAATGAGTTTGCCTGCCATTACTTTGAACAGCAACTCCACGAGACCGACGACGGCAAGGATATTGGCTTGACCTACTTCAGAGACCGCGGTTTCAGTGACGAGACCATCAAAAAGTTTCATTTAGGCTATTCTCCCGAGCGCAGCACGGCTTTATACCAGGCAGCAATTAAAGCAGGTTATAACCGCAAGTACCTGATAGAAACGGGCTTGTGCATAGATGACAAGCGCGGCGGCGGTTTCGACCGTTTCCGTGGTCGTGTCATGTTCCCAGTATATAATGTGGCTGGAAAGGTAATTGCCTTTGGAGGCCGCACCCTCAAGAACGACCCGGCCAAGTACTTCAATTCGCCCGAATCGACCGTATATGTCAAAAACCGAGAGCTCTACGGCCTCTTTCAGGCCAAGCGCGCCATTGTTAAGGAAGACAAATGCTTCCTTGTGGAGGGATATACCGATGTGATTTCGATGCACCAAGCCGGCATCGAGAACGTGGTAGCCTCATCGGGCACCTCGCTCACACAAGGCCAAATAGCGCAGATACACCGCTTTACGTCGAATGTGACAGTGCTCTACGACGGTGACTCGGCGGGCATCCATGCCTCGTTGCGAGGCATCGACATGCTGCTTGCCGAAGGGCTGAACATCAAGGTGTTGCTCCTGCCTGATGGCGAGGACCCCGACAGTTTCGCCCGCAAGCACAACGCCACGCAATTTAATCAATTTATTGCCGAGAACGAGAGCGACTTCATCTCGTTCAAGATGAAAATCCTCCTCGACCAGTCTGAAGGCGACCCCACGAAACGCTCAGCAGCCATCGGCGACGTGGTGAAATCGATAGCCGTCATTCCCGACGCCATTACGCGCTCGGTATACGCTAAGCAGTGCAGCGCACAGCTCGACATTGCTGAAGATGTGATTTTGCGCGAAATAAGCAAGCACATCAAGCATAACAAAGACGAGCAATACAAGCAACGGCAACGCGAGCAAGCTCGACAACAACGCCAAGCACAGGGACAGCAGGGACAACCTGAGGAGAAATTCGTCGAACAGGGCGAGAATGAATTTGTCAAACAGCCCGAAACCCCGGTTGAAGCCACCGAAAGCGATACCCAGCGTCTGTTATATCCTCACGAGCACAATATGGCGCATTACATCGCTAAATACGGTTTCTGCTACCTTTGCGACACCGAATATGAGGACGGCGAGAAACGTCCCACTACAGTTATTGAGCACGTGTATAACGAGCTCAACTACGACAACATGGCGTTCACCACTCCGCAATTTGCCCAGCTCTACGAAGAAGGGCTTAAATTCGTACCCCTCTTCCACGAAGACCTAGGTAAGGAGGCCGAAAAGCTTAATGCACAAATCGAACGGCGTTTCAAAGAGGAAACCGGAAAAATCGATAGTGCCAAGTTTTCGCTGCGCGAAATCGAGAAAAAAGAGAATGAGATTAAGAAACGCCTCGACGAGGAAACTCAAGCGGCAATGAGTGTGTGGCGCCAGCAATACCTCGAAAAAAGGCTCTGTTCCCACCCCGACGATACCCTTCGCGCCACGGCTCTCGAACTGGTGAGCGAGAAATATCAGCTGAGCAAGATTCACACGCGTTACGCCGTTATCCGTACTGAACAGGAACGCCTGTCAACACTCGTCCCCGAAGCGCTCTACAACTGGAAGAACGCCATCGTAAAATGCCAAATCAAAGAGGTGCAAAGTCAGCTGGCTAACGCACAGGGCGAGGAGGCTGCCGCCATCCTCTCGCGCTTGCAGGAACTCTACGACTTGGGGCGCCGGCTGGCGAAGCTCATCGGCGAGCGTGTTGTCAATCCCAAGTGAGCCTTGTAATGGTTTGCATGGCAATTTTTTGGAGTTATAGGTGAGCCAATTGCGCGCGTGTGCGATATTTTTCGTACCTTTGCGACCTTAAAACGATATTTACGACATTTACACAATTTTCTATAGCTAAGCTAAAAGCGCTATATGCCTGATTATTTGTTTGAAATCAGCTGGGAAGTATGCAATCGAGTGGGAGGAATCTATGCGGTCCTTTCCACTAAGGCAAAGACCCTGCAAAAGACTTACGGCGACCGCCTCGTCTTCATTGGCCCCGACCTGTGGAATCAAGAGAACCCGTCGCCGTTTTTTATTGAGACTGAGACTCCGCTCGACACGCTGCTCAACGAGAAGCGCCTCCCCACGGGGATGAGCGTGCGCACTGGCCGATGGGATGTTCCCGGTAAGCCGCTCGTGGTGCTCGTCAATTACAAATCGCTCTATATCTACAAGAACGAGCTTTATGGCGAGATGTGGAGGCATTTTGGAGTGGATTCACTTCACGGCTACGGCGATTACGATGAATCGTGCATCTTCGCTTACGGTGCCGCACTCGTCATCGAGGCTCACATGAAGCAAGCCGGCAGCGAGGCCCGCGCCATCGCCCACTGCGACGAGTGGACGACCGGCAAGGGACTGCTCTCTGCCAAGTTGCACCTGCCACAGGTGGGAACAGTATTCACCACCCACGCCACAAGCATCGGCCGCAGCATTTGCGGTAACGGCAAGCCTCTCTACGACTATATGGCAGGCTACCACGGCGACCAGATGGCCGGCGAGCTGAATATGGTATCGAAACACAGTCTTGAAAAGGCCGCAGCCCATGAAGCCGACGCCTTCACCACGGTAAGCGACGTCACGGCGCGTGAGTGTGAACAACTGCTCGAACGACGCCCCATCGTCACTCCCAACGCTTTCGAGCAGAACTTCGTGCCAAAAGGCGCAAAGGCCGTGAAAGTACGTGCCGAAGCCCGCAAGCGCTTGTTACAGGTGGCGCGTGCCCTGAGCGGCGACGAAACGCTTAACGATAGCGCCCTGCTCATCGGCACTTCAGGCCGCGCCGAATTCCGTAACAAGGGTCTCGACCTGTTCCTCGACACCTTGAACGTGTTGCGTGGTCGCGCCTGCCTCGAGAACCGCCGCGTGGTGGCTTTCATCTTAGTCCCCGGCTGGGTTGACGCAGCGCGCTACGACCTCAAGGATGCCATCGCCCGCGACAAGGCAGTGGGACTCTTCAATCCCATCATCACCCACACCATCAACAACCGCGAGAGCGACGCCATCTACAACAAAATTCTTAATATGGGGCTCTACAACTATCCTGGTGACCCCTTGAAGGTGGTTTACGTGCCCAGTTACCTCAATGGCGACGACGGCATCTTCAACATGCCTTACTACAACGTGCTCAGCGGACTTGACATGACCGTGTTCCCCTCCTACTATGAGCCGTGGGGGTACACTCCGCTCGAGAGCGCCGCCTTCGGGGTGCCTACCATCACCACCGACCTTGCCGGATTCGGCCAGTGGGTACTCTCTTCGCAGGGCACGAACTACAAAAACACGGGCGTGATGGTCGTGCATCGCAACGATTCAAACTACGACGAGGCCCTCACGCAAATCGTTGACGGCCTGTGCGACGTGCTCGAGATGGACGCTGACCTCATGACGGTCATTGGCCAGAACGCACAAAAGACGGCGCGTGCCGCCTCGTGGGCCAACTTCATCAAGTACTACAAGCAGGCCTACGCCGTGGCGCTGAAAGCCGCTCAGGCACGCTCATGACAACATTTGAAAATGAAAAATATAATATATAGATAAAGGAATATGAAAATCAAAGTTAGTAACACCAACGCTCCCGTGTGGAGAAACATTACGGTAAAAAGTGAACTTCCCGGCAAGTTGAAGAAACTTAACGAGATGTCGAAAAACCTGTGGTGGGTATGGAACAGCGAAGGCAAACGCCTCTTCCATGACCTTGACCGCGACCTGTGGCGCGCTACCGGTGAAAATCCGGTGATGATGCTGCAGCGAATGAAATCGAAGCGCTTTGAAGAAATAGGCAAGGACGACGCCTTGCTCGAGCGCATCGGCACTGTCTATCAGCATTTCAAGGACTACATGAAGGAGCCCATGCGCAATGATGTGCCCTCGATAGCCTATTTCAGCATGGAATATGGCCTGTGTAATGCACTGCGCATCTATTCGGGCGGTCTCGGCATCCTCGCAGGCGACTACATCAAAGAAGCCAGCGACCGACGCATCAATATGACCGCTGTGGGTTTCCTCTATCGCTACGGCTATTTCACCCAGTCGCTGAGCGTCGATGGCCAGCAGATGGAGCGTTATGAGCCCCAGAACTTCAACCAGCTTCCCATCGACCCCGTCATGGAGAAAGACGGCAAACAGATGGTGATTGAGGTGCCCTACCCCGGTCGCGTCGTATATGCCAACGTGTGGCGTGTAAACGTGGGACGCATGAACCTGTACCTCCTCGATACCGATATTGATATCAACAGCGAGTATGACCGCTCCATTACCCACAAGCTCTATGGTGGCGACTGGGAGAACCGCATCAAGCAGGAATACCTGCTCGGTATCGGCGGCGTGCTCATGCTCAAGAAGTTGGGCATCAAGGCACAAATCTACCATTGCAACGAAGGTCACGCCGCATTGCTCAACCTGCAACGCCTCGTTGACTATGTGCAGGACGAAGGTCTAAGCTTCAACGAAGCCCTTGAGGTGGTGCGCGCCTCGTCACTTTACACCGTGCACACCCCCGTGCCTGCAGGACACGACTACTTCGACGAGGACCTCTTCGGCCGCTACATGGGCGAATATCCCGCCAAGCTCGGCATCTCGTGGAGCGACCTGATGAACATGGGCCGTGAGCATCCCGACACCGACGAACGTTTCTCGATGAGTGTCTTCGCCCTCAACACCACGCAGGAGAGCAACGGCGTGAGCTGGCTCCACGGCGAGGTCTCGAAGAAGATGTTCAAGGGCGTGTGGGAAGGCTATGCACCCGAAGAGTCGCACGTGGGCTACGTCACAAATGGCGTGCACATGCCCACCTGGGCCGCCAGCGAGTGGAAAGAATTCTATGCCCGTGTAATCGGCCCCGAGTTCCTTGAACATCAGGAAGACCCCAACGTGTGGTCAGCCATCCAGCGCGTTCCTGACGAGGAAATCTGGGACCTGCGCATGACGATGAAAACCAAGTTCATCAACTTCGTGCGTCGTGACTTCCGCGAATCGTGGCTCAAAAACCAGGGCGACCCCACCCGTATCATGTCGATTATCGACAAGATTAACCCGAATGCCCTTCTCATAGGTTTTGCCCGTCGTTTCGCCACCTACAAGCGTGCTCACCTGCTCTTTACCGACCTGGAGCGTCTCAAACGCATCGTCAACAACGAGCAGTTCCCCGTCCAGTTCATCTTCGCTGGTAAGGCACATCCTGCCGATGGCGCTGGTAAAGACCTCATCCGCCGCATTGTCGAAATTTCGAAGATGCCCGAATTCCTCGGCAAGATTATCTTCCTTGAGAACTACGACATGACCGTGTCGAAGCGCCTCATCACCGGTGTCGACATCTGGCTCAACACCCCCACCCGTCCTCTTGAGGCTTCGGGTACCAGTGGCGAGAAGGCCGAGATGAACGGCCTGCTCAACTTCTCGGTCCTCGACGGATGGTGGTACGAGGGCTATCGTCAGGGCGCCGGATGGGCACTGACGGCCACGCGCACCTACACCGAGCAGAGCCAGCAGGACAAGCTCGATGCCGCTACCATCTACTCGATGCTGGAAAACGAAATTATTCCCCTATACTTCGCCAAGAACAGCAAAGGCTACAGCCCCGAGTGGATACAGTACATCAAGAACAGCCTCACGCAAATTGCGCCCCACTACACCATGAGCCGCATGATGCGCGACTACATCGACCGCTTCTACTGCAAGCAGGCCGCACGCACCAAGAAGCTCCGCGCCAACAACTACGCTCTCGCCCGCGAAATCGTCGCTTGGAAAGAGAACGTGGTCAGCAAGTGGGACGGCATCAAGGTCATCGACGTCAAGCTCAGCGACACCTTCCACGGTGCCACCGACAACACTAACAGCCTTGAGGCAACCGTCAAGGTCGATACCGCCGGCCTCGGCAAGAGTATCGGTGTGGAACTCGTCACCTACCGCGAGCTCGATGGCGAACTCAAGTTCCATGCTGCGCATCCTCTCAAAGTCACCGAGGAGGACGGCAACGTGCTCACCTTCTACTTCAAGGACCGCATCAAGGAGAACGGCATCTTCCGCTACTCGTTCCGCATCTATCCGTGGAACAACAACCTGCCCAACCGTCAGGACTTCGCCTATCTCAAGTGGTTCTAAAATTCTCTAAGTTAACAAATTGACAAAATAAGTCAACAAGTAAAAGCATCCTCATTCCGGGCGGAGCAACATTCAGTTGCCCCGCCCGTTTTTTCAACCTAAACCCCAAAAAGCGCATTTAATTTCACTTGTTTGATAGGAGTTTACAAAAAATGTCGTAATTTTGTCACGATGAGGCTGAAAAGGAAAATAAGAGTAGCTTACGAGGGCGACTTGGATGGCATTATGCGTGTCGTCGAGGCTGCCAAGCGTATTATGCGCGACAGCGGCAACACCCGTCAGTGGATTGATGGATACCCCTCGCGAGACGTCATCATGCTTGACATCAACAGCAGCGCGGGCCACGTCGTCACCGAAGATGAGCGCATCGTCGCCTATTTTGCATTCTTGCCCTCGCCCGAGCCAACTTATGCCAGTATTGACGGCCAGTGGCTCGATGACGTAACCCCCTACCACGTGATACACCGCCTCGCCTCATTCCCTGATGTCCACGGCATCTTCGCTGCAGTAATCGACTATTGTTCTGCTATCGACCCCAATCTACGTGTGGACACCCATAGTGACAACGCTATCATGCGCCGCCTCATCCTGCGCCACGGTTTCAATTATTGCGGCGTCATCACTCTCGCCAACGGCCATCCCCGCCTCGCCTTCCAACGCCTTCACCATCTCGGCTCAGAGCAATCACCTCACGACAAGTAATAAGTACTCAAAAAGGAAGCGCATCGCCACAATCATTTCAATTTCCTTAATTTCGCGAAATGAGATGATTTTTTATGGGAAATGAATGGGAAATCCATGTTTTTTTGCTAAATTTGCAAATTGATTGAGGCCGCGCCAGTGGCGCGCCTTATGAAATTATGCATAAACTGCTTGAAATCAAAGAAATATTCTATTATAAATTCATTAACAAACATCAATGAAAGTTTACAAGACTAACGAGATTCGTAACATCTCATTACTTGGTGGCAGAGGCTCGGGTAAAACCACACTCGCCGAGTCTATCCTTGCCGAGTGTGGTGTCATTAACCGTAAGGGTACAATCGACGCGGGCAACACCGTGTGCGACTACTTCCCCGTAGAGAAAGAAAACGGCTACTCCGTGTTCTCGACCCTGTTCTATGCCGAAAAGAATGGCAAGAAGCTCAACTTCATCGACTGCCCGGGCAGCGACGACTTCATCGGCAACGCCTATACGGCACTTAACGTGACCGAGGCCGCCCTGATGCTCATCGATGGCCAGTATGGTGTGCAGGTGGGTACGCAGAACCAGTATCGCACCGTGAACGCTATCAAGCGCCCGTTGATTTTCGCCATCAACAAGATGGAGGCCGAAAAGAGCGACTTCGACAACGTGCTTGCACAACTTAAGGAAGCGTTTGGAAACAAGGTTGTTCCCCTGCAGTTCCCCACCACGAGCGGTCCTGGCTTCAAGTCGATTATCGACCTGCTGGCCATGAAGCAGTACACATACGCTGCCGACGGTGGCAAAGCTACCGTGAGCGATATCCCCGCCGAATTCGCCGACAAGGCCGAGGAGATGAAGGCCGCCCTCTTTGAGATGGCCGCCGAGAACGACGAGGACCTCATGATGAAGTATCTCGACGAGATGTCGCTCACCGATGAGGAGACCATCGACGGTATCCGCAAGGGCCTCATCGACCGCAGCGTGATTCCCGTGCTCTGCTGCAGTGGCGAGCGCAGCATAGGCATCGACCGCCTGCTCGAGGTGCTGGCCGACATCGTCCCCAATCCCGCCGATATGCCGGGTGCCGTGGATGTGGACGGCAACGAAGTGAAGCCCGACGCCAATGGCCCGCTGAGCTTGTTCTTCTTCAAGACCACCATCGAGCCCCACATTGGTGAGGTTTCTTACTTCAAAGTAATGTCGGGCACTATCAAGGCCGGTACCGACCTGACGAACGTAAACCGCGGCTCGAAAGAGCGCGTAGCCCAGCTCAACACCGTGTGCGGTTTGACCAAGAACGCTGTGGACGAGATGCAAGCCGGCGACCTTGGTGCCACCGTGAAGCTGAAAGACGTGCGTCGTGGCAACACGCTTAACGAAAAGGACTTCGAGAGCGTATATGACTTCATCAAGTATCCCGCTCCCAAGTACCAGCGCGCTATCCGTCCCGTGAACGAGAGCGAGATTGAGAAGATGGGCACCATCCTCAATCGTATGCACGAGGAAGACCCCACATGGCTCATCGAGCAGTCGAAAGAGCTCAAGCAGACCATCGTTTCGGGTCAGGGCGAGATGCACCTGCGCACCCTCAAGTGGCGCATTGAGAACAACGACAAAGTGCAAGTCGAGTTCCAAGAGCCCAAGATTCCTTATCGCGAGACCATCACCAAAGCCGCTCGTGCCGACTATCGTCACAAGAAGCAGTCAGGTGGCTCGGGGCAGTTTGGTGAGGTTCACCTGATTGTGGAACCCTATACCGAGGGCATGCCCGAACCCGATGTGTACCGTTTCGGCAACCAGGAGTTCAAGATGAACGTCAAGGACAAGCAAGAATTGCCTCTCGAGTGGGGTGGCAAGCTCGTGATGTATAACTGCATCGTGGGTGGTGCTATCGACGCCCGCTTCATCCCCGCCATCCTCAAGGGTGTGATGGATCGCATGGAGCAAGGCCCGCTGACAGGTTCTTATGCCCGCGATGTGCGCGTGTGCATTTACGATGGTAAGATGCACCCGGTGGACAGTAACGAAATCTCGTTCCGCCTGGCAGCTCGTAACGCCTTCAGCACCGCCTTCCGCGCCGCTAACCCCAAGGTGCTTGAGCCTATCTACGATGTGGAAGTGTTGATGCCGTCGGAGTGCATGGGTGATGTGATGAGCGGCCTGCAGGGCCACCGCGCTATCATTATGGGTATGGAAGAGGCCAATGGTCTGCAAAAGATTAACGCTAAGGTGCCTCTGAAGGAAATGGCCAACTATTCGACCGAACTCAGCTCGGCCACCAGTGGTAGCGCTTCCTTCACCATGAAGTTCTCGAGCTACGAGCTCGTGCCCAGCGATGTGCAGGACAAGCTCCTCAAGGAATACGAGGAAGCCAACAAAGAGGACTAATACAGCTAGTACCTGTTGGTATCATCATACGAAGGCCGTTCGTCAACCGAGCGGCCTTTGTTATGCAATATTCTATCCCTAAACCAATTTCGTCTTCATCGCATCCACCGCACGGTTTGAGCGCATTGATAATTACATGTATTTTTTAGTCTGGGAACTATTATGCTATGGGAATAGCCACTTTGCTTCATTATTCCATAAAAAAGCATGATTTTGCATATTGCGATTTAACTGAAAATTACTATCTTTGCACTATAATAACCAAAATTATAACATTATGAAAAAAATTACCCTTGTTTTCGCCCTGATTGTCATGGCGATAGCGGCACAAGCTGCCACCTATCTCGGCTTTAAGGTTGCCGATATAAGCATTACGAGCGACAACTACAACCAGCCGATCACCAGCGACTTGATCAAAGCATGCGACACGAGCCAGCCGTTCTCGGTGGTTTATGACCACAGCACAGCTACGCTCACGTTCACCAACGTGAAAATCTCCCGCACGGGCAGCTACAACCGCGCTATCCTCAACGAGAGTTGCGCCAACCTCATCATCGTGTTTGAGGGACGGAACGAGCTTGAGGCTTTAGATGCCTCGCCGGTGCGACTCAATGCCAACACCACCATCAAGAGTCCCAACGGAAATGCGCTATTCTATGGCGGCAGTGAAGATGCGCTCACCGTGGGCAACGGCGCGCGCTTGACCCTTGACAATGCCGCCATCGCATGCTATCAATCGGGCAGAGCCGAATGGAATGAAAGCATGGACGGCACCGTGGGTGACACGGGCAACGAGACGCTCGTCATCAAGAACTCCAGGTTTACCTCAGGCGGACGTAGTGGCCACTCTCTTAAGAACTTCGCCCTCCTTGATGTGCAGTCAAGTTATGTGCATCTGTTAGGCGAAAGCACTTACGGATGGCCCGTAGAGGGATTGAAGGATTTCCGCTATTCAGGCGACGGCTTCAAAGTGCTGGGCTGGGTAGGCTACGATGTGGTTTTTGACCCCACAACGAAGACCTTTGTAATCGATGGTGGCCACTCTAAGTTTCAGCGGGGTGTGATAATTGCCAAGGTGGTTGATTACCTCAACGACCGCGACGCTTTTCCCGATGCGAACTTCGCCCAGGCCATCAGCGACAACACAAGCTATTACACCTTCTGGAGCGCCGCTGTGATGCTGCGTTACATCTTTCTCCCGTTCCGAGATGATGTTGGCACTGGAGGCCATTACGCCAAAATTGAGGCCAATGACCGGAACATCACGTCAATCAAGGGCATAGAATACCTCACCGGCCTTGAAGATCTTTACCTCAACAACAACTCTGTCACGACCGCCGACTTGAGCCAAAATACCAAACTGAAAATCCTGAATATCGACGACAATCGACTCACGTCGCTCAACCTGAGCAACTGCCCGCTGCTAAGGGAGCTTTCCTGCGCCAATAACCAGCTCCCGTCGCTCAACCTGTCAAATTGCAGGAATTTAGTTTATGCGCATTGCCAAAACAACCAAATCGCCAACCTTCAACTGCCAGCAAATGATAATTATACGCTAAACAGTCTTCAGTGCCAAAACAACAAGCTCACCGAGCTCAACACCTTTGGCATTAAGTACCTGACGTATCTCGATTGCAGCCACAACGAGATTGAAGGCGACTTGACCTTCTATGCCGGTTTATCGTATCTTGATTGTTCCCATAACAAAATTTCGCGCATCCCTAATTTGCTGAATGGCGGGCGGATAGAAGTGTTTAGATGCAACGACAACCAGATTGTGTCGCTCGACATGAGCCATTGCACAAGTCTTAAGAACTTTTATTGCCAAAACAACCTGCTCACCACCCTCAACCTGAAGTGGTGCTCCGACCTTTCAGGCACGGTATATGCTTTCGGCAACAAAATCAATGGCACCGGTCTGGATAACCTCATCACCAACCTGCCGGCACTCGCCGGGCACTACTTGTACCTTGTGGACCATAACAACCCCAACGAAGAGAATGCTTGTACTGCGGCGCAAGTGAGAGCAGCCCAAGACCAGGGCTGGACCATCTTCCACCGATGGCAGTCGGAAGAGTTCACCGGTACGAGCGAGTGTCTGAACTATGACATGAAGATTGCCGGCCGACAGCTTTGCAGCCACCTGGCCAGCAACCTTGACGGAAGCATTGAAGGTGTTTCGGGCACATGGCGTTACAACGATGGAGCCAATATGCTATTGCTGAGCAACGCCACCATCAACGGCGGAAATTATGCGGGTATTGAAACAACTAAGAGCCCGATAGTCATCAATGTGGTGGGCGACAACACAGTCACCAGCAACGCCTCGGTGGGAATGTCATTGCGCGGCAATATCAACCGCATCACCGGCTTCAATAGCAATGAT
The DNA here is from genome assembly GCA_017962765.1 of Muribaculaceae bacterium. GTDB lineage: Bacteria > Bacteroidota > Bacteroidia > Bacteroidales > Muribaculaceae > Sodaliphilus. The sequence goes on along the minus strand of JAGCUP010000041.1, from coordinate 31,120 downwards.
GCCCACAACCTCACTGTGACGGGTAACGCGCGCGGCATCTATGTGCGTGGCGAAAATCTCTTCCTTGAAGGGGGCTTGCACCTTGATGCCGAGAGCCGCGTTTACGGCATCCTTGGCAACAACAGCACGACGTTGATGGTGAGTGACGAAAACACAGTGATTCGCACCAAGGGTGTGGCCGGCAACGCCATGCGCGGCGTGGCGTCACTCTATCTCAACGATGGCCTCGAAATCATTGAGCCCGCAGGTACCTCTTTCGAGTCGAACGTCTGCTTTGTCAACAACGGCAGCGAGGTGGTGAACCAGTGGGTGACCATCAGCAAGAAGGCCGGCATGCAGGGCGATGTGAACGGCGACGGCATCGTGAGTGGTGCCGACGTGACGGCACTCTACAACGTGCTGCTTGACGATGCCATAGTTGCCGGTGATGCCGACGTGAATGGTGATGGTGTAGTGAGCGGCGCCGACGTGACCGCCCTCTACAATATCTTGCTCAATTAATCCCTGAGAGTTGCATTTCAATGCGAACCACGCAGTGCTCACGACCCGAAGGGGAGCCCGTAGGGCAAGCGAAGTGCAGTAATTTCACGAATTATTTAATAAATTACTATGAATAAATAATTTAATTCGTAAAATTAGCGAAATTCGCATTAAAAACTCCTACGAAATTTGCATTGAAAAAAATCGAACTATAAACTATTAAAACATATTTGATTATGAAGAAATTATTACTATCATTGATGACGGTGCTCATGGCTGGCGCTGCACAGGCATCGTTACCGTTTGTGACTACCTCCAGTCCCACTACTCTTCCCATTCACTGGTATCAGTTGAAAGTTGGAGATGGCGAGAAGTATGTAACATACGACCCAAATGCGTATGTTGGTCAAAGAGTCAAAATAACAACAACGGCATCAACCAACGACAATTACCTTTGGTGTTTTGTGAAAATATCCTCGGGTAAAATCTTGCTTTACAATCGAGCCGCCAAGCAATATCTGGTAGGTGCCCAATTCTATTCTTCAGACATAAATAGTTCACTTATATGCTTTGTTAAGGAGGAAGAAAATGGCTATTTCTATATAACGTATTATCATGATGGGGACCATTATACTTATTATTTGTGTGAGTATATTGGCGATGGAGTCGATATTTTTCAATCGAGTGGTAGATATTATGCAACGAAATTCAGGGTTGTTGAGATTGAAGTCGAAGGTGATGATCTTGTAGCCGGCGACGTGAACGGCGACAGCGTCGTCAGCGGCGCCGACGTCACTGCCCTCTACAATGTGCTACTCGATGGAGCCACACCCGCCGGTAATGCCGATGTCAACGGCGACAGCGTCGTGAGCGGCGCCGATGTGACCGCCCTCTACAACATCCTTCTTGGCTCATGAGCCAAGACAAGTATTTTTTAATATCAAAATCGTATTATCAAAGGAAAGAAATTATAGACTAAACAATACAGTTCATTATGAAAAAATTATTATTATCATTGATGACGGTACTCGTGGCAGGCGCCGCACAGGCATCGTTACCGTTCGTGACCACCCCCAGTCCCACTACTCTTCCCATTCACTGGTATCAGTTGAAAATTGAAGACAGCGAGAAGTATGTAACGTACGACCCTAACGGGGGTATTTATAACCAAGTTAAAATATCGGCAACGGCATCAACCAACGACAATTACCTTTGGTGTTTTGTGAAAATTTCATCCGACAAAATCTTGCTTTACAACAGAGGTGCCAAACAATATCTGGAAGAGTGTCAATACTACACTTATGATTTAAGTAGTTCATATCTAAGCTTTGTTCAGGAGCCCGAAAATGACTATTTTTATATAATGTATTATCATAAAGGAGACAATAGAAACTATTATCTGTCTGAGTATGTTGGCGATGGAATCGATATTCTTCAATCGACTGGAAGATATTATGCAACTAAATTCAGGGTTGTTGAGATTGAAGTCGAAGGCGATGATCTTGTAGCCGGCGACGTGAACGGCGATGGTATCGTCAGCGGCGCCGACGTCACTGCCCTCTACAATGTGCTACTCGATGGAGCCATACCAGCCGGTAATGCCGATGTCAACGGCGACAGCGTCGTGAGCGGCGCCGATGTGACCGCCCTCTACAATCTCTTGCTCAATTAGGAATTAGGAATCAGGAATTAGGAATTAGGAACCAGGAATTTGATGAGCAACAATAATCGCCTTGTGGCTGGTGTCCACAAGGCGATTTGAGTCAGAGACCGATTCGGGTTACTCGACAGAAAGGACAGTGTCTCTATTTTTGTAGTCAATGCCTGAGACTTTTCCGTTCTCGAACCATACTTGGAGATAGCAGGTGTCGTTGAACTCGTACAGTATGTCGTCGGCCCAATTTGTGTAGCGATAGGCTGAGGGTTTCCCTAACACCATCAACACGGAGTCTTTGGGCATTCCCTCGTGAAGCACCTCCTCCACGTTCAAGTTTTCGTAATAAGCCGCAGGCTTCTCCTCAAGCCGCAGTTCTTCAATCTTTTGTGCGGTTTCGTTGGGTTTTTCCTTATTAAGCACAATTAGTGCCACAACGATAAGCGACAGTACGACCAATACAGCCAGTATGCTGCATCCTACCGTAAACGCTAAAGATTTTCCGCTCTTTTTGGGCTTACCACTGGAATACTTGTCTTTCCAGTAGGGCGGATTCCCATTTGTCACATTCACCATAATCTTATATATTGCTCAATGCCAGCAAGAAAAGTGCGGGCGATAAGGGGGGTTGTATAAGCGTAAGGAATGAAATCGAGGCTCGGAATAGGCTTCGTGATGAAGAAGTTGGCCACTTTTCCTGGTGCTATGCTGCCATAGTCAGTGCTCAGTCCCATGGCGGCAGCACCATTGATGGTGGCGGCATTAAAGGCTTCGGCAGGCTGCAGCCTCATCTTAATGCAGGCGAGCGAGACGACGAATTTCATATCGCCGCTGGGCGTAGAGCCCGGGTTATAGTCGCTGGCGATGGTCATGGGCAGCCCGGCAGCAATCATCTTGCGGGCGGGCGCAAACGGCATATTCAGGAAGAACGAGGTACCTGGTAACGCCGTGGGCATCGTGTCGGTACCACGGAGCATGGCGATGTCGTCGTCGGCCATGCTCTCGAGATGGTCCACCGAGAGGGCCTGGTGCTTAACTGCCACCTCTACCCCACCCGAGGGTGCCAATTCCTGTCCATGGATTTTTCCGCGCATGCCATATTTTGCGCCAGCCTCGAGGATGCGCGCCGTTTCTTCGGGCGTGAAAAAACCTTGGTCACAGAACACGTCCACAAAGTTGGCGAGTCCTTCGGCAGCCACGGCGGGAATCATCTCATTGACGACGAGGTCCACATACTCGCCCTGACGCCCTGCGTACTCGCGCCCCACGGCATGAGCACCAAGGAACGTGGAAACGATGCGCAGGCGCGTACTCTCTTGCATGCGTGCGATAACGCGGAGCATCTTGAGCTCATCCTGCGTGTTAAGGCCGTAACCACTCTTAATTTCAATAGCACCCGTGCCCTTGGCGATGACCTCGCGCACGCGCTCCATAGCTTGCTCGTACAGCTCTTGCTCAGTGAGCGCATGGAGGCGGTCGGCGCTATTGAGTATGCCACCGCCTCGTTTGGCAATTTCGGCGTACGAAAGCCCGTTAATTTTGTCCACGAACTCCTGTTCGCGGCTGCCGGCATACACGATATGGGTATGTGAGTCGCACCAACACGGCATCACCGCACCGCCCTGAGCATCGACCTCGGTGTCAACGTCAGTGGGCGCCGGGCGGTCAGCAGTGGTGTCAAACTCGGTGATGATGCCGTCCTCCACAAGCAGCCATGCGTCGTTGATGGCATCGAAGTGCGCCATCTCTTCACCGCATTTCTTCAAGGTACCGCCTGTATCGATGCCGGCAAGAATAGCGATATTTTTAATCAATAGTTTCATTACGCAGGAATTGGATAGCCTTTTCGATATAAGGATACATAATCACGTCGTCGCTGATGAACGGCACCTCTTTGCGGAAATCTTCGTGAATTTTCATGATGATGGGCGAAGACTTCTTGGGGAAACGGAACTCGAGAGCCTGAGCAGCGTTGAAAAGCTCGATAGCCAGCACACGCTCGGTGTTGAGTACCACCTTACAGAGGGTGAGGGCAGCGTTGGCGCCCATGCTCACATGGTCCTCCTGGTCTTGGCATGATGGAATGCTGTCGAGACTCGAGGGTGTGGCGAGCGTCTTGTTAAGGCTCACGACACTGGCAGCGGTATATTGCGTAATCATGAAGCCGCTGTTGAGGCCCGGATTAGCGACAAGGAAACTAGGCAGTCCGCGCAAGCCCGACACAAGACGATAGATGCGGCGCTCACTGATATTGGCCAGCTCGCTCATCGCGATAGAGAGGAAGTCCATGGGTAACGCGATTGGCTCACCATGGAAGTTGCCGGCACTGATAATCAGGTTGTCGTCGGGACACACCGTTGGATTATCGGTAGCACTGTTGATTTCGATGTCGATAACCGATTTCACGTAATCAATGGTGCCCTTGACAGCGCCGTGCACCTGCGGCACGCAGCGAAACGAATAGGGGTCCTGCACGTGCTCTTTGTGGGCCGCTATGAGTTCGCTGCCTTCCAACAAACGTTTCATGTGGGCTGCGGTCTCAAGCTGGCCCTTGTGCGGACGCACAAGGTGAACAGCCTCGGTAAAGGGCTCGATACGGCCGTCGAAAGCGTCGAGCGACATGGCGGCGATGCGGTCAGCCCAGACACTGAGGCGTTGTGCCTGAAGCAGAGCCCACACGGCGTGTGCGCTCATATTCTGGGTACCATTGAGTAACGCGAGGCCCTCTTTGCTCGCCAGCTCTATGGGTTTCCACCCTTTAATCTTGAGCAATTCGGCACCGCTGATGACTTTGCCTTCATATTCCACTTCACCCATACCCACCAAAGGCAAGCAAAGGTGCGCCAACGGCACAAGGTCGCCCGAAGCGCCCAACGAGCCTTGACTATAGACCACAGGCGTGACACCCTCGTTGAAAAAGTCGATGAGGCGCTCTACGGTATCGAGTTTAGTGCCCGAATATCCATAGTTCAGCGACTGAATCTTCAGCAGCAACATGATGCGCACGATGTCGTTGGGTAGGCGGTTGCCCACACCACACGCATGCGACATCATTAAGTTGATTTGCAGTTGCGAAAGCTGGTCGCGGCTCACTTTTACATTGCACAATGAGCCAAAACCAGTTGTCACACCATAGACAGGCACATCGCTGGCTGCGATTTGCTCGTCGAGGTACTTGCGGCAACGCACGATACGCTCTTTTGCGTCCTCGCTCAAAGCGAGTTTTATGTTCTTCTCAATAATTTCGCCGATGCGCTCAATGGTGAGGTGCTCGGCACTAATATGATGAACTTCCATTATTTATGTTTTGATATTAAAGGTTAAATGTTTTAAGGGGTTCAAAAATCAAGAAGACTGTCGTCGACAAGATTGGGGATAGTAACCGTCAAACCAGGAGTGCGTTCCATTTCACGGCGGATGGCGTCCATCGAGCCATGGTTGCGCGCCCATGAGCGACGGGCGATGCCGTTGTTGACATCCCACAGGAGCATTTGGCGGATGCGGCGGTCGGCTTCTTCGCTGCCGTCAATCACCATGCCAAAGCCGCCATTGATTACTTCGCCCCAACCTACGCCGCCACCGTTATGGAGGCTCACCCAGGTGGCACCACGGAAGGCGTCACCGATGACATTGTGCACGGCCATATCGGCGCAGAACTGGCTACCGTCGTAGATGTTGCTTGTCTCACGATAGGGCGAGTCGGTGCCGCTTACGTCGTGGTGGTCACGACCGAGCACCACAGGCTTGGAGATTTCACCGCGACGAATAGCATCGTTGAAGGCCAGTGCGATACGTGTGCGTCCCTCGCAATCGGCATAGAGAATACGAGCTTGCGACCCCACTACGAGGTGGTTCTTGCCGGCCTCACGAATCCAGTGCAGGTTGTCGGCAAGCTGGCCACGGATGTCGTCGGTCACCGTGCGCGTCATGTCGTCGAGCACTTCTGCGGCGAGGCGGTCGGTCACTTCCAGGTCATGCGGGTCGCACGAGGTGCACACCCAGCGGAAAGGACCGAAGCCATAGTCAAAGAACATGGGCCCCATAATGTCTTGCACGTAGCTGGGATAGCGGAAATGGTGCTCGTCCTTCATGATGTCGGCACCCGCACGGCTTGCCATGAGCATGAATGCGTTGCCGTAGTCGAAGAAATACATTCCATCGGCCGTGAGGCGGTTAATTGCCGCCACCTGACGACGCAACGACTCGAAGACACATTCCTTAAATCGGTCGGGTTCTTCGGCCATCATGCGCTTCGATTCCTCGAGGCTGTAGCCCACGGGATAGTAGCCGCCAGCGTAGGGGTTGTGGAGCGATGTCTGGTCGCTGCCTAAATCCACATGAATGTGTTCGTCTGCAAGACGTTCCCACAGGTCAACCACGTTGCCCACGTAAGCCATCGAGACCACACGTTTTTCTTCCATGGCCTTGCGGATGGCGGGAATGAGTTCGTCGAGATTCTCGTGAAGCTCATCCACCCAGCCCTGGTCGTAGCGCTTGCGTGCCGCCAACGGATTGATTTCAGCGGTGACACTGACCACACCAGCAATGTTGCCAGCCTTGGGTTGGGCGCCACTCATGCCACCCAGTCCGGCAGTCACAAAGAGCGGAATTCGCTTTTCGCGTTCGTTGCCCATCACCTTACGTGCCGCGTTAAGCACGGTAATCGTGGTGCCATGCACGATGCCTTGCGGGCCTATATACATGTAGCTACCTGCCGTCATTTGGCCATATTGGCTCACGCCCAGCGCATTCATCCGCTCCCAGTCGTCGGGCTTGCTGTAGTTGGGGATAACCATGCCATTGGTGACCACCACGCGAGGTGCATCTTTGTGCGACGGGAACAGTCCCAGCGGATGGCCGCTATACATCACGAGCGTTTGCTCGTCGGTCATCTCGCTCAAATATTTCATCACGAGTCGGTATTGTGCCCAGTTCTGGAATACGGCACCATTACCACCGTAGGTGATGAGCTCGTGGGGATGCTGTGCCACAGCCTTATCAAGGTTGTTCTGAATCATCATCATGATAGCGGCTGCCTGACGGCTCTTATGGGGATACTCATCAATGGGCCGTGCCTTCATTTCGTAACGTGGACGCAAGCGATACATATAGATGCGGCCATATTGCTCCAATTCGTTACGGAACTCGGGAATGAGCGTCGCGTGATGCTTGGGCGGGAAGTAACGCAGCGCATTTCTCAACGCGAGTTTCTTCTCTTCCGGGGTTAGAATATCCTTGCGTTTGGGCGCATGGTTAATCTCTTTGTCATAAGGTAGAGGTTCGGGCAGCACATCGGGAATTCCAGCCCTGATGTCGGCAATAAATTCTTCTCTGGTCATGTTATGATAATTAAAAAGTTAACAAGTCGACAAGTAACATTATAATTTCGTTTCCACAATAGCGGTAATATCGGCCTCTTCGGCGTTGGCGCGAGCAATGAGTTCGTTAGCCTCAGCAATAAGGGCATCGGCCACGGCGCGGTCTTTGAGCGAACCAGCGTTAATCTTCACGTTCATGCCGGCACCGAGTACAGCGGCACGCGCAGCAAGCACGCCCACTCCGGCATCACTCACACTGTTCGGGTTGCCTTCCATCACCATGGCACGGCACAGGTCGAAGACCTTGAAGGCCTCTTTCATGGTGCGCAGAGGCACTTGCGCGGCATAGAGCGTCGCTTCCTGGATGGCAGCACTACGCGCCGCTTTATCCTCATCAGTTTTCTTGGGAAGACCAAACGCCGCCATGATGCGGTTGAATGCCTCTGTGTCCTCGTCCACCAAGTGGAGCAATTCTTTGGAAATCACCTGACCCCTGTCGGCCCACACGCTGAACTCCTGCCAGCGTTCGTCCCAACCGGGCTTGTGGCTCGACAGGTTGGCGACCATGGTACCAAGGGCGGCTCCAAGCGCGCCCATATAGGCTGAGATAGTACCTCCGCCGGGAGCGGGTGATTCGCGCGACGTCTCCTCGGCAAATCCCGTGACGGTGAGGTCCACAAGGCGTTGTGCGTTGTTGTCCTCTATCATGAATTCGATAACTTTCTCCTTGGGGTCAAAAGGCTTGAGGTCGTCGAGGCCCAGCGAATGTACGGCTATATTGATGATGTCATTCTCGGGAATGCCCGTCGAGCGGTGCTGTTTTTCGAGGAAATACTTACCGGCATCGATGAGACAACGCTTGGGCAGCAAGCCCACGATTTCGGTACCCGTGACGCGGATGCCACGGTTTTGTGCGCAGCGGCACACCTCATCGAAGGCCACATGGAGTGGCGTAGCGTTGATGTCGGTGATGTTCATCGACACTTGCGCTATTTTGTATTCGTCGATATACCAGCCTATCGCCTTAGTGCCCTTGAGCGTGCCCGGTTTCATGATGATGTTGCCGTTCTCGTCCTTGCGGGGCTTGCCGGTAATGGGATTACCATCGCGCACGGGGCGACCTTTCTCGCGCACGTCAAAAGCAATGGCATTGGCACGACGCGTGCTCGTCGTATTGAGGTTGAAGTTGGTGGCAATGAGGAAATCACGGGCACCCACTGCGGTGCAGCCTGTACGTGCCACTCGTTCGTCCATTGGGCGAGCGCCAAAGTCGGGTTTTCCGTCCTCCGAGGCCAATTTCTCGGCCAGCGCTTCATATTCGCCTTGTCGGCATACTGCCAGATTGCGACGCTCGGGGGTGAAAGCAGCCGCCTCGTAGCAGTAGCACGGAATACCGGCCTCGTTGGCAATGCGCTCGGCAAGCTTACGCGCAAGTGCAGCACATTCCTCGAGGGTGACACCCGCTACGGGAACGAGCGGACACACGTCGGTGGCACCCATACGAGGGTGCGCGCCGTGATGTTGCCGCATATCGATGAGTTCTCCGGCACGTTTTACGGCTTGAAAGGCAGTTTCAACCACGGCCTCTGGCTCGCCCACAAAGGTGACCACGGTGCGATTTGTGGCCTCGCCCGGGTCTACATCGAGCAGTTTCACGCCTTTAGCCTGGCGAATCACGTCGGTAATCTTGTTAATGATGTCCATGTTGCGCCCTTCGCTGAAGTTGGGCACGCATTCAATCAATCGGTTCATGTTGTTAATAGTATAATTGGTTTAGTGAATAGGTTTTACTTCTTATAGACCTCGCCAGTGGCCGCCAGCAACGTATTGTGCAACAACGAAACGATGGTCATGGGGCCCACGCCGCCCGGTACTGGAGTGATGAAACTGCAATGAGGCGAAACGGTGGCAAAGTCCACGTCTCCGCACAAGCGCCAGCCACGCTCGCGGGTTGCATCGGGCACTCGCGTGGTGCCCACATCGATTACCACAGCGCCCTCCTTGACCATATCTTCGGTAACGAAACCAGGGCTGCCCATTGCCGCTATCAGAATATCGGCCTGACGCGTCATTTCATTAATATTGGGTGTGGCGCTATGGCACACCGTTACAGTGCAGTTGCCAGGGTAGGCTTTTTGGACAAGCATATTGGCAAGTGGCTTGCCCACAATGTTGCTGCGTCCCAATATCACGCAGTGCTTGCCGCGTGTCTCGATGCAATAATGCTCAAGAAGCATGAGCACGCCCGAGGGCGTTGCAGGCTTGAAACAGGGCAGCCCTATTGCCAATCGGCCCACATTTATAGGATGGAAGCCGTCCACATCCTTGCGATAGTCGATGGCCTCGACCACTGCCTGTTCGTCGATGTGCTTGGGCAAGGGCAGTTGCACGATGAAACCGTCCACGTCATTGTCGCGGTTCAGCTCATTGATTTTCGAAATGAGTTCCTCCTGTGTCACATCGGGTTCCATGCGGATGAGTGACGAGCGAATGCCGCATTGTTCACAAGCCCGCGTCTTCATCATCATGTAACTCTCACTGCCACCATCGTGCCCTACGAGAAGGCCCACCAAATTGGGACGCCGCCCTCCTGCAGCAACCATCTCTTGTATCTTTGCCGCGATTTCTTCCTTTATCTTCGCAGCCGTTATTTTTCCGTCTATTTTCTGCATATAATACTGTTTAATCTAAAACTTACAAATTTAGGAAAAATATTTGCAACGGGGAAACTTATCGCCCATTCTTTTTCGTCTTCACATGAAATTGCCCCAAGATTCGGCATTCAGGCATCATCCAGGGGCAATTTTTCTGTACAGTTAGTCAATGCATGGCTAATATTTCATGCGTTGTTGCACATCCTTTCCTGCTCCTGTACCGCGATACTTACTTGGTGTGACATTGAAGCGGTAAATCATAGAAAGGTGGAATTTATGGGTCGAGTAACGGTTGCACTGTTTTATATGATAGAATCCCATATCACCATCTTCGTTCATCTGGTTGCGTTGCAACACATCGGTCACTGCAGCCCGCACGGTGAGCGCTTTATCTTTAAGGAAACTCTTCTGCACCACGAAGTCAAGACGCAACTTATCATAATCGTTATAGAAATTCTGAATGTGACCACGTGAGGTGAATGTCATGTTAACCTCAATACGCCAGTCATACTTAAAACTGAACGTGTTGTATGCATTGATACTATAAATGGGCTTATTGAACGAAACGCGGCGCATTCCACCCGGTGCATTGTCATCCTCTAAATCAAGAAAAAAGTCTTGCTTGCTGAAACCCGCCATTGCATTAAGCGACCAAACACCCACTCGGGGTGCAGCCGAAATGTACATGGAATAAGTGTTGATGGGTTTTGTAAAATTAATGTGCTTGATAAGCACGGCGTCATTATCGCCTAAAAACGCCCATTGGGTGATAGGATGCTTACACCGTTCATGGCTGGCCGTGAACGTGAGCCAACGCCAGGTGGCATTAAATGTAAGTTCTTGGATGCGCTCGTTGAGCAATTGCGAGTTGCCCGCCTGCATGGAGTAGCGGCTGATGTAGGTTACGGCATCGTTCATCGCAAAGAAACTGGGGCGGTTGGTTTTAAAGCTGTAAGACAATGACATATTCACATTACCCACACCTACAGAATAGGAAGCCGAAGGGAAGAGTTCATCTTGCGGACGATGCAGGTAATCACTGTTCATCACGTCTTTATAATCGAAATGGGTGTGTTCATAACGCAACCCCACATTTGCCCGTCCCCATCGACCGAAATCAGCACCATACTGGGCAAAGGCCGCAAGATTATTCTCCACAATATCGGCATCGGTATTGTGAATTGACGGCTTCTCAATTTCATATATACTGCGGCGCTTTGCAAAGGTTAGTTCAGTCCCTGCCTCCAATTCGCCTTTCCACACTGGATAGGAGAGCACTAACTTTGTAGCATAAAGACGGCTTTTAGAACTTGACGAACTTCTCACGAAATCGTTGTCCAGCATACTTTTTTCCTCATTCCACCTGTTTGTGTTAGTTTCGGTCGAAACGAAGTCAAAGTTGAAATCGATGCCCAGTTTGCCAGCCTTGCCATTATAATATGCATTGGTGAGAACTCCCAACGGCTTGCTTTCCTTGCTCGTTTGTTCAGAGTATAGGTGGTCAATCAGCACGTCATTCTCCAAGATATCCTCATCAAAAATAACCATATTAGTGCCGCCCAAAAAGTGCGTCAAATCGGCCCGCACACCCACCGAATGGTTATCATTTATTTGCCAGTTGGTACCTGCCGAATACACCAGTTGATCGTTTTTCCAGGTCATGGTGTAAGGTCCTGTCTGACGAAACACTTTATCGGTAAGGGTAATCTCTTCAAGCGTGCTATGTTGCTGATAGTTGCGGTGATTGTACCAGATGCCGCCAAACACGTCGACATTGTCCTTGCGGAAATTGATGCTGAGTTTCACGTTAGGTGTATTGAAGCCATAGCGCAAGTCCTGCTCATCGGTCAACGCCAAATTTAATCCTAAGCCATCACCCTGTTGGCGGCGCGTGCGAATGCGAACCACCGCCTTCACAGTGGCATCATATTGCGCACCAGGATTGTTGATAACCTCCACATCACGAATATCCTCACTACGCAAACGCTTCAGTTCGTTTTCATCACGCATGAGCCTGCCATTGATGTAAATGGTTGGACGTCCTTTGCCCAACACTTCAGGGTCGTCCTCGCTGCCCGTCATTCCTGGCACTTTTACAAGCATTTCACTGGCTGTTCCGCTTTCGGCAAGCGGTGTTCCCTCAATGCGTGTCACAACAGCGTTCCCCTTGAGACGGGTATTAGGATAATAACCGTTTACTACCACTTCCATCAGTCCCACCATTTTGTCGGAATACTGTGTGGAGTCAAGTTCTTGCGCCAGTTCCTGTGCTTGCAAAGCGAAACAACCGCCACATGCCAACAGAGCTATGATTACCCGTTTCGTCATTATACTGATTTCTTAAACCCGAATCGGTCACTAGGCCGACGATAGGTTAATTGTTATATGAGAGTCACTTCCTCCAAGATGGTGGAAGAAGTGACTCTAATCCAACTGGTCATTTGGACTTATGCCTTAAATTATTAAAAGGCGGTGACGATACCCATAAAGTCGGCGGCTTTGAGAGAAGCACCACCGATGAGGCCGCCGTCGATGTCGGGCTTGGCGAAGAGCTCGGGAGCGTTGCTGGGCTTGCAGCTACCGCCATAGAGGATGGTGGTGTCCTGTGCAAGTTGCTCGCCATACTTGGTGGCGACGAGTTCACGGATGAAAGCGTGTACTTCTTGTGCCTGATCGCTGGTAGCCGTCTTGCCGGTACCGATGGCCCAAATGGGCTCGTAAGCAATCACAATGCTTGCCCACTGCTCAGCAGTGAGGTGGAAAAGCGACTCGCTGATTTCGGCACTGATGACCTCCTTGAAGGAGCCGTTCTCGCGCTGCTCAAGGCTCTCGCCACAGCAGAAGATGACCTTAAGACCGTTTTCAAGCGCCAAATCTACTTTCTCCTTGAGCATCTCATTGGTCTCGTTGTAATACTCGCGACGCTCGCTGTGGCCCAAAATCACATACTGGGCACCCGTCGAAGCCACCATAGCGGCCGACACCTCGCCGGTGTAGGCACCACTCTTGTGGTTGGCGCAGTTCTCGGCAGCGAGGCCCACCTTGCCACCCTCGAGCACCGCGTTAACGGCGGTAAGATGGGTGAAAGGAACGCCCACAACGACATCACACTTGAGGCTTTGCTCTTGAGCTACAGCCTCGTTCACGGCTTTTGCCAGCTCCACGCCCTCGGGAACGGTGGTATTCATTTTCCAGTTGCCGGCAACAATGTTTTTTCTCATTTGTTTAAATTAGTTTAAAAAATATGTAAGATTAAATGTATTTTCGATGCAAAATTAGTATAAAAAACCGTATGTGGCAAAAATACTCGTTTTTAACTATTGCCCAATATAGAATCGAGCTGCATGGGATCGACAAGCACACGGCGGGGTTTGCTACCCTGAGCGGGTCCCACGATGCCTGCCGCTTCGAGCTGGTCCATAAGACGCCCGGCACGGTTGTAGCCTATCTCGTAGCGGCGCTGTAGCGAAGAGGTGGAAGCCGTCTCGCCCTGAACAATGAGACGCGCGACTTCGTCGAAGAGCGGATCCCGGTCGCCAGCACTAGAGCCTGCGAAACTACCACCATCGAAGTCACCACCAGTGTCACCCACGTACTCAGGCAACATGAACGGGTCCTCATGCTCGACAATGCGGTCGGCGTCTTCCTGTTCCTTGATAAAGTTACACACTTTCTCAATCTCGGGTGTGTCAATCAACGGGCACTGGAGGCGCGTAATTTCGCCATTTGCACTAAAGAGCATGTCGCCACGGCCCACGAGTTGTTGCGCTCCTGGCCGGTCAATGATGATTCGGCTGTCGACCATCTGCGTCACTCGGAAAGCGATACGACCTGGGAAGTTGGCCTTGATTAAACCGGTAATCACGTTAGCCGAAGGACGTTGCGTGGCAATAATCATGTGAATACCCACAGCACGAGCCTTTTGCGCGATGCGCACAATGGGCGTTTCCACTTCTTTGCCCGCTGTCATAATCAAGTCGCTGAACTCGTCGACAATGGCCACGATATATGGCATATACTCGTAAGGCACACCGCGGTCGTCGGTGGTGCCACGCAGTTCGCGGCGCCACTTCTCATTGTATTCCTCGAGTTTGCGCACTTTCATCTGCTCGAGGAGGTTGTATCGGTTCTCCATCTCCTGGACGAGCGAATTGAGAGTTTGCTTCACGTGGTCCGTGTCGGTGATGATGGGGCGCTCAATTCCGGGAGTTTTGGCCAAATAATACTTCTCCAAATCGGCATACACGCTGAACTCCACCTTCTTGGGGTCGATGAGCACGATTTTCAGCTCCGAAGGGCCTTTTTTGTAAAGCAGCGAGGCGATGATGGCGTTCAAGCCCACCGACTTGCCCTGTCCCGTGGCACCGGCCACGAGAAGGTGGGGCATCTTGGTGAGGTCGGCGACAAACACGTCGTTGGTTACCGTACAACCCAGCACCACGGGCAGATTATACTTGGAATTCTGGAATTCCTTCGATGCCAGCACGGCGCGCATGGGGACTATTTGCGGGTCGCGGTTGGGAACCTCTATGCCAATGGTTCCGCGCCCAGGCATCGGGGCGATGATGCGAATTCCCAGTGCGGCGAGGCTCAAGGCTATATCGTCTTCCAAGTTGCGAATCTTGGAGATGCGCACACCGTCCTCGGGGATTATTTCGAAGAGCGTGATGGTGGGCCCCACATGGACGGTAATGTGCTTGATTTTAATACCGTAGTTGTTAAGAGTCTCGGTAATACGCTGCTTGTTGCTCTCTTGCTCGTCGACATCCACACTGTCGCTGCGCATCTTGATATCGGGGAGCAGGTCGAGCGTGGGGAAACGATAGTGCTTGAACGAACCGGTGGGGTCGTTGGGATTAGTGATGGAACCAGCCTGTTCAATTTCCTTCATTTGCTCCACGGTGGTGTCAACATCGTCACCGTTGTCCCTGGGCTTGCGTTTTTTGCCTTTTTTGCGTGTGAGACCCGAGAACAGATTAGGCGTTTTACTATCGCCGACAATGGCGTCCACGTCATCCTGCTCGTCGTCTTCAGTATCATGTTGCGCTGAATCTTGCTTGTGACCGCTGCCCTTGAATTGGGTGAGTTCCACTTGCTGGTCGTCCCCACCGTCGTCCTTATCTTTATTTCGCTTAATGCGCTTGGTATGGTCTGTCACATTCTTATATATCTTTTTGAGGGTGTTATAGCAAAGCATCACCCACAGCATGACCACAATCAAGTTCACAGCCACCATGCCGTAGTAACCAAGCAACGCAATTAGCCAGTCGTTGGCGTAGTGGCCGAAATTGCCTCCAAGACGGTAATAGGACGGGCTGTTGTGGAAACCGAAGCATATAGCACCAAGAACCAGCGACAGGGTGAAAATACTGAACAACGTGATGAGCGTGTAGCTAAAGAAATAGGTTTTCTTTTTCTTGATGAGCCGGTAGCCAATGACAAGGCACCACAACACAAGGATGAAGGCGGCCACCCCCACACCGTCGTTAATCAGGAAATTGGATGTGGAAGCCCCTATCGCACCGCCCACATTGCCCACGGCATGGTCGTGTGCGTTCTCTATCACGGGATGCCCCATGCGGTTTTGGTCGGCATCGCCCGACAGCAGCACGAACGAGAGGAAAGAGATGAGAAAATAGATGCCCACCAGCACGAGGATGATGCCGGTGGCAAACTTTGTACGCTCGGCCTTGAAAAAGGCTGTGAAACGCTGCCATGGCGACATTGTCACGGCGGCATCGGCTTCACGCATGGCCTCGCGTCTCTTATATTCCTCGTTCTGTTTCGCTCCCGAGGTATCCACATTATAGTCAAATGTCTGTTGTTCCTTGTTGCTCATCTTGTTATATTTTGTTTTGTTTGAATCGTTATTAATAATTTTGCCACAAAGATAAGCGCCACATGCGCCATTTCGAGGCACAGGTTTTAATCTTTTATCCAGAAAGTGCGCGTAAACAGGGCCAGAACCGTAAAAAGTTCCAAACGGCCCACCATCATCTCGAAAGCCAGCAACCACTTGGCGCCAACCGGCAAGGCGGCATAGGCCCCTACCCCATCGGTGACGCCGCAGCCAAAGCCCATGTTACTCAACGTCGACATGGAGGTGAACAGGGCGTCGAAGATGGGAACGTCCATCAGCGTGAGCGCCACTGCCACCACGACGAAGACCAGCACATAGATAGCCAGGAAGGCTATCACCTTCTCGACCAGTTCGTGGGCCATCGACTTGCCATCGACGCGCACCGAAGTCACGGCGTTAGAGTGAACGATGCGGTAAAGCTCGTTACGCGTGTTCTTTATCAATACCATCATGCGGTCAATCTTGGCACCGCCCGAGGTAGAACCTGCCATGCCACCAAAGAACATGAGCGTCATCATCAGTATGGAGATGAATCCGCCGCTCACCTCATATTTGTAGCTGGCGAAGCCCGTCGAAGTGATGGACGAAATTGTATCGAAGAGCGACAACTCCACACGCTCGCCCACGCTCTGCCCAAAACCCTTGATGTTCATATAGATGAACACCGATGCCGAGAACAGGATGATTACGAACACATACCACTTGAACGTGTCGTTAAAACGCAGGGCACGGAACTGGCCTCGCGCCACCACCTTGTAAATCAACGTAAAATTGACACCGCACAAGAACATGAACACCATGACCACCACATGCTCATAGGTGCTGCCAGCAAACCATAAGCCGGCATCGCTCGTGGTATAACCGCCTGTCGACACGGTGGCCATCGTGTAGCACAACGAATCGAACCAACTCATGTCACCCACCATAAGCAATGTAGCCATCACCACAGTGAATATCAGGTAAATGAGCCATAGTTGCTTAGCAGTCTGGCTCACACGCGGACGCAATTTCTCGTGGGTGATACCCGTCACCTCGCTGTTGAACAGCGACACGCCTCCACGTACGTTGAGCATGGGTAACACGGCCAGGGTGAACAAGATGATTCCCATACCGCCAATCCACTGCATCATCGAGCGCCAGAACACGATGCCGTGGGGCAAATTCTCCATCCCGGTGAGCACCGTAGCTCCCGTGGTGGTAAAACCGGCCATTGTCTCGAAGAAAGCGTCGGTCACGTTCTTAATCGTACCGCTCAACAAGAACGGCAACATGCCAAATAGCGAGAAGAACACCCACACGATAGCGGTGAGCAGCAAACCTTCGCGCTTGCGCATCGTCTTGCTCGTGGGCTGGATGAAAAAGGTCATCATCGCGCCCGAAATCACGGTGATGGCGGCACTCGCACCAAAGGAGAGAGCCACACGGGATTCGTTAAAATATATCGCTATCCCCATTGGCACCAGCATGAAGAAGGCCTCGATGAGGAGCAGCCACGCAATCATGCGCAGCACTATGGGATAGTTGATATGTTGGAATCGCGAACGTGACATAAGTGGATTAACCGAATAATTTCTCTATCTTGTGAATGGACCCGCTCAGGCAGAACACCACCACATGGTCGCCAGGCAACAGGCGCGTGTCGCCGTTCACCAAGTGGCCCACGCCGTCGCGCACGAGGCCTGCAATGGTCATGTCGCTGCTCAAGCCCAGGTCGCGCACCATGCGGCGCGTCACTTTCGAGCCTTCGAGGACTTCGAGCTCGGCTACCTCGGCGTCGGTGAGCGCGAGGCACTTGGCATTGTCCACGTCACGGTCGAGCATATTCTGGAAGATGCGGCTCGAAGCAATGAGCTGCTTGTTGATGATGGTGCCTATGTTGAGACTCTCGGCCTCGGCGACAAACTGCATATTCTCCACTTCGGCCACCGTTTTGTTGACACCCAGTTCCTTGGCCATGACGCAGCTGAGGATGTTGCGCTCGCTGGTGTCGCTCAGGGCCACAAACACGTCGTAGTCGCCCACACCCTCTTCCTCCATGATGTCGGTGTCGCTTGCATCGCCGTTGACGATGTTGCAGTAAGGAAGCAGGTCGGCGAGCACGCGGCAACGCTCCAAGTCGCCCTCGATAATCTTCACCTTGTATTTCTCGCCTATCAGTTTGCCCAGCTCGGCGGCGATGCGATTGCCGCCCATGATGAGGACTCGCTGCACGTCGTGCTTGGTCTTGCCGCACATCTCCACCACACGGTCGATGTGCTCGCGGGTGGTGGCGATATAGGCCACGTCGTTCTCCATAATCACGTCGTTGCCGCCCGGGATGATGGTCTCGCGGTTGCGCTTGATGGCATTCACATGCAGGAAGCCCGACATACTGCCCAAGTCGCGCAAGCGGTGCCCCACGATGGCGGCGTTGGCACGCAGCTTCACGCCCACAACGATGAGCTCACCGCCCAGCATTTCGAACCAGTTTCTCACCCATGTGTGCTTGAGCGCCGTCACAATCTCGTTAGCCGCAAGGTACTCGGGATAGATGAGGCTATCGACGCCCGACTCGGTGAAAAACGACTTGTGCTGTTTCTGGATGAACTCGCCGCTGTCGATGCGGGCCACGGTGCGCTTCGTACCCATGCTCTTGGCCATCATGCAGGCCAGCAGGTTGCGCGTCTCGAAGGGCGTGACGGCCACGAAGAGGTCGGCCGAGCCGGCTCCCACGCGCTTAAGGTCATCGAACGAGATAGCGCTGCCCTGGATGGTCATCAGGTTATAGTTGTCGAGGTTGGCAAGCCTGCGCGAGTCGGGGTCGAGCACGATAATGTCCTGCTTCTCGTAAGAGAGCATTTTGGCCAGGTGCGTGCCCACTTCTCCTGCTCCGGCGATTATAATCTTCATTACTTGTTGCGGTTAAGGTTGATTAATTCCTTTACTTGGTTGGCGATACCCTCTGCATCGATGTGGCAACAGGCCTGGAGCTCGGCCACGGTGCCCTGGTCGATGAAGGTGTCGGGGACGCCCATTTTCACGAGGCGGCACGGTGTTTCGTGCTCGGCGAGCCACTCGGCTACGGCGCTGCCCAGTCCGCCCACGGTGGTGCCGTCTTCCACGGTGATAATCCAGCGGTAACGGCTCGCAGCCTCCTTGACGATAGCTTCGTCGAGCGGCTTGAGGAACACCATGTCGTAGTGGCCCACGCGGATGCCTTCATTGGCGAGGCTTTCCACGGCGCGCGCCACGTTATTTCCTATGTGGCCCAGGCTCAAGATGGCCACCTCGTCACCTTCGGCGAGACGGCGTCCGCGCCCTATCTCCACTTCTTCCATCTCGTTGCGCCACTGGCCCAGCACGCCGCTGCCGCGCGGATAGCGGATGGCCATGGGGCCGTCGGCGCGGCGGTGCGCGGTGAACATGAGGTTGCGCAGCCAGTGCTCGTTCATGGGGGCCGAGACCACCATGCCGGGCACCGTGCGCATATAGGCCAGGTCGAAGAGGCCGTGATGCGTCACGCCGTCCTCGCCCACGAGGCCGCCACGGTCGATGACGAAGGTCACCGGCAGGCGCGCGATGGCCACATCGTGGATGATGTGGTCGTAGGCACGTTGCAGGAACGAGCTGTAGATGGCCACGAAGGGCAGCTTGCCCTCTTTGGCGAGGCCGCCGGCGAAGGTCACGGCGTGTCCCTCGCTGATGCCCACGTCGAAGGTGCGGCGCGGGAATTCCTCCTGCATGAAGCACATCGAGGTGCCGCCGGGCATGGCGGCGGTGATGCCTACCACGCGCTCATCGTCTTTGGCCAGTTCCACGAGGGTACGGCCCATCACGTCCTGATATTTTGGAGGCGTGTCGGGCGACGGAGTGCGCTTGGGACGCTCGCCCGTATTCTCGTCGAACTTGCCGGGCGCGTGCCACGTGGTGGGGTCTTTCTCGGCTGGCTCAAAGCCCTTGCCTTTCTTGGTGTGCAGGTGCAGAATCTTGGGGCCAGTCATTTCTTTGACCTCGTTGAAGAGCTTCACGAGCGCTTTCACGTCGTGGCCGTCGAACGGTCCGAAATAGCGTATGTTCAAGCCCTCGAAGATGTTCTGCTGGCCCGTGAGCATCGACTTCATGGCGTTGTTGAAACGCAGCACGATTCCCTTGCCGCTGTCCCCTATCATGTGGTGGCGTCGCATGAAGTTGTAGGTCTTGTAGCGCATGTTATTGTAGCCCTTGCTCGTCGAGAGGCGCGTCATGTATCTGCTCAGGGAGCCCACGGGGCGGTCAATCGACATATCGTTGTCGTTGAGCACAATCATCAGGTTGTTGTCGTGGATGGCAGCGTTGTTGATGCCCTCGAAGGCCAGGCCGCCGCCTATCGAGGCGTCGCCTATCACCGCCACCACGTGGCGGCCGGGCTCGACCTTCTCGCTCATCTTGCTGGCCACCGACATACCCAGGGCCGCCGAAATCGAGTTGCTTGCGTGGCCCGCGACGAACGTGTCATATTCGCTCTCCAGCGGGTTGGGGAAACCGCTCAGTCCGCCGCGCTTGCGGTTCGAGTGGAACTGGTCGCGGCGCCCCGTCAGTATCTTGTGGGCGTAGGCCTGATGTCCCACGTCCCACACGATGCGGTCGTGCGGCGTGTCCATCACATAGTGGAGGGCCACCACGATTTCCACGGCACCCATGCTCGAGGCGAAATGGCCCGGGTTGGTGCTCAGCTCGTGAATCATGAAACGGCGCAGCTCGTCACACACCGCCGGCAACCGGTCCACCGACAGTTTTTTCAGGTCGGCGGGCGAGTCTATCTCGCTCAGCAGCGGGAAATGCTCCTTGATATATTCGTTCTCTGTCATGACTTCTTCCTGATGTATTTCTTATAGAGGGGTACAAACACGATAATGGCGCTCGCCACGATGGCAAAAACCACCATGCCGTCGATGCGCTCGACGCGGCTCAACAAGATGTAAACGAGGAACAGCCAAAGTCCCACGATACAAGCGCCTCTTATCCATTGTCCGGTCGTCATATTCCGTTTTTAACTATTGCAATCTGCAAAATTACAAAAACTATCCCATTCAACCCCTATCCCACCCCCACATTTTACAAAAAAATCACCGAAAGAAAAAAGAACGAGACCGTAGTCCCGCTCTTGATGTTTTCACAACGGAATAAATCCTTATTGTGAATTGCTTCAAAATTTGTACGGCAAAATTACACATTTTATTTTAATTGGCAAAACATTTTGACAAAAAAGAACAAATCATTAATTTTGCATACCATTTTTCATACAATAAATTCAACAAACGACAATTCATCATGAAAAGAATTTTAGGACTCGACCTTGGAACAACCAGCATTGGCTGGGCTGTCGTAAACCAGGCAGAAAACGATACCGAAGTATCCAGTATTGAAAAACTTGGTGTCAGATTAAGTAACCTGACGACGGACGAGCAGTCTAATTTTGAAAAAGGCAAGAGTATTACTACCGCTGCCGACAGGACATTAAAGCGCTCGATGCGGCGCAACTTAAGCCGATATAAACAAAGGCGCGAGCGGTTGCTCTATCTGCTCAAAACCCACCATATTATTGACGATTCCACCCCGCTGTGTGAGGATGGTCCCAACACCACATTCGAGACGCTGCGTTTAAGGGCCAAAGCCGTTACCGAAGAAATCACACTCGCCGAGTTAGCGCGCGTGCTCGTGTCCATTAACAAGAAACGTGGTTACAAGAGCAATCGCAAGGCGAAAAACGAAGACGAATCGGGCCAGTTGATTGATGGAATGGAAGTGGCACGTTATATCTATGACAACAACCTCACACCAGGCCAGTATGTGTATTCCCTTCTTACCAAAGAAAAGAAGTATGTTCCTCCTTTCTATGCATCTGATTTGAGGAATGAATTTAACTTGATATGGCAAAAGCAATCAGTCTTTTATCCCGATGTGCTAACCGATGAGTTAAAAGAATCCTTGCGGAATCAGGGGAAAAAGAACACGATAAGTGCCTTTAAGAAACTGGGGGTCGATGCCGCCGAAGAAAAAAAGAGAGATTTGCGCCAAAGAGCATACTACAGTTGGCGTAATGCAGCCATCACACGTCAAATCCCCATTGAACAAGTAGCGACTTGTTTGGCCGAAATAAACAATGCCATCACATCGTCAAGCGGATTGTTGGGAAGCATCAGTGACCATAGCAAAGAGTTGATTATAAACAACATGACAGTAGGTCAATTTATGATGTTAAAACTTAATGCTAACCCCCATTTCAGCTTCAAGAATTACGTGTTTTACCGCCTTGACTACTTAAACGAGTTCAATGCCATCTGGGACAATCAAGCGCAATATCACCCTGAACTTACCGAGGAACTTAAGCGAGAAATTTGCGACCTGACCATCTTCCACCAACGGCGACTAAAGTCTCAAAAAGGCTTGATACAATTTTGCGAACTTGAAGGCAAGGAAATCGAGGTTAAACAGCCTAATGGGAAGATCAAAAAAGTGATGACAGGACCACGCGCCTGTCCCAAAAGTTCACCTCTATTCCAAGAGTTCAAGATTTGGCAACAACTCAACAACATTGAGATTAAAGATAAAACGATTAAGGGGAAAGAGTCATCAGTCGCATTATCGGCCGAGCAGAAATCAATTCTTTATCGAGAACTCACGTGGAACAAAGAGCTGAGCGTAAAGGACGTGTTGAAGTGCCTTGAACTTAACGAGCGACAATATTCCATCAACTATAAGAAGTTGAGCGGAAACACCACGCAATGCGCCCTGCTGGATGCCTATAAACGTATAGCCGAGATATCGGGACACGATGTGGAGAATTTTGAAAAGCAATCTACAGACTATAAGTTGCATCTTGCCACAACCGTGCTCGAAATGCTCGGGGCAAATACCGCTTTCTTGCATTTCAACGAAGGCGAAAACAGCGACGAGTTGCAGCAAAACGCCATGTTCAAGTTATGGCACCTGCTTTACTCGTCGGAGGATGACGGAAGTCCCACAGGAAACGACAAACTCACCGGGCATTTGATGGATTTAACCGGACTGCCTCGTGAGTATGCGATAGAACTTGCTTCGGTTGTATTTCCGCTCGATTATGGCAATCTCAGCAGCAAGGCCATGATGAAAATCCTGCCTTACATGAAAAAAGATGGACTCACCTACGACAAGGCTTGTGAAAAAGCCGGGTATCGCCATTCAAAACAATCCTTGACCAAAGAGGAAATAGAGAAACGAAAACTCGACGACAAGTTAGAACTTCTCAATAAGGGAAGTTTAAGAAATCCTGTGGTCGAAAAGATTCTTAACCAAATGATTCATGTAGTGAACGCTTGCCTAGAACAATATGGAAAGTTCGACGAAATTCATATTGAGATGGCAAGGAGCCTTAAGCAAACAAGGGAACAACGCGAAAAAGCCACAACTAGATTGAACGAGAAAACCAGGCAACTGGAAGCGATTAGGAAAATTCTCCACGAACCGCCTTTCAACCTACCCAACCCCACCCGCAACGACGTGCTTCGTTATCAATTATACGAAGAACTGGCGTTCAATGGTTTCAAAACGCTATATTCTAATACCTATATCCAAAAAGAAGAGTTATTCTCTCGGAATTTTGACATAGAGCACATCATACCCCAAGCTAAACTATTTGATGATTCTTATTCCAATAAGACCTTAGAGTTAAGAAATATCAATATTGAAAAAGGGAACATGACCGCACGCGATTATGTGCTCCAAAAGTATGGCGAAGAAAGACTGCAAGAGTATCTCAACAGAGTGAAATATTTCGACAAGCCAGGCTCAAAGCAAAAATTTAAATACTTGACAATGCCCGAGAAGGATATACCTAATGATTTCCTGAACCGAGACCTCTCAGATAGCCAGTATATTGCCCGCAAAGCAAAGGAAATTTTGGAACGCGTCTGCAAGGATGTGCTACCCACGATAGGTTCTATCACGGCTCGCATGAGGGAAGACTGGGGGCTTGTCGATGTGATGAAAGAACTGAATTGGGATAAATATGATGCACTTGGACTAACCGAATGTAATCAAAATCGCGACGGCCATGTGGTGAAGCACATTAAGGACTGGACGAAGCGCAACGACCATCGTCATCATGCCATGGATGCGCTCACTATTGCCTTCACCCGCCGGCAGCACATTCAATATCTCAATCACCTGAATGCACTTGGTGCAGATGCTCCTATGAGCGAGAGTGCGAGAGGAATACAACGAAACGAACTGCTTGAAAATAGGAAATTCAAATTGCCTATGCCCAACTTCCGGGCCGAAGCCATGAAGCACCTGCAAGACATTTTGATTTCCATTAAAGCCAAAAACAGAGTGGCTACTCCCAATGTTAATAAGCCGAAAGGATGCAAAGGGAGCCAACGCACACTCACTCCAAGAGTACAATTGCACAATGAAACGGTTTATGGAAAAAAGCAGCAGTATGCAACAGCACTCGAAAAAGTCAACAAAGATTTCAACAAAGATAAAATCGCAACCGTTTGTCGTGCTGATTATCGGGAAGCGCTATTGAAACGCCTACAAGAATTTGGCGGTGATGCGGCCAAAGCCTTTACCGGCAAGAATTCACTTGACAAGAATCCCATTTGGCTTGACGAGAGGCACACTGTAGCTGTACCCAACAAAGTGAAGACAGTGGTATTTGAGCCAGTCTTCACCATCCGCAAACCCATCAGTCCAGAACTATCTGTGGACAAGGTGATTGACGAAGGCATAAAGGACATTTTAAAAAAGAGACTGAAAGATTACGGTGGCTCCGCAAAACTCGCATTCTCCGATCTTGATAAGAACCCCATTTGGCTCAATGAAGAAAAAGGTATAGCTATTAAACGAGTCACATTGAAAGGGGTGAATGTGGCTACACCATTACACGAGAAAAGAGATAAGAATGGAAATATCATTGAAGCAGGAAACAAAAGGGAGCCAAATGATTACGTAAGCACAAGCAACAACCACCATGTGGCAATCTTTGAGGATGCCGATGGCAATTGGCAAGAACACATTGTGTCATATTTCGAGGCCATGGCCATCCTTGTTAGTGATGTTGGGCCAGTAATAGACAAAAACTATAACAAGGACAAAGGATGGAAATTCCTTTTCACGATGAAACGAAATGAATATTTTGTTTTCCCCGATGCTGAAACTGGATTTGATCCCAACGAGATTGACTTGACTAATCCTCTCAATTATCCCGAAATCAGCAAACATCTTTTCCGAGTACAAAAATTGGCCACAAAATACTATGTATTCCGACATCACTTAGAGACCAACGTGGACGATGTGAAGGAATTGCGAGAAACAACTTGGAAACGAATCACGGCAATTAACAACTTAAAAGGAATTGTGAAAGTTCGTTTAGACCATCTTGGGAGAATTGTTCATGTGGGTGAATATTAAAACCTCATTTTGATGATTAAAAAGACACTATATTTTGGCAATCCGGCCTATTTGAGCCTTAAGAATGCCCAAATGGTGTTTTCTGTGCCTGATGGCGAATCACCTCCCCGCACTTTCCCCATCGAGGACTTGGGCATCGTTATTCTCGACAATCGTCAAATCACGATAACTCACGGCTTGATGGAACGTCTATTGGATAACAATTGTGCGGTAATCACTTGCGATAGCGCACACATGCCAACAGGATTATTCCTGCCTCTTGATGGCAACACGCTACAAAGCGAGCGTTTCCGTGCGCAAATCGACAGCTCAAAACCACTCAAAAAACAATTGTGGCAGCAAACCGTAAAAGCCAAGATTGCCAACCAAGCGCGCGCACTGAACAAGTGTGTGCCCGGCTGCGAAACGGGAAATATGGCTGCATGGGCTGCCGAAGTGAGAAGTGACGACAACACTAACCTCGAGGGACGTGCCGCTGCTTATTATTGGCGCAATTTCTTTCCCGAGCAAACTGATTTTAGGCGTGACCGGGAAAGCGATGGTGCCAACACGCTGCTTAATTACGGGTATGCCATCTTACGTGCAGTGGTGGCGAGGGCACTCGTCGGTTCCGGTCTGTTGCCCACCTTGGGAATCCACCACCACAACCGATATAATGCCTATTGCCTGGCCGATGACGTGATGGAGCCATACCGCCCCTTTGTAGATGTGTTAGTCAAGGACATTGTAAGAAAGCATGGCACCCCCGAAGAATTAACCACCGAACTGAAACGGGAACTACTCTCTATTCCTGTTATCGACGTGAACATATCAAGGAAAAAACGGCCTTTAATGGTGGCGGTGGAAATCACCACAGCCTCTTTGGCGAAATGTTTCATGGGGCAAACAAAGCGCATCCTCTACCCCACCTTACAATGATTATTTCACGCTTTAGCCAATATCGCGTCATGTGGGTAATGGTATTTTTCGATTTACCAACCGAAACGAAGAAAGACAAAAGAGCATACACCCAATTCCGTAAGAACTTAATGCTCGACGGCTTCACTATGATGCAACTTTCTATTTATGTGCGACATTGTGCGAGTGTGGAAAATTCACAAGTACACATCAAACGGGTGAAATCATTTCTTCCACAGCATGGCAACGTGTGTATTATGGCTATCACCGACAAGCAATTCGCAAATATTGAAATCTTCAACGGCCCAAAGCAAGAAGAGCCCATTACAACAGGGCAGCAACTGGAATTGTTCTAACAAACACACAAAACATCCCTTATTGCTGTTATTTAACGCATATTAAAGATGTTTAACAACGATAAAGGGCAGTAGGACGTTGCCCTACAGATTAACGACATTGTCGCAGATGAAAAATTTGACTTAAAACAAATAATTTCATCTGCGACAACACAGTTTTTTTAAAAACACAAAACCTTTGTATCATGTTAACATCCAACAAATTAGACGCATTGTATTGTGAATCTAGACACAAAGGTACAAATTTTGAAAGCAATTCACAACGTTGATTTATCAGGAGTATTTCCGTGACCAATTGTGAATCTAGACACAAAGGTACAAATTTTGAAAGCAATTCACAACGCTCAGCCACTACTGGTACGATAGATGATTATTGTGAATCTAGACACAAAGGTACAAATTTTGAAAGCAATTCACAACTACAAAGTATCTTCTTAAGGATATGTCGTTATTGTGAATCTAGACACAAAGGTACAAATTTTGAAAGCAATTCACAACAGTCATCGTTAATGAGGTCTTGCAGCAATCATTGTGAATCTAGACACAAAGGTACAAATTTTGAAAGCAATTCACAACCGTAATTGTAAATGAGGTCTTGCAGCAATCATTGTGAATCTAGACACAAAGGTACAAATTTTGAAAGCAATTCACAACCTGTAACCAGTATTTGCCACGTTAACAATGATTGTGAATCTAGACACAAAGGTACAAATTTTGAAAGCAATTCACAACCGGTTTCCAAAAATGGTCGTTTTTAGCCAAATTGTGAATCTAGACACAAAGGTACAAATTTTGAAAGCAATTCACAACACCCCACAATTAAGATAAATAAACGCGCGGATTGTGAATCTAGACACAAAGGTACAAATTTTGAAAGCAATTCACAACAAAGAATGACGATTGGTTGCTGCGCAGGCGATTGTGAATCTAGACACAAAGGTACAAATTTTGAAAGCAATTCACAACAGGTAGGAGAAGTTGGTGGCACTGTACTTGATTGTGAATCTAGACACAAAGGTACAAATTTTGAAAGCAATTCACAACTGAAAATATTATCATTATTTAATTTTGCTGATTGTGAATCTAGACACAAAGGTACAAATTTTGAAAGCAATTCACAACTGGTTGTTTATTGCGGCGTGGCAAATCTGTATTGTGAATCTAGACACAAAGGTACAAATTTTGAAAGCAATTCACAACAAACCTCTCGCAGCAAGAATGCCAGAAACAATTGTGAATCTAGACACAAAGGTACAAATTTTGAAAGCAATTCACAACTACGTGTGTATATGTATGCGGGCGCGGTCGATTGTGAATCTAGACACAAAGGTACAAATTTTGAAAGCAATTGCCCATTGTGGGGAGAAATCGCCGCCCCTGCGATGAAGCGTGAGGCGGCGATGGTAATTAGGTTAGCGCACTGGTCGCGTTGATTACTTGAGGTTGATGCTGGTCATTGCCGTGGCAGTGCCGTTCTTGGTGACGGTGTAGCCCATGACGTCCTTTCCGCTGTGCTTCTCGAGCGTGCTGATGACCTTATCCTTTTGAGTGGGCGCGCTCATGAGCGTGCGGCTGAAGTAGAAGGCCTCGCCAGTGTTGAGGCTGCCGTCAATCGAGCCTGCCACGTCGAGGTTATAGCTGTCCTTGGTGAGCTCGGCAGCGTCCTTGGGCGAGTAAGCGATTTGGAAGGCGAATTCGGCGGGGAACTTGGTGGAGGAGACAGTCTTTTTCCACACGGTGGTAGAGACGGGCTCGAACTTCACTGCACCGTTCTCTCCCTTGTAATAGACGATGACGCTGGCAGCGTCGAGGAGGTCCTGGTGGAAGTTGATGGTGTAGGTTGCGGTGGCCTTGGGGGTCACTTTGGGCTCATCATCGTCGCCGCAAGCGGTGAGGGTGAAGAGGCAGCACGCGAATGCGGCCAGAAGGAATAAACTCTTTTTCATTGTCATGTTGTATTTATTGTTATAAAACTGTTTTGCTTTGAAAGTGCAAAATTAAAGCAATCCTATGAGAAAAACAAGTTTTTAGATTTTAGTTTTTAGATTTTAGTTGTTAGTTGTTCAAGACTGCGAATCCCGAGCAAGCTCGCCTACCCGGAGCCTTTCTCGGAGGACACTGACAGGAACTGTAATCTATAATAAGCTCTTGACGAGCATGATGAGGGCGCGCGTGGTGGCCTGGTCGATTACGCGGCTGCGGCCACCGGCAAAGCGGTAGCAGCGCGACACGGTTTTGTCGCAGCAACGCACGGCAATCCACACGGTGCCCACGGGCTTCTCGTCGGTGCCGCCACCCGGACCAGCGATGCCCGAAGTGGCGACAGCGCAGTCGGTGTGCAACGCGCGGCACGCCCCTGCCACCATCTGCTCAACGACAGGCTGGCTCACGGCGCCGTAGCGCATGAGCGCATCGTCGTCAACGCCGAGCACGTCGCGCTTCACCTCGTTGGCATAGGCGACCACGGCCCCGCGGAAATAGTCAGAGGAGCCCGCCACGAGGGTAATCTCGTGGGCCACGTTGCCGCCCGTGCAGCTCTCGGCAGTGGCGAGCGTGAGTCCGCGTTCGCGGAGCCTTTCGCCCGCGATTTGCGCCAGCGGCTTGTCGTCGGTGGCCACCAGGTCGTCGCCGAGCAGCGCGACGAGGCGTGCCGACTGGCTTTCCATCTCGCGTTCGAGCCATGCCCCGTCGTTGGCGAGGCCCGTCAGTCGCAGCCTCACCACGCCCTGGTTGGGCAGATAGGCGAGGTGCAGGCCCTGCGGCAGCGCACGCTCGAAGTCCTCGAGGCGGAGGGCGAGCTCGCTCTCGGGCACCTCGACGACAACGAAGTTGCGGAACGCGAGGTGGTCGCTGGAATGGAAGCGGCGCAACAACTGCGGAATGACGGCGCGCTCCATCATCGTCTGCGTCTCGTGGGGCACGCCGGGCATCGACACGAGCACCTTGCCGTCGCGCTCGAACCACATGATGGGCGCCGTGCCCACCTCGTTCTGGAGCACACGGCACGATGAGGGCACCATGGCTTGGCCCGCCGTGAGCGTGTTCATCGTGAGGCCGCGACGCGCGAAGATGCGGTCCACGTTCTCGCGCACGGACTCGTCGAGGCGCATCTCGCCGCCAAAGTAGGCGCAGAGCGTGGCCTTGGTGATGTCGTCCTTGGTGGGACCCAGCCCGCCGGTCATAAGCACAACGTCGGACTGAGCGAAGGCGCGGTCGATGGCCGCCGTGATGGCGTCGGCCTCGTCGGACACGACCTGCACGCCGTCGGGCACCCACCCGAACGGTGTGAGGTGCCGCGCAATCCATCCCGAGTTGGTATCGGTCACCTGACCAATAAGGAGTTCATCGCCTATGACAATAGTAGAATAGTGCATTTTTAGTTGTTAGTTGTCCGAGACGCAGTCTCGGAGTACGCAGACATTAACTGTAATCTATAATCTGTTATTAAATTAAATGGTGACGCGGGAGAAGGGAGGGGCCGTGACGTCGCAGAACTCACCACGCAAGTACTTGTAGTGGCCGGCCACGGCTATCATCGCGGCGTTGTCGGTTGTGAACACGGGCTTGGGAATGAAGGCCTTGATGCCACGACGCGCGCAGTAGGCCGCCACGGCACCGCGCACGGCGCTGTTGGCGCTCACTCCGCCGCCTATGGCCACCGTCGTGACGCCGGTGTCCCTAATAGCGCGCTTGAACTTGTCCATGAGGATTTCGACGATGGTGCGCTGCAACGAGGCCGCGAGGTGTGCGAGGTTTTCCTCGATGAAGCGTGGATTTTCCTTGAGTTCATCGCGTAGAGTGTAGAGAAACGACGTCTTGAGCCCGCTGAAACTGTAGTTGTAGCCTTCGACGTGGGGCTTGGCGAAATGGAAACGATGGCTGTCGCCCTCGGCAGCAAGCCGGTCGATGACGGGGCCACCGGGATAAGGGAGTCCCATTACCTTGGCACATTTGTCGAAGGCCTCGCCGGCGGCATCGTCGATGCTCTGCCCCAGGATTTCCATGTCGTAGGGCGACCGCACGAGGATAATCTGCGTGTTGCCGCCGCTCACCAGCAGGCACAGGAAAGGAAATTCGGGAACCTCGCTCTCGGGCGTTTCCTTGATGAATTGGGCAAGCGCGTGCCCGTGAAGGTGGTTCACATCGACGAGCGGAACGCCCAGGGCCAGCGACAGGCCCTTGGCGAAGGCCACGCCCACGTGGAGCGACCCGGGCAACCCCGGCCCGCGCGTGAAGGCAATGGCGTCAATCTCGCTCTTGTCGACACCCGCCTGGCGGATAGCCTCGCTCACCACCGGCACGATGTGCTGCTGGTGGGCGCGCGAAGCGAGCTCGGGCACCACGCCGCCGTACGCCTCGTGCACACGCTGACTGGCGATGACGTTCGAGAGCAACACGCAGTCTCGCGTCACTGCCGCCGACGTGTCGTCGCACGATGACTCAATGCCCAGAATGACCGTACTCTTATCGGTGCTCATTTTAGGTTGTTG
>JAGCUP010000040.1 GCA_017962765.1 Muribaculaceae bacterium | reverse complement strand
GCGGCCTGTGTTACAACAAGAATGACAACGGCACGAGCGTGACGGTCACCTACGAGAACGAGAGCGCACCACGCTACACGAGCCTCAGCGGCGCGCTGAGCCTTCCCACGAGCGTGAAAAGCGGCGGGAAAACCTACTCGGTGACCGCCATCGGCGACCATGCTTTCGCTGGCTGCACAGGCATCACCTCGCTCAACATTCCCAACTCGGTAATCTCAGTCGCCGACTACGCCTTTAGGGACTGCGAAGGTATCACCACGGTAACCGTAGGTAATTCGGCGAGGTCATGGGGCGATTATGTATTCCTGTATTGCTCCGGTCTCACCACCATCAACTGGAATGTCCCCGATGGTGTCAGCTTCACCATAGGCGGGGGCACGGGGTTGTTGACGTACGGAAACCCTTTTTATCATACCGGTAATGTCAAGACCGTTGTTTTCGGCAACAATGTGAAACGTATTCCTTCTTGTTTTTGCCGTACATTCAGCAATCTGACCTCAGTGACCATTCCATCTTCGGTGACTAACATCGGGACGTGGGCATTCTCTGGCTGTAGCTCCCTGACAAAAGTCACCATACCGTCGGCGGTGGACTCCATAGGCTATGAGGCCTTTCGCGGATGCGAGAGCTTGACCTCGCTGACAATCCCCACTTCGGTAAACTATATAGGTAATAACGCTTTCTATGGCACTGCGTGGTTCAACAACCAGCCCGACGGCGTGGTGTATGCCGGCAATATGGCATACGGATACAAAGGCACGATGCCCGCCAACACCAGCATCACACTGAAAGACAACTGCATCGGCTTAGCCTGCAAAGCCTTTGCCAACGAAAAAAACCTCAAAACCATCACCTTGAATAAAAACATTAAACATTTCAACTGGAACGGTTGCACATTCGATGGCTGCACGGGATTGACGACAGTGAACTGGAATGTGGAGAGCTGCGACGACTTCAATTCAAGCACTACTCCTTTCAAAGGCTTGACAGGCATCACTACCTTTAACTTTGGCAACACGGTGAAGTATATTCCGGCCTGCTTGTGTTACGGCCTCTCGGGCATAACCGCCGTGACCATGTCCAAGTCGGTGACAGCGGTAGGCAACAATGCATTTTTTAATTGCTCGGGCATGACGCGCGTCAATATCACCGACCTTGCCGCATTTTGCAACATCGACTTCCGCAGCACCACCAGCTCCCCCATACTCTACGGCAACAACCTATATCTCAATGGAGAGCTTGTGACCAATCTGGTGATTCCCTCCACAGTGACCGCGGTGAACGGCTACGCGTTCCGCAAGTGCACGTCAATCACCGAGCTCACCATCCCGAAGTCGGTGACCACTGTCGGCAACTACGCATTCGAACTTTGTTCAAACTTAAAGAAAGTAACTTGGAATGTCACTGCCGGCAATGACTATCAGGCATCATATTATTCACCATTTCATGATTTGACCGGCATTAAGACGTTTGTATTCGGCAATAATGTCACGAAAATTCCGGCTTACCTATGCAACAGCATCACCGCCATGACACAAGTGACCATTCCAAGCTCGGTGTCCGAGATAGGCTCAGGTGTTTTCGGCTACAATAGCGGCTTGACGCGCGTCGATATCAGCGACCTTACCGCATGGCTCAACATTGATTTCCGCAGCAATACCAGCAACCCGCTATACAGCGCCAAAAACCTTTATCTTAATGATGAGATGGTAGAGAGTCTCACCATTCCGGCTGAAGTGACCAACGTGAAGAAATTCGCGTTCATTAACTGCACATCACTCACACACCTGACCATACCTGCCACGGTGACCGAGATAGGTAACAATGCTTTCTCCGGCTGTACCGGTCTGGCAACGGTCAGCAGCAAGCCCGACCCGGCAGCCGTCACCTTGGGGACCAAAGTGTTCAGCAACGTTCCTGTCACCACATGCGAGCTGCGTGTCCCAAGGCGCCACGCCGATGCCTACCGTAATGCCGACCAATGGTCGGCTTTCACCAACCTTGTGTCAGTCCTCGAAGGTGACGTCAACGGCGACGAGATCACGAGCGGCGCCGATGTCACCTCACTCTACGACATCCTGCTCGATGACAAGCCCGCCACCTTCGGCGCCGACGTGAACGAGGACGGCGAGGTCAATGGAGCCGATGTCACCGCGCTCTACAATCTCCTCCTTAATTCTTAATGAGAAATTAGGAATCAAATTTGAGATTCATGTTTCCCGATAATGCAAAAATAAGGAGATTTTTCATTGGTGGTTTGTAAAAAAAAGTTTATCTTTGCCAATAAATCCTATTCTTATACACAATTCTTACTATTATGCTTAAGAGAATCAGCTTATTTGTCCTGGTGCTGTTCATTACAGCGCTGGGAATGAACGCGCAGGTCACTTCTTCGGGAATGACCGGCGTGGTGACCGATAACGATGAAACGCTTATCGGAGCCACCATCAATGCCGTTCACGTGCCCTCGGGCACCAAGTATGTGGCCGTGAGCAATAGCAACGGCCGCTTTACTATTCAGGGTATGCGTCTCGGTGGCCCGTACACCGTTACGGTGAGCTATGTGGGCTACAACGACGCTACGTTCGAGAACATCACTATCCAGCTGGGCTCGCCCTACGAGCTCAACGTGGCCATGGGTCCCAACTCGCAGATGCTCGACGAGGTGGTGGTGATGGGCACTGCCGTGCCACAGCACGCCGGTGCCGCCCACAACTTCACGGCTCAAAAGATTGAGACGAGTGCCACCGTGGACCGCAACATCTTTGACGTGGTCAAGAACATGCCTCTGGCCAACTACACCAAGAGCGGCGGCATGTCGTTTGCGGGCAGCAGTTTCCGCTACAACAGCTTCCAAATCGACGGTACTACCAACAACGACGTCTTCGGTCTCGCCTTCAACGGCACCAACGGCGGCCAGGCCAATGCCAACCCCATTTCGATGGACGCCATCCAGGAAATCCAGGTGGTAGTGGCTCCCTTCGACGTGCGCCAGAGCGGTTTCACCGGCGGCGGCATCAACGCGGTGACGAAACAAGGTACCAACCAGTTCCACGCCACCTATTTCACTTATTACAACAACCAGAGTTTCTACGGCAAGTATAACGCCGCCGACAACTATGTTAAGTCGCCCTTGAGCAAGCAGCACAAGACGACGATTGGCGGTAACATCAGCGGCCCCATCGTCAAGGACAAGCTATTCTTCTTCGTCAACCTTGAGCACCAGAGCAAGAGCTATCCTTCGAGCTACTACCCCGGCTGCTCAAAGAACTACCTGAGCGAGGCCACCGCCAAGATTCTCACCGACCGCTACTACGAGATTACCGGTATCCAAGAGACTTGGGGACCGCGCAATGTCGACACCAAGTCGTTCGAGATTCTCGCACGCCTCGACTGGAACATCAACAACAACAACAAGCTCGCCCTCCGCTACCAGCACGGCGATAGCTGGGACGACGGCTACAGCGCCGGCTACACCAGCTACTACTTTAACAACTCGAGCTACCGCTTCAGCAACATCACCAACTCGTTTGTGGCCGAGCTCAACAGTAACATCGGTGCCAGCTTCCACAACGAGCTGCGAGCCAGTTTCAACCGTGTGCGCGACCACCGCGACGTTCCCTATCAGGGCCCGCTGTTCTGGATTAAGAACCTGCCCAACGACTACGACCCCACCGATACCGAGAACTACCGCAGCAACATCAGCGTGAACCTCGGTACCCACTACGTGAGCGGTGCCAACAAGCTCGACCAGGACATCTTCCTGCTCGAGGACAACTTCTCGTGGTATAAGGACAACCACACCTTCACCTTCGGTACCCACAACGAGCTCTTCTTCATGAAGAACCTCTTTGTGCAGTATAGCACCGGCGAATGGGTCTACAACTCGCTCGACGACGTCATCAACAACAAGCCCAGCAACTTCTATTTCCGCTGCATCGACCCCGAGCGCACCGGCGGCGACCTGCTGTGGGCTCCCACCATCAAGGCCGGCCAGTTTGGCTTCTATGCACAGGACAAGTGGGAGATGACGCGTAACTTCGAGGTCACCTACGGCATCCGCCTCGACATCCCCGTGATGTTCAACAGCCCCACCGAGAACCCCGAAATGAACGCTTACTACGAGAGCAAGCACATCAATGTCAAGATTGGCCAAATGCCTTCTACCAAACTCATGGTGTCGCCCCGTCTGGGCTTCCGCTGGTTCACCGACGACGCACATAACACCCTCATCCGCGGTGGTATCGGCGTCTTCACAGGCCGCGTGCCCTTCGTGTGGCTGAGCAACGCCTTCGGCAACAACGGCGTGGAACAGATTGGAACCTCCATCACTTCCGCCGCCGATATCCCGGCCGTGACCGCCAACACCCAAGAGCTCGTCGAATCGCTCAACAAGGGCAGCAAGTACCGTATGGACATCGCCACCGTCGATAAGAAGTTCCGTTTCCCGCAGGTGATGCGCGCCAACCTTGCCCTCGAGCAAAAGTTCGACGGATGGAAGTTCACCCTCGAAGGCCTTTACACCAAGACCTTCAACCAAGTGTTCTTCAACAACCTCGCCATCAATCAGGCTGGTGCCACCTATGCCGTTGAAGGCGTTCAAGCCAGCCAGGCTCCCTTCTATGTCACCGACAGCAAGTGCGCCAACCTCATCAACCTCGAGAACACCAACAAGGGTTACAGCTACAGTGTGAGCGGAACCATTGAGAAGAACTTCAACTTTGGACTCAACCTGCTCGCCAGTTACACCTTCGGACACTCGAAGAGCGTCTTCGACGGAACCGCCTCCATCGCCCTCTCGAGCTGGAAGGCTTCGCAGGCCGTCGACACCCGCCGTCCGTTGCTCACCTACAGCAACTTTGACCAGCCCCACCGCATCCTCTTCACCGTGGGCTACACCACGCCGCGTTATCTCAATGGCTGGCTCCAGACCAACATTGCCGTGTCCTACAACGGCTACAGCGGACAACGCTACAGCCTGTGCATGAACGAGAGTCCCAGCAGCGGCTACAACGGCGACGGCACACGCGGTAACTCGCTCCTCTACATCCCCACGCAGGACGAGCTCGCCAAGATGGACTTCGCCGACATCACTGCCAAGGTGGACGGCGAGACCGTCGTCACCATGAGCGCCGACGCACAACGCGCCAAGTTTGAGGATTTCATTGTCAACGACAGCTACGCCAAGAACCACCGCGGACAGTATGCCGAGCGCAACAGCAACCTGGCACCCTTTGAGCACCAAATCGACCTGCACTTCAGCGAGAGCATCTACTGCCTCAAGGAGCGCGGAAGCAAGATTTTGCTTACCTTCGACGTGCTTAACTTCGCCAACATGCTCAACAAGAAGTGGGGCGCAAGCTGGGGCAGCAGTAACAGCGTGACCCCGCTCAACAACACCACGCTTGTCAACAAGGGCGGCGGCAACTACGTGGCACGCTTTACTTGGAACGGCTACACCGAGCCCAGCAAGAGCGACATCGGCAGCCGCTGGCACGCACAAATCGGAATCAAGCTCATCTTCTAATCCCTCTCCCACTCTACCATTACGGGCACCCCGCCGCCACACTGGCCGGGGTGCCCGTTTTCTTCTGCCGTCGCAGAGAATTATCCTAGATAAGTCTTGGCCTCTCCCCCCTAGTACCAAGAACCGCCACACAATAATCAATACTCCCCTTTCCTTCACGAAACCAGAAGCCGCCTCTCTATAAACTAAAAGAAAGGCGGCGGCCTTTGTTGAAAGGCCGCCGCCGTGATGGAGTTATGTTACCTCGAAAAGGGTGTACCGTTACTCGACGGTAACAGTGCCCTTAGTGGTATCAAGGGTGACAGTAATGCTTGTGGCATTATTTACACACCACGAGCCATAGCTGTCGCCAGTCGCATAGCTCACCGTACCTGCGCCTGTGCCGTTGCCAGTGCTGGGACGCAACACTTGGCCCCAGAAGTTGCTTGCGCCGTAAGCAGCCTTGGGAGCGATAGCGAACCACTCGGCAGCTGCGGGGTTGGTGATAACAATCTTGTGCACACCGTTGCCCTGGGGCTCAAACGGATAGTCGAGGTTGCTGGTGCTCCAGTTGTTGGCGGTGCCAATGTAGTAGAACTCGGCCTCGGCCACAACTTCCTTGATTTCGCCCTCAATCGTGAGCTTCATGTTCTCTTTGTCGAGGATGAGTTTGAACTCACCGCCGCCCTGGATTAACAGGGTCTGGCCGCCGTCGGCATTGCTGGCGAGAGCAATTTCGCCCTTGTTGCTGTTAGTGACCACGAAGTCGCCTTCGCTCACGGCACCGAAACGATAAGCCACGATGTCGTCCCAAGCGTCCTCGGTCTCGGCAAGCTTGGTGGTGAAGCCAAAGTACATGTCGCCGTCGCCGCTGATGGTAGCGGTATAGACCTTGTTGGTCTCGTCATACTGCATTTCCAGACCCAGGTTGGTCTTCCAGCCACCGGCGGGGTCGCCCATGATGTAAACCTTGTCGCTGGGATCGGGAGTAGGCTCGGGAAGCACTTCGCCCTCGATTGCGACGGTCATCATCTTGAGGTCGACCTTGACAGTGATTTCGCCATTGGCACGCACGCGCAGTGCATCGCCACCAGCCTCGATGTCAATGTTCTGGCCCACCATCTCGGGAGTCACCCAGTAGTCGCCATCGCTCACGGCGCCAAAGCGGTAGTCCGCAATCTCGTCCCAACCGCCATTATCACCGTCATTCTCGGCGAGCTTGGTGGTGAAGCCGAAGTACACCACGTCGGTGATGTTCAGCGTGGCAATATAGATGCCGTCTTCGCCTTGCATCAAAATACCCTTATTGGGGGCCCATCCGCCTTCTACCACATCGCCAATGATGTAGAGGTCCTTCTCGGGTTGCGGAGTGACTTCGCCAGCAATATAGAGCGTCATGGCCTCAAGGTTCACAGTGAACGTGTATTCCTTGTTTGCGGGAATCTTGAAGGCGACATCGCCAGCCTGCAGCGAGAGCTCGGTGTTGAGCATTTCGTCGGTCACCCAGAAGTCACCTTCGCTCACAGCACCAATGCGTTCGGCTGCAATCTCTTCCCAACCACCATTGTCGCCATCGTTCTCGGCGAGCTTCTTGGTGAAGCTGAAGTAAGCATAGCCGTCACCAGTGTCGGCGGGCGTCACCGTATAGGTGAACTCGATGCCATCGCTGGTGTTCATCTCAATACCCTTGTTGGGGGCCCAACCGCCCTCGACAAACGAGCCAAGGATGTAAAGGTGGGCATCAACGGGAGGAATCTCGCCCAAGAGGATGCGATACAGATAGGTCACGTCAGCGCCGCTCACCACGCCGTCACCGTTCACGTCGGCTTCACCGGCCACAGTGACATTGTCAAGCAGGACGCTATAAAGCGATGTCACGTCGGCACCGCTCACCACGCCGTCACCGTTCACGTCGCCCACAGCGGCGAAGGCACGGCCCGACCAAGCGAAGGCACTCACGAGGAGAGCCACAATCATCGATAATCTCAGTAATGATTTTTTCATAAAACTGATGTTTGTTAATAAGTTAATAAATATAGTTGACTAAAAATCTGATTTCTACTATTTTATGTTTTACATTCCACACTTGGTCGTGACGACGCGCGCCACATCTGGAGCTAAAGTTCCTTTCAACCCGCAAAATTAGCTAAAAAATGGTGATAATGAATACCTTTAACAAAAATTTAACTTTTTAACCCAAATTGGACGCAACAGAGCGCAAGCACCGCCACATCCGCCCGCAGTTTAAATCATCAGACAACAAAAAACAATGAAAGGCTACGGAGTGAAAAGAGTTTAGGAGTTTTAAACAACTACGGATTCAACTGATTTTTGCCACGCTTCGCGTGGGAAATTATTCAAAATTTATCCCAAAATTAACCAAATCTGCGATTTTAAAAGACTGTGTTATAAAAATCACAAATAATGTGGCATGTTGTGTAATTTTGAACTTAATTCTCTTTAATTTCCGCCCGCAGGGCGCATAATAATATCAGACAACAAAAACAATGAAAACAATGAAAGGGCTACGGAGAATAGGAGTTTAGGAGTTTTTTAAGATGGTCCAGCTCATAGCTCAAGGCTCATAGCTCAAAACTCCTTAACTCATCAAACTCCGTAGAAAACAAACTAACTGCAACTTTTTCGGGTCGTATTTTGGTTTTTGGAGAGTTTTTACTAATTTTGTGGCAATTTCGGGAATGGGCCGCAGCGGCGGCGGCCCGAAAGGACATATTGAAAGCGTTCTTCGTTTATCCTGATTCTGAAATCGGCAAAATTTCAACCACAAGGGATAAACAGTAAAAAACGCTCATGCGTGTCTATATATCCCCAATAGGCGGGAAAGTATATATCGGCATGGCGTGGGGGATACTGTTTATTTGTGGTAGGCTTTGCCGAGCCTCAGAATCGATAATCAGACAAGTCTCCACGCTTTCGTTTGCATTAACCATTAACGAAATCGCCGCCCACTCGGGAGACAACAAGCGGCAAAAAAGAGGCTATGAAAAAAAAAGTGATTATTGCCCTTGTAGGTACAAGAAACGCAGGAAAAACTGCCGCCATTCGCAAATTGGTTGAAATTTTCCCCTTCTCAAGTGAGCCGGAATATTTATCGGGTAAACTAAATGAATGTTATGACATCAGCGTTGTGGGCCAATATAATAGTCCCAATGGGGAGGTCAAGACGATTGGAATATGCTCATTTGGCGACTATATCTGTGATGGTTTGGATAAAGAATTCAGGCCATTGGCAACGATTTACCATTGCGATGTAATTGTGGTTCCATGCCACAACTATCAGGACAAAGAGGGCAACACTTATAGATACATTGACGACACGGCCAAGGAACATGGTTACAAGTTATTGACCACTTCTATAATACGCGATGAAAGCATACCATACGTGACAATTGACGAATGGAAACTAAAGGGGGGCAGCGAGATAGTTGTCAATGGCGTTTCTCTTAACGAAATCTTCGCACAAAATATGATTAACTTAATAAAGTCGTTATTATGAGTATTAAAACATTCAAACGTCTATTGGCCCTCGCTATATTGTTGCTCACCATAAATCATCTTGCCAGCGCCTACGATTTTAAGGTCAATGGGCTGTGTTACAACAAGAACAACGATGGCACAAGTGTCACGGTGACGTATCAGAACACGTCACCTCCTCGTTATTCATCATTAAGTGGCGCACTGACCATACCTAGTTCGGTCACATATAGCGGAAAAACCTACTCCGTCACCGTCATCGGCGACAATGCCTTCCAGTCTTGCAGAGGCTTGACGAGTGTCACCATCCCCAACTCCGTCAAATACATCCAAGAATTTGCGTTCTATGATTGCACTAGCTTGACGAGCGTGACCATCCCCAACTCAGTCACCTCCATCGGGAGCTCGGCGTTCTATGGTTGCACGGGGTTGACTAGTGTCATCATTCCCAACTCAGTCACCTCCATCAAGAGCTCGGCGTTCTATGGTTGCACGGGGTTGACAAGTGTCACCATTGGCTACTCTGTCACCTCCATCGAGAGCTCGGCGTTCGCTGGTTGCAGCGGCTTGGAGAGTGTGACGTGGAATGCAAAATATTGCAACGATTTCACTTCATCTCCATTTGCAAGTTCGAATACAAAAATAACATCTTTTACTTTTGGCGATGAGGTCCAAACGATACCGGCATATCTTTGCGGCGAGATGACCAGATTGACGAACATGACCATCCCCAACTCAGTCACCTCCATCGGAAACTATGCGTTCTATAGATGCAGTTCTTTGATTCTGATACAATGCTGTCCTTTAACACCTCCACACATTTCAGAGGCTTCTTTTAATAAGCTTACTCTAAGCAATATTACGCTTGCTGTTCCTATTTCAGCCTGGGGTACCTATTTAATTGCTGAAATATGGAAGAACTTTAAAATCAACCCTACTAGTGGCACAACCACAGGTACAGGAGGCTTTTCTGGCTCGGGAACCGGCACCGAATCCGACCCTTATCTGATATTCAATCCCATACAACTACATAACGTAAGAAATTTCACTGGTTATGAGAATGTAGTATTTAAACTCATGGCAGACATAGACCTGACTGAATTTATTGAAGATAACAACCCTACAGAGGGATGGGAACCGATTGGCGTGTTAGACTCACCATTCAAGGGAATTTTTAAAGGAGAAGGCCATACCATTAGCGGCCTACATATTAGCCGCGACACCGACTTTACTGGCCTTTTCGGTTATGTGGAGCAAAGTACAATAGAAAACCTCACTATTAGTAATGCCAACGTGTCGGGTGGTGATTATACATCTCTCTTTGTCGGAGCTGCATCAAACGCCACTTTCACCAACATCCACACGGAGGGAGCACTTCAGGGACATAATTATGTGGGAGGTGTAGCTGGTTTCTTCCAAGGCACAATTGATAACTGCAGTCATTCCGGAAATGTGTCATCAGAAGGAGAACAAATTGGTGGTTTCGCCGGGCTCATGAGTGGAAGTGTAATCAACAGTTGTCAAGATGGCGAAATTGTGGGCGAAAATCAAGTCGGTGGTTTCGCCGGTAGAGCCAGTGCTTGTAATGCCATCAATATCAACTCTAACAGTAATATAACAGGGCTGCAAAACATCGGTGGTTTTGCTGGCCGGGTTGATGACTTCAATGCCACAAACTGCTTCGCTTTAGGCAATGTAACCAGTTCAGCCACTACCACAACTCCATTTATTGGAGGTTTCATCGGTTACAGTTATGGAGCTCTCACCCTTGATGGTTGTGGTTCAATCTCTGATGTGAAAGCAGTCAAAGCCACTTCTTCTGCAATTGCAGGCGGATTGGTGGGACGAACATCAGCCCAAGATTATAGTACTAACGCAAATATTAATAATTGCTTTGCCGTAGGAGACATCAACGTGTCGGCCTCAGCTGCAGGCGGAATTGTAGGGAATGCTTTGTGTCAGACTACCATCACCGATTGCTACTATAGCGGCTCAATTAATGGAGAAGACCAGTTGGGCGGTATCGTGGGCAACAATTACAGCACCAGTTCTACAACCACCATCAGCAATTGTTACGCCAATGGCTCCATCTCGGGCAGCCAGTATGTGGGTGGTATCGTTGGGCAACTTCAAGGCGCCAGCAGCATCACCAGCTGCGTTGCCGCCCAAGATTTCATTAATGCCACAGGCGGTTCCACTGGTCGCATTTATGGCGCAGCTGATAGTAACTGTACGATGGGGACGGCTGGAACCTATGCCGCCAACCGCGGCATGACCACCATGCTGGTGGTTTCCCAAGGCCAACAGTTATCTGTCACTGATGGCGATCAACATGGCACATCGTTAGGGAAAGGTTTACTCAAGTACAAATCAACCTATCAAGGTCTTGGCTGGGATTTTACCAATGATTGGACTATTCTCGAGACCGAGAGTTTTCCTTATAAGCTTACCCAATGTGCACCGCCTGCTATTACAAGTAATTCGGTAGCGGGAGACACCATGATTTCAGGAAAATGTGCCGACGGTGTGAAAGTCTATGTGATTGTGGGAGAACAGACTTACCAAGCTACAGTCAGTGGCACTTCATGGAGCGTTGAGGTGGCACCGATGCAGGCTGGTGGTACAATCAAGGCCTATGCGGTGACCGATGATGTAATCCAGTCCTACTATGTTTATTCAACAATTGCCTATCAGGGCGATGGCACGCAGGACTCGCCATATTTAATTTACACGGCCGAAGACCTCTCCAACATCAACAGCTACTCATACTACAAATTCATGAACGACATTGACCTCTCCGAATGGTCTAGAACTACGGTGTCATCGACAGGCTGGGTGCCGATTGGAATGAAAGGCAGCGGCACAATGAAAGAGCTCGACGGCAACAAAAAGACTATTACGGGGTTGACCATCAATAACAATGGCATCAATACGGGCCTTGTAGCCACCATGGAGAATGCAACCATCAAAAATCTTACTATTATTACCAGCGAAACGGGAGTCCATAGCACATCTGATTATACGGGTATCGTGGTCGGAAAGTCTATCGGTTCAATCTTTGAGAACGTAAAGGTTTACGGTACGGTGGAAGGCGGTTCATACGTCGGTGGCATCGTGGGCAACTCCGAGAACGACGATTTTATCGGTTGCTCAGTGAATGATGCCACTGTAATCGGTGCCTCCTATGTGGGAGGCCTTGCTGGTAAGACCTCAAAAGACATCAGCGGACTCACCATTAAAAATTGTGCTATAACAGGTAGTGGAAATTATGTGGGAGGCGCCGTCGGCTATGCTTCCAATGCTATCTCTTTAGGCAATACAAGTATCACTTTGACTGGTAAAGACTATATTGGTGGCATTGCCGGCTACTGCGAAGGCGCCATCAGCTTATCGTCTTGTACTGGTACAATTACTGCTTCCGACTCTCTGATTTGTCGTGCCGGCGGCATAGTGGGTTATACTACTGGTAATGTGGCCGACTGCTACAGTTCTGCTAAAACTACTGGCGGTCAGTATGCTGGCGGCATTTCGGGCTACGGTTTCGGCAAAGTTGAGCGCTGTTACTCCAATGGCGACATCTACGCCACCTATTTCGGCGGTGGCATAGTGGGTTACTTGGATGGTACTAATGCAGAGGTTAATAACTGCTTCGCCATCAACAACAAGATTGATGTGAGTGACCAGAATGGCGTTGCCATGCGCGTGATTGGCGGTTTCAAAAATGGTGCCTCAACGCCAAGCGCTAACAACTACGCACTTAATACGATGGTTGTCTCGGTCAACGACGTGACTCAACGTATCTACGATGACCTGTTACATGGTATCAGCCTCACTAATGACCAGTTGCAGTCGCAGGAGACCTACTTTGCCCAAGGTTGGGACTTCAGCGATACTTGGGGCATTGACGAGGGGCAGGGGTATCCTTATCTGCTCGCTCTTGTCGAGCAGGAAGAACCCGACATCTTGTTGGGCGACGTGAACGGCGACAATGTAATTAACGTGATTGACTACGTGACCACCGCAAGTTAT
This sequence comes from Muribaculaceae bacterium, assembly GCA_017962765.1. Taxonomy (GTDB): domain Bacteria; phylum Bacteroidota; class Bacteroidia; order Bacteroidales; family Muribaculaceae; genus Sodaliphilus. The sequence continues at coordinate 14,486 of JAGCUP010000040.1, read as the reverse complement.
ATCCTTGAGCAGGATCCGCAACCGTTCATTTTTGCCGCTGCCGACCTTGACGAGAACGGTACGATTACCGTAGGTGACCTCGTGGGTGTCGCAGGACTGGCGCTTACATTCGAAGGTGCGCCACGTTTGGTTCCTTCCCGACATGATGCTGGCACCATAGCAAACGTAGCTATGCATGCCAATGTGCAAGCCATGGCCGAAAGTCGTTATGTGGTCGCAGTGGACATTGAGCAGAACGTGGATCTCACCGCCATGCAACTTGATTTGCATTTGCCCTCTGGCTTGAAGATGACGGGGGCCACCCTCGGCAACCGTGCCACCGCGTCGCATGACTTGGCTTTCACCGAATGTGCCGATGGCGGCTATCGCCTCCTCGTTGCATCCAGCGCTTGCAAGGCATTCAATGGTTGCGAAGGCACGGTGCTCACGATCACCCTCGAAGGTCACGCCAATGGCGCCGCTTGTCTGAGCGGCATCGAGGTGGCAACGCCAAACGCTATCTGCTATCGTCTCGATGACATCTCACTCGACTTCTCCACTACCGGCATTGATGATGTCGCTGATTCCATCAGCATCTATAGCGAGGACAACAATATTGTGATTGACTCGCCTGTAGCCGCCACGGCACAACTAGTCCTGCCCAGTGGCAAATACACCACCGTCAAGGTGCAACCGGGACGTAATGTCTATAGAACGCTGGCCAGCGGCATCGTAATTGTGAAAATGAACAGCAATGTAGTAAAACTCAAATTCTAAAACAATTATGAATAAAGCATTAACAATAATCTTGTGTATGGTGGCAGCGTTGGCTGCCACCGCACAGGATAATTTCTACATCAGCAATTTCACCATCAATCCTGGTGAAACGAAAGAGGTGGAGATGATTCTCGACAACACCACTACTTTCACTGCGTTACAGGCCGATATTACGCTGCCTGAGGGTTTGAGCATCGAACAGGAAGACGGTGACTATATCTTCGACCTTACCGACCGCAAAAACCGCAACCACACTATCTCAAGCACCACACTTTCGACGGGCGCCATCCGCATCCTTATCGCCTCGCAAACACTGAAAACCTTCAGTGGCAACAGCGGTGCACTGGTTGTGTTCAACATCATCGCCGATGCCACATTTAGCGGACAGAAAACCATTGGGATTACGAACATTATCGCCAGTGAGGTTGACCGCACCGAGCACGCCCTCCCCAATGTAACCTGTACGGTGACACAGGAGGGTTACACGCCACCTGTAGGAGGCGATGACAGATTCTATATCGAGAACTTCAGCATTGCGCCCGGTGAAACGAAAGAGGTGGAGATGATTCTCGACAACACCACCAGTTTTACAGCGCTACAGGCCGATATTACGCTTCCCGAAGGGTTGAGTATCGAACAGGAAGATGGTGATTATATCTTTGACCTCACCGATCGCAAAAACCGCAACCACACCATCTCAAGTACAACGCTTTCGACTGGCGCAATACGTATCCTCATCGCCTCACAAACACTAAAAACCTTCAGTGGCAACAGCGGAGCATTGGTAACATTCAATATCATCGCAGACGCCTCGTTCAGCAGTCCCAAAACAATTGAGATTACAAACATCATCGCCAGCGAGGTGGACCGCACCGAGCACGTCCTTCCCGACGTGACCTGTACGGTGACACAGGAGGGTGGAGAACCACCCACACCTCCCACTCCCTTTAGTCTTTCCACAATGATGGAAGAGATGAAACCGGGCAACACATTGCAGATTGAGGCAACTGGAGTTGAGGACGCCACATGGTCCTCAAGTGATTCAACGGTGGCCTCTGTTGATGCCAATGGTCTTGTGACATCCCATAAAAGTGGAATGGCAGCTATCACAGTCACCACCACGAGCGGTGAAACGGGTTGGTGCGCCATCTTCGTTTATAATCCTGGCGATGTGAATGAAGACGGCGTGGTCAGCGGCGCCGATGTAACCGCGCTATACAACTTACTACTTAATTAGAAATTGATGCACAATTCCTTACTTGTCTCAAGGCTCATAGCTCAAAGTTTTTGTTGTTAATTGTTGTATGACATCTTTGAGTGGCAAGACAGTGATTTAAAGTTAGCAAACAACACTGGGTGGCTAACAGGATAAAATTTGGGAGAGTGGTCGAATACCGCTCTCCCAAATATTTTGACCTATACGCCAATATATCTTTGATAAGGGATGGGGGTCAATATTTTTCGTGCTCGGGGGTATTGTCGAGCTCGTCGTGGGTGAGCTTGCCGTGGTCCATTTTGTGCCACACCCAGGCGATGTAGGCCAGCACGAAGGGCACGAGGATGGAAACGTAGCTCATGGTGCGCAGGGTGAAGAGGCTCGACGAACTGTTGCGAATCGAGAGCGACGAGGCGGTGTCGAGCAACGACGGATAGTAGGCCGTGCCGTTAAATCCCACCACGATGAAGAGGCTCAGCACCACGAGCACCGTACCCAATCCGGCGGCCCAGATGCCGCCATGGAACGAGGGATTGAAGAGCGTTTTTCCCACTCCCCACAGCACGCCTACCACGCCCAGGAGGAAGAAGACCAGCACCCACCACATCTCGAGGAAGTTGTGCAAGTACTTGTAATCGGCCCACTGCGGGTTGGCACCGGTATCATCAACCTGGACACCCGGCGAGGTCAGTATAATGGTGGCCACGGCGAGGAACAGGAGCACGAAGACGGGGGCGTTGAGCCTAAGTGCGCGGCGCTGCTCGTCGCGCACCTCCTCCTCGTTGATGTTGTTGATAAAGTAGAGGCTGGCGAGGGTGCGCGCCAGGAAGAACACCATCACGCCAAAGAGCAGGTTTTTCCAGCATATCATAGCCTCAAGGCCGTGGTACGGGCCCCACTGGCTGATAACGTTGTCGCTGGCAGTGAGGATATTGGCCTTCTCGACAGTGAAATGGGCACCGAAGAACATGCCAGCCACGGCCACGCCCAGCAGCACGGGGCCCACGAAGCCGTTGACGAGCAACAGCGCGTCGTAGAAGCGCGTGCCGTAGATGTTACCCGCCTTGGCACGATATTCGTAGGCCACGGCCTGCACCACAAAGCTGAAGAGGATGCACATCCACAACCAATAGGCGCCACCGAAGCTGGTGCTATAGAACAAAGGGAAGGAGGCAAAGAAGGCGCCGCCAAAGGTCACAAGGGTGGTGAACGTCAATTCCCACTTGCGCCCCATGGAGTTGATGAGCAGGGGCCTATGCTCGAGCTTGCTCGAGAAGAGCATCGACTGCCCGCCCTGCACCATGAGCAGGAACACGAGCAGTGCGCCCAGCACACTGATGATGAGCCACCAATAGTTTTGCAAAATATAGTACGTCATAAGTATTGTCGGGAGAAAAGTGAAACAATTTTGAGGTTACTGGGCCTTGTCGAGGTCGCTGCGCGAGCCTTTGGCGATTTGGCGGCACAAGATGCTGATGTCGGCAATGAGCAGCGCGGTGAACACAACGGCGAAAATCCAGAAGGTCACCTGCACATAGCCGGCGCTCAGGTCGCTGATGGCCACTTTGTTGGGCATCAGGTCTTGGATGGTCCACGGCTGACGGCCCACCTCGGCCACTATCCAGCCGCTCATTGAGCACATGTAGGTCAACGGGATGGTCCACACCGCCAGGTGATAGCCCAGACGCTTCGTCTTTTTAAGCTTGGCACGCCACTTGGGCCTATACACGAGCACGAGGACGACGAGCATGAACAGGGCCAGATAGCCGCCCACCGTCACCATGAAGTGGAACGAATAGAACGTGATGGGCACGTTGGGAACAGCCTCCTCGGGCGTATCGAGGTAACCGTAGCCCAGATGCTTGAGGTTCTCGTCAATAGTCTTACGCAACGCCGCCTGGTCGCCAGCGCCCGCCTGTTTGCTATAGTTAGCGAGGGCCTCCTGGGCCTGCCGTCCGCATTCCATGCGCTCGGCATAGCTCATGGTGTGGACGGTGTCGCCGTTCTCGTCAATGGCTCGGCCTGCGATGAGGTCGTTGATACCCGGCACGAAGGCCTGCGGGTCGTGGGTGGCGAGCAGCGACAAGCCGTAGGGAATCGACACGTCAAAGAGATAGGCATCCTGGTCATCGCCCGGCTGCTTGTCGGGATTGAGGATGCCGAATGCCACGATGGCTTGCTCGCGTTGCCCATCATAAAGACCCTCCATAGCCGCCAACTTCATGGGCTGGTATTTGGCCACAGTCACGGCACTGCTGTCGCCGGTGATGCTGGTGATAACGATGCCGATGAAGCCCACCCAGGCTCCCACCTTAAGGCTGCGCAGGCAGTGCGCCTTATTGCGTCCGCGCAACAGCATCCACGCGCTCACGCCCACCACGAAAGCACCGCCGAGGACCCAAGCGCTAAGCACTGTGTGGAAGAACTTGCTCATGGCCATGGGCGAGCAGGCCACGTCGAAGAACGATGTCATCTCGTTGCGCATAGTGTCGGGGTTGAAAGTCACGCCCGTGGGATACTGCATCCATGCGTTGGCCACAAGAATCCACAGCGCCGACAGGCTCGCGCCGATAGCGGTGAGCCACGTGGCCGCCAAGTGGAACTTGGGCGATACTTTCTTCCAGCCGAAGAACATCACGGCGATGAACGTAGATTCCATGAAGAAGGCCAAAATGCCCTCCACGGCAAGCGGGGCACCGAAGATGTCGCCCACAAACCAGCTATAGTTCGACCAGTTGGTGCCGAACTCAAACTCGAGGATGATGCCGGTGGCCACGCCGATGGCGAAGTTCACCCCGAAGAGCGTCATCCAAAACTTGGTGGTCGCCAGCCACTTCTCGTCACGCGTGCGGTAATACACCGTTTCCATGATGGCCACTATTACGCCCAGTCCCAGCGTGAGCGGCACGAAGAGCCAGTGGTACATCGCGGTGAGCGCGAATTGCGCCCGTGACCAGTCGACCACGTCCATTAATAAGTTACTCATAAGCAGTTAAGATATTTGAAGTTGAAAATTTGTTCAGGGCTCAATGGGGTTGCCTCGCGGGGCGCAAGGCGGCCGCGCACATACTCGGCCTTCCCCTCGTCGCTGTCGCTCTGGGCCGAAAGGAAGTCGGGGAAAAACACCCACTTGATGATGAGGAAAAATATCACCAGCTTGATACCGATGATGAGCCACAGGGTGCGACCGACGGTCATCGAAGCGAAACCGTCGCGGTAAAAGCGCCACACGCGCCGTACTATGCCAGGTTTTGTCTCAAGGTCAGTTCCCATGACGCACTCCTCATTAAAAATAATTCACAAATTTAATACTTTTTAGCGAAACCGCCAACTTTTTTAAGAGATTTTTTCAAAAATGGGCCAACTTGGGGCCCTGAAGCGGGCATTCACCACTTGCTTTACAATAAAGTGGGGCGGTTTGCGTTTATAACAATAAAGAAAGAACATCAAGTCATGACCATCATACCGAACACGTTGAGATACAGGGTGGCGCGAATGTTCGCCCTTGTCGTGCTCGTTGCGGCCACTGCCACAATGGGCGCGCGCGACATGAGCCACTATGCCGAACACTCACGCCTCGCCGAAGGCAAGTGGGTGAAAATCAAAGTGGAAGAGAACGGCATCTACCAAATCACGGCGCAGCAAGCGCAGCAATGGGGCTTGGGCGACATTGCCCAGGTACACGTCTATGGTATGGGCGGCGGCGCCATGAGCGACTACATGGAGGCCGACACGCCCGACGACCTGCCCGCGGTGCCCATGGTGCGCATCGGCGACCGCATCCTGTTCTACGGCCAGGGCCCCACGACGTGGAAAATGACCAAAGACGGATACCACGTGCCGCGACAGAACCCCTACTCCACCGCCGGATACTACTTCGTGACTTCGGGAGAAGGCAGTGACGAAGAAATTCCCGCCTCGACACGCACCACGGCGGCCACCGGCGAGCGCGTGACACATGCCACGGCGCTGCTGTTCCACGAACGCGAGCAAGCTAACCCGGGCCAGACGGGCCGCATCTTCCTGGGAGAGGATTTCTCCAACACGCGCACCCAGACGTTCTCGTTCGATCTCGATGGGCTCGTGTCGGGCTCGACGGTGAAGACCTACACCAACTTTGCCGCACAGGTGCTCCTCAAGAACAGTTCAACGGCCTACAGCCGCGTCGACGCGAAATATAACGGCACCAACCTGCCCGCCGGCACCACGAAGTTGGCCACGGTCACCGACGTGTCGCACGAACACTACGACATAGCAGGACAGCCCTACGACTTCGAGCTCGACGGCACCAGCCATCTCGACTTCAGCATCACTTACGTGCCGCCGGCACAGGGCAACGTGCTACTGGCGCGCCTTGACTATATTGCCGTCAACTACCAGCGTCGACTCGCTCCCGAGAACGACGCTATCATCTTCGCAGCCGACCAGGGCCGCACCGATGTCCAATATGTCGTTGCAGGCGACCCCGAGACACTCCATGTGTGGGACATCACCTCACCCGATGCACCCCGCGTGATATCAACAACGGCGGGTGCCGATGGCGTGTCGTTCAGCCCCTCATCATCCGCGACGATGATGTGCGTGGCCTTCGACGAGCTCAGCTCGTACCCCACGCCCTCGCTCGAGGGCACGGTAGCCAACCAAGACATCCACGGCGAGGAGATTCCCGACATGATTATTCTCTCGCCCACCGAATATATGACACAGGCGCGGCAAGTGGGAGCCCTGCACGAAAGCGTCGACAAGATGCGCGTGCTCGTGCTCGACCACAAGACGGTGTTCAACGAGTTCTCCTCAGGAACACCCGATGCCATCGCCTACCGACAACTGTGCAAATACTTCTGGGACCGAGGAGCCAGCGAGGATGGGCATAAACTGGGATATCTCTTGCTGATGGGCAACGGTACCTATGACAACCGTCTGCTCACCCCCGAAGTGCGCGCCATGAGCTATCCCGCGCTGCTCACGTGGCAGAGCGAGGACAGCGGCGGCGAGAGCGTGTCGTTTGTGAGCGACGACATCTTCGGCGTCCTTGGCGACAATGCCGTTTCCAATTTCTACCAGTATGACCTCGACATCGCCGTGGGACGCTTGCCGGTGCAGAGCCTGGCCGAAGCGCGCACAGCCGTGTCGAAACTCACCAAATATGTCACCCGCCCCGACTACGGAGCATGGAAAAACAACGTGCTCAACGTGGCCGATGACGAGGACGCCGCCCAGCACATGGTGCAGGCCGAGAGCGCTATCACACTCTCGCGCGCCAACGGCGGCGAGGACTACAACTACGAGCGCATCTACATCGACGCTTTCACCCAGCAGGGCAACGGCAGTACCCGCAAGTATCCCGACGCCAGCACCCGCATGTTCAACTACCTCAAGGACGGCGTGGTGTGGTGGAACTATGCCGGACACGCCAGCCCCAACGTGTGGACCGCCGACGGACTGCTCACGGCACGTGACGTGAACGAGAACCTCTACTACCGCCACCTGCCCGTGCTCATGGCGGCCACCTGCGAGTTCGCCCGCTTCGATGAACGGTCGCGCAGCGGTGCCGAACTCATGCTGGGCAACGCCAGCGGCGGCATTATCGCTAGCATCTGCCCCGCGCGCCTCGTTTACATGAGCCAGAACAAGCAATATCAGGACCAAGTGGCCTCTTTCACCTTCACGCGCGACGAGCAGAAACTGCCGCGACGCGTGGGCGACGTGGCACGCCTGGCGAAAAATATGTCGCGACGCATCAGCGGCGTGGTAGCCTCAAATAACGCACGCTACGTGCTGCTCGGCGACCCTGCCATGCGTCCCGCCTTCCCCACCCACCGCGTCGTGGTCGATGCCATTAACGGCAAGCCTGTTGACCCCGATGACATGCCGGTGTTCCAAGCCCGACAAACCATCACTTTCACGGGCCACATCGAAGATCAAACTGGGCAACGTGCCACCACGTTCAACGGCAACATGGTTTCGACGCTCTACGACTGCGAACAGTCGGTGACCACCCACGGCTACTACACCAGTAATCCGTCCGATGGCAAACAGTTCACCTACGACGAGCACAGCAACCGCCTCGCCATCAATGTCGATAAGGTGCACGACGGCGAGTTCACCGTCACCGTCACCATCCCCAGCGAGGTTACTGTGAGCTACGACAACTACCGCCCATCGCTTATCAACCTTTATGCCTATAACGAAACCGACAGCACCGAAGCCAACGGCGCTAACAGCGACTTCTACATCTACGGCTACGACGACACCGTGCAGGGCGATGTGGACGGCCCCACCATCGAGACCTTCTATCTCAACACCGAAGACTTCAAGAATGGCGATAACGTGAACGAAGCGCCGCTCGTGCTGGCTGAAATCAGCGACGAAAGCGGCATCAACTTCTCGAGCGCCGGCATCGGACACTCCATCACCCTCACCCTCGACGACGTGACAACCTACAGCGACGTGAGTTCCTACTACATCCCCGTGGAGGCGGCCAAGGGTAATGCCGGAGCCATCCAATACCCGCTCTCGGGCCTTGCCGACGGCTATCACACGCTCAAGCTCAAGGTGTGGGACGTGTATAACAATTCGAGCGAGAAAACCATCGAGTTCTACGTTGTCGGCGGACTTAAGCCCGACGTGCTCAACGTATATTGCGATGCCAACCCCGCCAGCATCGAGACCAACTTCTACGTCAAGCACAACAGGCCCAATGCTACCGTCACCGTTACCATCGAGGTCTTCAACCTCATGGGGCGCCAGGTGTGGTCCTCCACCCAAACTGGACAGAGCGACCTCTTCACCTCCTTCCCCATCACCTGGGACCTCAATGCGCAGGGCGGCGGCCGCGTGCCACGCGGAATCTACATCTACCGCGCCTCCATCTCGACCGACGGTGAGCACTACACCAGCAAGTCCAAGAAACTCGCCGTCACCGCCCCGTAAACCCGCAACACCATCGCCAGGAAAAAGCGAAAGGCGCACTGTCGCGCGCCTTTTACCGATGACTCTCAGGACCAACCTGAGAGTTATTGTTTCACATAGACGGCGTAGCCTTTGGCTTCGAGCGAGATGGTGGGAGTGCTCGTCAGGGCTTGGGGCTGCACGGTGGAGGAAACGCCCGAGGCGATGTTATCGCTCGACAGGCGCTTGACGTAGTTGCCTTCGGGCACGCCGCTGAGCTTCGCGCTCGCCGCCCCCGAACCCATGTTCATCACCACAAGCACGCACGAGGTGCCGCTTGTCTTGGTGTAAGCCATCACGCTATTGTTGTTGCTCGAGAGGAAAACGGGCTCCACCCGCGCCGCCAGGGCGGCCTCTTGCTGGTGCAGCTGCCCCAGCACCGTCACGGTGTTCTTCATCTTGTTGTCCACGCTGTTCCAGTTCACTTTCTCGTCGGTGAAGTAATTGAGCGTTTGGGTAGTGCCAATTTCTTGCCCGTTGTAGAGCAACGGGTCGCCATAGAGCGTGAACGTGAGCACCGTGAAGGCATAGCGGTTAGCGCCATAGAGTGAGACGAGCGTCTTGCCGCCGTCGTTGTAGCTCACGTCGTGGTTGGTGAGATACATCATGCGCTTGATTGAGGCGTTCTTGCTGGCATTCACGAAGTTTTCGCAGCGCGAGCGCAAGTTGGTGCCGCTGGTTCCGGTGGGTCCGAAGGCAACCAGCTGGCCTCCTTGGAACTGCCACGCATAGTCGTAGTCAAATCCCACATTGAGCAATCGTGTCTCTTTCTGGACGATGTCGGCCTCGCCCAGGAAGGAGATACTTTTCCCGCTTTTATAGTTTTTGATGAGAGGAATGGCCTCTTGCCAGTAAGACGCGGGAATTTCGGAACTTGAGACAAAGTCGCACCGAAATCCATCCACGTCGGCCTGGTCAATCCAGAACTTGAGGCAGTCGTTCATGGCATTGCGCAGCGCCGCACTCTCGTAGTTGAGCTGATACACATCGCTGTAGCCGTTGGGATTGACAAACGAGTTATTACGTTTTTTGTAGTATTCGGGATGCTCGGTCACCCACTTGGCGTTCGTTGCAGTGTGGTTAGGCACCCAGTCGAGCCACACCTCCATACCCAACTCGTGGGCTTTCGCCACAAAGTTTTTCAGGCTGGCGATGTTGCCGTAGCTCGAGTTCACCGCTTGGAAATCGGTGGCGGCGTAGGGACTGTTGATGCCTCCGCCACGCGGATAGATGGGCATGAGCCACAGCACATCCACGCCCATCGCCTGCAACTCCGTCAGCCGTGCCTGAGCCGCGGCAAAGGTGCCGGCCTGGGTGAATGCCCCCACGTTCATTTCATAGATGACATGGTTCTTCTCGGTGGTCGAGACTTCCTCGCGGTCGATGCGATAGGCCACTTTCCCGTCGCCGCCCACATACACCGTGACAAAAACCGGCTCGTCGCCCAGTGTGGTGCTCATGAGGTCCACCTGGCTGCCCTGCGCGTTGTTGTTGGCGATATAGTTGAGCGCGGTGCCAAAGTAGCTGTCGCCCATGTCAAACTTGTGATAGACCTTGCCGTTCTTCTCGATTGTGCCGCTCGACACGATGCCGGGCCATGCAGGGAACACGCCATTTTCGGGCCAAGCGTAGAGCGCCACCTCGCTCCACCCCGCCTCGTTGCAAATGTAGATGCCGCGGGCCACGGGAGTGGGCGTGGGATCGTCATCATCGCCTATGCCCTCAAGGAGATACTGGTAGAGTGCCGTCACATCGGATCCGTTGACCACACCGTCGCGATTCACGTCAAACCTGTCTTGTGCCTGCGCCCCAAAAAACGCCAGCAACGCCAGCAAGATTGAAAACAAAAACTTTTTCATTGTATTAATAATTATTTTTGGTAGATAATCAGCGCTATCGCAGCCCGCAACTCCACGTTCCAAGCCGACATGCAACAAATTTGCATTATTCCAAATTTATGCAAAGGTAATTCCTTCCCTTTACTCCACCAAATTAATTACCAACAAAATGACCGATTTGGAGCTAATATCGAGGTTTTTGCGATTTGCGAGTCTCTAAAACTTTTGCTGGTTGATAAAGTCGATGAGCGGCACCTCCAGGTCGAGCTTCTCGGCGATGCGCTTGCGGTAGGTCGACATGGCTTGCAGCGAGCGGCCCAGGAAGGAGGCCACCTCGGCCGAACCGAAGCCGGCAAACATAAGCGCGAGCATTTTCTTGTCACTTGTTGAGAGCGACGGATGGTCGTCGGCCAACTTGTCGAGGAGCCCGTTGGTTTGCGTATTGACGAACCGGTTGAGGCCATCCCAGAACAGCTCGTCCTGCCCGAATTCCACTGTCAGCTCATTAAATTTATGTTTGAATTCCAGCGGGTTTCCATGTTCGTGCATCTTCATTAACTCGGCAAGGTTGTTGACATAACGTTTCAGAAATTTCGTGATGAACTCGTGCTGTTGACGCAACAAAGCACCACCCGTGTCTTCGGCGGCAGTCAATCGCTCAAGCAGATGCTTCTGGCTGTCGAGTTCGCACTTGAGGGCAGCGAAACGGTGACGGTGGGCGCGGTTGCGATAGAGAGCGATGCCAACGACCACCAGCAGGACGCCCGCCACGATGCCCAGAATAGTAAGGATGCGGCGCCAGCGCATGTCGCCGCGGCGCAGCGTGGTGACAGTGCTGTCGTCCAGCTCACGCTCGGTGTCGTAGATGGTCGAGACCTCGGTGGCATTCTTGAGCGAATCGCTGTAGAGGTCAAATTCGTTGGAATAGCGCATCGCCAGGGCGTGTTCGCCGCGAGCCTCGGCAATCTTCTTCAGGCACAGCGTGCGCATCATGCGGCCGTAGGTATTGGTGGGTGCCGGAACCTTGTCGAGGTATGCCTGCGCCTCGGCGGGGCGACCCAGGGCCGCCAGCGCTTGTGCCGCCGTGTAGCAGCACTCGATGGTGGTGAGGCGATCCACAGTGTGACGCTCGCACTCTTCAATGATGGACAGCGCCTCGGCAGGCAGCGAATCGTTGAGCAGGCAACGTGCCAGTTCCTCGCTGCTGGTGACGTAGGTGCCCGTGTCGCCCACGGCGAGCGCCAGAGTGCCGGCTCGCTCCAGCGTGGCGTGGGCCTGTGGATGGTCCACCGTACGATATACGCTGCCCAGGAAATCGAGGGCCACGGCAAGCTCGGCACTGTCGCCCAACAGTTCGAAATAGTGCGCGCTGCGTTCCAACTTTTGTTTGACGATATGGTGGTCGGCAAAGTGGTTGTAATAGAGCAGCCCCAAGCGCCGGTTCACCTTCGCTTGGTTCAGGTAGTCGGCAGTATCAATCTGTGCCTAGGCACGTTTATACCAAGTGATTGCGGCGGTGATGTGGCCAGCATCCTCATGGGCGCCACCCAGCAGGAGCAGCGTGCGCGTGTGCTGTGCATTGTTGCGATGTGCCGTGTAGTATTCGTTGAGCCGCATCAGCACCGCCGTGTCGAGCGGCAGGTATTGCTTGTAACGCAGTTGCTGGTGCAGCAGGGCGTAGAGCATGCGGTCGGCGTCGGTCGCCAGCGTCGCGCTATCCACGGCTTGCAGCTGTCGCCACGCCGCCACGCTGTCGCTATCCACGATGCTATCCACCGCCAGCAGACGCGTGTCGCCCGCCGTGCCGCCCTCGCGACAACCAGTGAGCAAACACACCGCCACTATCAAGCTTTGAGCTATGAGCGTTGAGTAGTGAGCTATGAGCTTGCTGCAGCGCTGTTGAGCGCGATAGGACATAAGAACAGAAGTATTCACAAGAACAAAAGAATTGTTGTTTTTATTGTTTTTGTTGTATGACCTTTGAGCAATTTATTATTAAGTTAACGAGTTGACAAGTAAACGAGTAAACAAGCAATTTGCAGGAACGCGGCTCCGCTGATGCTCTGCCGCGCCCCCACTTTTTAATTCCTCATTCCTCATTCCTAATTCCTAATTCCTAATTAAATCAGTTCCTAATTAAGCAAAAGGTTGTAGAGAGCTGTCACGTCGGCACCGTTAACCACGCCGTCGCCGTTGAGGTCGTTACGAATTTGGAAAGCCTTGTAGCGCAACAGCGGTGCCTTGTCGCCAATTAAATAACTGTAAAGCGCGGTGATGTCTGCACCATTAATGGTTAGGTCGAAGTTGACATCATATTGTGCACCGCCATAAACATAGATGCTTTCGTAACGTTGCTCGTCGTTAACCCAGCACTCACAAAAACGATAGGGTTGGCCTGCCATATATTTATTAGATGGGGCTTTGTAGAATGGCGAATAGTCCGAACCTATTGACTCCAACCATGTGAAAGCGGGGTCATCGCCATAATCCAAACCAATGCAATCGGCTCGCAAACCGTTATATGTATATCCGTTGAAATCAAGGGAGGTCGTTTCAACGATTTTGAATTCCCGGGTCATCGTCAGGTCTTCGGAAAATCCGCCGAGCGTGAGCACGTCGCCGGGCTGTGCCCCAAAGTCATAAAGCATAATTGCCTGTTGCGAACCCTTCGGGAAATAATAGACGCGGCGGCCGTCCTCGTACATACAGTAATACAGCGAATCGCTGTATTCGTTTTTGTCAAAGTCGAACGTCCTTTTCATCAGTTTCTTGCAAGGCTGGTCGGCCACGATGGTGTCACCATTAATATAGAACTCCTCCACCACCGACACATACCATAGGTATTGTGTCTCCACGACCCACCACTTGCCATCTTCGACGAAAGGGCGATACTCGCTCTCCTGCGCCCAAGTATGGCTACTGGCAAGCGAAGCGACAAGAATGAAAAATAGTCTTACTGTATTCATAACTATTGATTGTTAATGTGGTTGATTCTCAAGTTAAAATTTCAGCAACTTTAGCCTTAAACTGGCTCCACGATGATGCTGTAATCTACGTGATCGCATGTATCAAAACCCGTAATAAATGAGCCATCAATTTTCCATGCTTTGACTCGGAAACGGATTTCGGTAGATTCATCGTTTGAATAAGTTTGACCTGGAAGGTCTGAACTGCGAAATTGAACATGGGAGCGTAAACCGGGGCCGCGGTAATCGCTGCGGTCGGTATAAAATGGAGATGACGGAGAGAACTCCACGTTTGAAACGCGTGCGATAACGTATTTCTTGCCCGCACCTTGAGGCGACACACTCGCAGTAAAAACACAATCATCGATCGCATCGGTAAATGTGGTGAGGTCAGAAAAAACGTCATCCGAAGCCAGCGGCTCATCGTCGCCGCACGAGGCGAGCGGTAATGCCAGCATCATAAGCATTAATATCAAAAATATATTCTTTTTCATTGTTAGTATTATTTATGTTAATACATTAATATAGTTTTCGTTATCTATGTTTATAAGTGTTGTGGTGGCGGACGAGGGGCGGCCGCCTTCATTGCGATAGCAAAGTTAGCGAAACGCATTGGATTATGCAAATAACGGGCAGAAAACATTGTTAATATTGTTATTATTGTTATTATTGTCGTTTATGTTGTTAGTGTTGTTGTTTTAATAATGTTCCCTTTTTGGGGAGGGATTTAAGGAAAAGCATGGCCCGAGGCTCAAAGCT
>JAGCUP010000039.1 GCA_017962765.1 Muribaculaceae bacterium | reverse complement strand
TCGGCGAAATCGATCTTGCCGTCACTGTCCAGCGTTACATTTTCAAGAAGCGCGTTGCGCTTTATGGCGTTGTAGATATCCGGCTCGGCGTCCTTATCAAGGTTTATTACCTTGGCATAGCAGCCGCCCTCGAAGTTGAAGATGCCGTTGTCGTCCCATCCGTGCTCGTCGTCGCCAATGAGGAGGCGTTTCGGGTCGGTCGAGAGTGTGGTCTTGCCGGTGCCGCTCAGTCCAAAGAAGATGGCGGTGTTCTCGCCGTTCATGTCGGTATTGGCGCTGCAGTGCATGGCGGCAATACCCTTGAGGGGCAGGTAGTAGTTCATCATCGAGAAGAGGCCCTTCTTCATCTCGCCACCGTACCAAGTGTTGAGGATGACCTGCTCGCGCGAGGTGACGTTGAACACGACAGCGGTCTCGCTGTTGAGGCCGAGTTCCTTATAGTTCTCGACTTTTGCCTTGCTGGCGCAGTAAACGACGAAGTCGGGCTCTTGGTCGAGGTCTTCCTGGCAGGTGGGACGGATGAACATGTTGGTGACGAAGTGTGCTTGCCAAGCCACTTCCATGATGAAGCGCACTTTCATGCGGGTGTCCTTGTTGGCACCGCAGAATCCGTCGACGACAAACAGGCGTTTTCCGCTGAGTTGCTTACGGGCGAGGTCTTTCACGGCGGCCCAGGTCTCTTCGGTAGCGACGTGGTTGTCGTTGGGATATTCAGGCGTTGTCCACCACACGGTGTCTTTCGAGTTTTCATCCATGACGATGAATTTGTCCTTGGGCGAACGTCCGGTGTAAATGCCGGTCATGACGTTGATGGCGTCGAGCTCGGTGAGCTGGCCGATGTCATAGCCCGTGAGTCCCTCGACGGTCTCCTCCTTAAAGAGGGTCTCGTAGTCGGGGTTGTAGATCACTTCGGTAACGCCGGTGATACCGTACTTTTCCAAAATTGCCTTGTCAAAGTTAGCCATTTTTGCGATAATTTTTTAAGTTTCTGTTATTGTTGTTGTAATCTCTTTTTCTTGTATGGTTTAGGGGCTCGCGATAGCTCCTTCTTTTATATTAACCGCAAAGATAATGAATTATTTTTATACCGCTTAAATTATTAAAGAAAAAAATCATTAAACGGGGATTGTGTTGCGTTGACTGCGCGGCAACTGAACGCGGGGGCTATGCGAAAAGTTGCTTGAGGACGTCGGGCGAGCGCATGGCGCCGAGTGCGCTATGGTGCAGGCGGTAGTAGGAGAGGATGGTGTCGAGCATGGCGTTTCGCTCGTGGTGGTTGAAGCGGAAGAGGTGCATGTTGGCGAATGTCATGCGCGAGAGCAGATGGATGACGCGGGCTTGCTCGGGCGGCAGTCCGCGGTGGGTGCTCGGCACGGCGGTAGTGAAGGTGCCCTCGTCCATGTCGAACCAGCGTTCGGGGGCGTAGGAGCCTGTGTCGGGCTGAATGCCGATGAACTGCCCCAGGTGGTAGAGGAAGCAGATGTGGAAATTGGCTACGCCGCGCGTGGCGTTCTCGAGCAGGTCGATGCTGGCTTCGAGGAAGTCGTAGAGCGGTTCGTTGCGCTCTTGCTCGATAATGACACGCGAGAGCAATTCGCCCAGGAAGAGGGCAATGGTGGTCTTCGTGGGCTCGCTGCTGATGGAAACGGGGACAGCGGTGCGCCGTGTGCCGTGCAGCGAGTGGATGTCGCGTTGCGGGGTGAGGTGTGCCTCGAAAGCGATGGGCGAGAGGGGCATGAAGAGTGCCCGCCGCTGTCGTGCCGCCGGCGTGTTACCTTGTTGTACGAGGAACGACATCATGCCTCGCTCGCGGGTGTAGATGCGTGCGATGTGGTGGCGATCGTTATACTTGACCACGTTGAGGACGATGCCATGGAGGGTTTCGACCACTGGCGTACGATTTTTTTGCCGTTAACTGACGAGCTTGCCCATCGAATAGACGGCATGGAGGTTGAGGTCTTCGTCGACGATGAGCACGTCGGCGTCCTTGCCGCGTTGCAACGACCCCTTGCGGTCGTAGATGCCCATGATGCGTGCCGGCGTCTCGCTGGCCATGCGGCAGGCGTCCTGGAGGGGAATGTCGGCCATCTGCACGGCGGTGCGCACCAGGCGGTCCATGGTGGCGATGCTACCGGCGAGTGCCGAACGGTCGGCAAGCTTACACACGCCGTCCTCAATGATGACGCGGGGATCGAATGCCTTTGTACTGTCGCTGGCGGCCACGGCAAGCGCATCGGTGACGAGCGCGGTGCGCTCGATGCCCTTGATGTGGTAGATGAGCTTGAGCAGTGTGGGTGGCACGTGTACGCCGTCGCAAATCATCTCGACGGTCATGTTTTCCATCAGATAGATGGCCTCAACGGTGCCTGCATGTTTGAATTCGCGCACGTTGTGGAAGCCCGGCATACCGTTGTAGAAGTGGGTGGCGTGGCTGTAGCCTGCCTCGTAAGCCGCACGTATGTCGTCAAATTCGGCGATGGTGTGTGCAATGGCGGCGACGATGCCCTTGTTAACGAGGTATCGTCCCAGGCCTATGGCTCCCGGCAGCTCGGGTGCGCTGTCCCATCGTTTGATGCATGCATATTCCTCTACAAGGTAGTGGTATTCCTTGGGGTTGGGGTTGCGGATGATTTCGGGCATTTGCGCGCCGGCCTTCATGGGGTTGAGGTAGGGACCCTCGAGATGGAGGCCCATGACGGGACTGTCGGGTTCATCCATGAGCGTGGTGCAGGCCTTGGCGGCCGCCTCAATCATGGGGAGTGTGGACGACGACAGGGTGGGGTAGATGGCGGTGGTGCCATGCTTGAGGTGCGTGTTGACGGCTGTGCGGAAGGCCTCTACGGTGCCTTCCATGAAGTCGCTGCCGCCCCCGCCGTGGCAGTGTAGCTCGATTCCCCCGGGCACGACATGCATGCCTCCCGCGTCGACGTGCTCGTCGGCGCGAGGCTCGAGGTGGCTGTTCTTGCGTATCTCGGCAATGCGGCCTCCGTCCATGATGACCGAGCCGCCTGTTATCCACCCTTCTGGAGTGAGGATATGTCCGTTATAAATTTGTGTCAACATAGCGTGTGATGATTGCGTCAAACTCCAAAGCACAAAGTTAGTGATTTTTTGCTGATGCGAGTGCAAAAAATCGTAAATAATCTACAAAATTCATTTATTTCGTGCAAAAAGTGGCCAAAAAGGGTGTTTTGCCGTTGAGAAATGCTTAATTTTACGCTCTCAAACGAAGCGAATGAAAACCCTTATCGTCATCACCGGTCCCACGGGCGTGGGAAAAACGGCAGCGGCCATCGAACTGGCCGAGGCGCTGCACTGCGACATTGTAGGGGCTGATTCCCGGCAGGTTTACCATGGCATCCCCATCGGGACGGCGGCACCCACGGCTGAAGAGATGGCCCGTGTGCGCCACCACTTGGTGTCGTTCTTGCCGCTCGAGGCCGGCTACAACGCATGGCAGTATGAGCACGACGCGCTCGAAGTCCTTGAGGGGCTGTGGCATGAGGGCGACTACGCGGTGTTGTGCGGCGGCTCGATGATGTATGTTGATGCGGTGTGCCACGGTATTGACCCGATGCCTTCGATTAGCGACGAGGTGCGCGAGACGGTGCTCGCCGAGCTCAACGAGCGCGGCCTGGAGTCTCTGCTCGAGGAGTTGCGTGAGCGCGACCCCGAGTACTACGTGCAGGTTGACAGGCAGAACACGCGGCGCGTGGTGCACGCCGTGGAGGTATGCCGCCAGGCCGGTGTCCCCTATTCGTCGTTGCGCACCGGCACGTCCGCGCCACGCGACTTCAAGATTGTGAAGGCGGCGCTTAACTTGCCGCGTGAGGAGTTGTTCGACCGCATCAACCGCCGCGTCGACGCTATGATAGGGGCGGGCCTTGAAGAGGAGGCGCGTGCCCACAACGACCAGCGTCACCTCAATGCGCTCAATACGGTGGGTTACAAGGAGATGTTTGCCTATTTCGATGGTGTTATGGACTGGAATACGGCGGTGGCTCGCATTAAGAAAAACACGCGCGTCTATGCCAAGAAGCAGCTCACGTGGCTGCGCCGCGACCCCGATGTGCAGTGGCTTGCCCCGCACGAATGGCAGCGGTTGCTGCCGTGACTCTTCTCTATCGCGAGGCGAGCCTCACGACCTTTCGACGGATTCATTTAATGTTCTTTTACCTTCTTATTTTGTGGGGGTGAAGGATTTTTTTTATTTTTGCACCGGTTTTAATAAAAGGAGATGTGCTAATGAAATTGCGTGTTTTAACTAAACGGATTGTGGCCGCTGTGGCGATAGTGGCATTGGCGCTGGGCGTATATTGCTGGGCGCGACCTGCCGACAAGAAGGTGAAAAAGCCTAAATATGAGGAGGTGAGCTACCCTACGCCTAACTACGACACCGAGAAGGTGAACGAGGTGCAGGGCGTGATTCTGCACCACACGGCAGAGCCCACCATTGAGCGTTCGCTGGCGGTGCTCACCTCGACTGAGAAGGGCGTGGGCACGCATTGCGTCATCGACACCGACGGCACGCGCTACATCATGTGCGCACCCACCGTGGTGACATACCACGCGGGCTACTCGGTGCTCGACGGACGTGAGGGGTGCAACGCTTTCACCATAGGCATCGAGTTCCAGGGCAACACTTTGGAGAAGCCGCTCACCGCCGACCAGATTGAGAGCGCCATTGAATACCTGTTGCCGCTCATTGAGAAATATGATATTCCCATCGACCACATCGTCACCCATGAGATGGTGCGCAACGCCTATAAGGCCAAGTACCCCAAGAAGCGCGTCTATGGCAAGGTCGATATCACGCAAACCGAGTACCGCCGCTTCATGCGCGCCCTCAAGAAGAAACTGCCGCCCGAGCAGTAATCGGCAAGGCGGGTTTCCAATGCGATTTTTTGAATTAAGCGAAGGAGACGGCGAGGCGGACGCGGGTGCCGAGTTCAATGATGTCGCCGTCGTGGAGGAGGTGTAGCTGGGCGGTGTCGGTAAGCTCGCGCACGGTGGTGCTGCTGATGATTTTCGTGGCGCAACCGCCGGTGTCGCGGCAGCCAAACGGGGTGGCTTGGAGGAAGAAGCGTCCGTCGCGGGCGATGAGGAGTGCCTGCTGACTGCTCACATAGCTATTGAAATGGCGCATGACGTCGTCGCTATCATCGTCGCGCACCACGATGTCGTTCACCCAATGGGCATCGCGGCTGCCGATGCGTCCACGACCCACTCGGAACTCGGTCTTGAGGGCCGTGTCGAGGATGTAGCAGGGCTGGGCGAGGGTGCCGTAGCCGCTCACTTCGCTCAGCGTGATGCGGGCGCACACCACGGTGGAAGCGGGTTCGTCGTCACTCAAGGTAAAACTCACGCCGTGTCCCAGGCTCCGTGCTCCCTCTGGTGCCAGTTGCACGATGACTTCACGTCCCGTGAGCTGTGTTTTCTCAAATCCGGCATCATCGAGGCGTAACTTGAGCAACTTGTTGAAATCGTTTCCTTTGAGGGCCAACGCTGTGACGGTGTCGGTAGTCCACAATTTCAGCCCCTTCACCTGGTCTTCCTTGCCGTGTAGGGCCTGCAGCTGTGCGATGAGGTGCTCGACGACCTCTTCCTGCACTTGCACCACGTGTGCGGCTTCGTCGTGTTCAGGTTCGGGCTCCTTCTTTTCCTGTGGGAACTCCTGTATTGGTTTCTGTGCTGGCTTCAGCTCAGGCTCTTGCTGCGGTTCCTGTGCTTGTTGTGGCTCGGGCTCGTTGTCGTCGCGTTCCACGGGGATGAAGATGCGCTTGAGCGCTTCAATTATTGATGATGCCATTTTTAGTTTTTTGTTGAGGGTGTGGTCGAAACGAGGTTTTGGACCACCGTAGGTTTTTTACTTGTCAATCATTCAACGCTTAACACTTATATTGCCATTTCTTGGTGACCCTTGGGACGCCGATAGTTCATAAAGGTGAGCAGGAGGGCAGCCAGGGCGAGCATGGCGGTAATGCCGAGCAGGGCATAGGCCAGGATGTCGTTGCCCAGCAGGTAGAAGATTCCCGTATGCTTGGGGTCGACAAAGAGGGCTGCTATACCAATGCCGATGAAGGCCGTGGCAAGAATGAGCAGCGGCCAGTTCCATCGGTGCCGTCCGGCGAGAATTTGCTCTTGCCGTTGGCGTGCCATGACGGCGAGTACGATGGTTGCTGCCGTCCATGCCGCTATTACCCAGTTTCCCACTGTGGGAGCGTCGAAACGCGATGGCGTGAAATTGTCGCAGAGCCAGGTGAGTGCGGCGGTGAGCAATATGGCGACGAGCATGAGAGTGGAGGCCGTGGTCATCGTACGCACCGATGCGCGCAGGGCAGTCGAGGGCGTAGTTCGTCGTGCGTTCTTGAGGTCAATGGTGAGCCTGGTGCGCTCCTCATCGAGTTGTGCGAGTCGCTCGCTGTAGTGCTGCACCTCGTTGTTGGCATTGGCAAGTTGCCGTTCGAGCGCGCTTTTCTCTCCTCGCAGTTCGTCGATTTTGTCGTCGAGTAGTGCCACGGGCAGTTGCGACACTTGCTCGTGGCGGTTGTCGATGGCGTTGAGGACTTCATGGGCGTTGGTGTAGCGGTCTTTGGGCTTCTTGGCGAGGCATTTCATGATGATGTCCTCGAGCCACTGCGGGTAGTCTTTGCTCCACACCTCACCTGGGTGGGTGGCCTCGAAGGCGGCTTTCCTTAACGGCTCGATGGGCGGCGGCGTATCTTGCATGTGGTGTGTGTAGAGCTCGTGGCGTGCCTGTTCGCTGACCATCGCCATGGGGTCGAGTACGAAGGGCACGCGCCCGGCAAGCACCTCATAGAGAAGTATTCCCAGGCTATAGACGTCGGTCCAGGGGCCTATGCCCTCGGGGAACATGGTGGGCTCCCACTTTTCGGGTGCGAGGTACTCGAGCGCACCGTCGTTTCGCGCGCTGCTCTTGACGGCCTGCCCGTTTTGCACCGAGAGTCCGAAGTCGAGCAGCACAAAGCCGCCGTCGACGTCTCGCCGCATGATGTTGTTGCTGTGCAGGTCGTTGTGTACAACGCCATATTTCGCAACGAGTTCCCGCTCTTTCTCGTGCGGGATGAGATAGCGCGTGGCATCCTCGGGGTCGGGCTCAAGTTCGTCGGTCTCGGGGTTGAGGAGGTACTTGTAGATGTCGAAGTGGCAGTAGGCGAGGGCACCCACGATTTCTCTCACGAAGCGCATCACCTCGTCAATGGGCATGAATCGGACGCGCGCGAGGTAGTCGTTGAGCGTTTCGCCCTGGATGAAGTCCATCTCGACGGTGGCACGGTTGTCGACGAGTCGCGGCTCGTAGATACGCACGATATTGGGATGTCCGCCGTTGCCGAGCCTGAGCAGCACCTTACATTCCTTGAGGAAGGTCTGGTAGGCCTTGTCGCTCTCGTCGGTGACGAGCTCCTTCGATTCCTTGATGGCGCGGATGTAGCCCAGCTCCTTGTGCCTCACCTTCCAGATGGAGGCGAAGGAGCCGTTGCCTATCAATCTCAGTTTCTCGTATTGGTCAATATTTGCCATAAATGCCTATATAAAAGTTTGTTATTTCCAGATGGGGTTGTAGCCGGTTTGTCGCAGGGCGGGGAGGACGACGTCTTTCATGAAGTCGACGGCGAGGCCGGAGAGTCGTCCGTCGGTTCGCTCGAGTCGTACTGCGACGGCGAGGTGGTGCTGTAGGGTTCGGCTGTAGATGAAGCAAATGTACCATGCGTCGTTGTTCTTACCTGAACGGCTCCATCGATATACGCGCTCGGGTGTTCCCGTCTTACCTCCGACACGTAAGGGGTCGTCAAAGTTGAGATTAAAGATGGAGTGCTTGTCGCTCTCGGCCTGCATATAGCTGCGCAGGGTGCTGGCGGTGCCGGCAGGCATGACGGTGATGGCGCTGTCGAGCGGGATAGTCTCCCCGCCTTGCTTGAGGAGGTATCGTGTGGGCGCGAGCTTGCCGTCGTTGGCCACGATGGCTGCGATGCGTGCCATGGCGAGCGGCGTTGCCTCGGCCGCTCCTTGTCCCCACGCCATCGCCGTGGGGTGCCAATTCATTCGCCAGTCCCTCTCGTCGTTACTGTGCTGGCGTCGTTCCATGCGGTAGTTGTAGGTTTCGCGCCCCTTATGCCCGAGGAATGCCATCTCCTGCATATACTGGTCGTGTCGCAGGCTGTCCTGGTAGTGGTAGTCAAAGATATAGGGGGTGATGGACTGCCGCCTGTTTTCGTGTAGCCTGAGTCCCGCCGTGGAGTAGATTTGTCCGAGCTGCGGGTATAGGTCGTGGCGATTGACGAGGTGGACGAAGTAGCAGTTCGAAGATTCCCGTATGGCGCGCCGCATGTCGACGGAGCCCGTGGGCTCGCCGTGGTGCACATACTCCCTCGCCTCGATGTCGTATACGTCGCGCGGTGTGTCGCCACCCTTTATGAGTCCAGCCATGGCGCTCATCACTTTGGCTGTGCTTCCTGGGAAGGTGAAGAAGGTGAGCCCGAGGTCTCGCTCGGTGTAGTAAGTGATGCCCTGTTCTGTGAGGCTTTGCAGCGTGTTTTGGTCGGGCAATGGGTAGCATGCCGAGGTGAGCAGGTCGCCCTCTTTTGCGTCGAGCACGACGACCGAGGCGCGCAGATGGCGGTGGTTGGAGTAGGTGGCGTTGGCCTTGATGGTTGTGGCCATGCTGTTTTGCAGCTCCACCTGCAGTCGGGCGTCGAGGGTCAGTTGCAGGTCGCGCTCGGGTCGGCGCTCGTTCCATTGCTTGACGAGGTCGCTGTGCAGGCCCGCCTTGAGCAGCGGCAGCAACGGCGAGTAGTCGCGCACAAGTGCGTCGCGTTCATCGTGCGTGGCGGGCAGGAAGGGCGAGAGCCTGTGGTTTTCAGTCACGAGGTGGGTCCAGGTGGCTGTGCTGTCGCGGTTGTCATATCCTCGCAGCATCGACAGGTGCCGCAGGTCAGCCATATATCCGTGCGGGTTGTTCTCCTCGTCGTTGCTCCACAGTACTTGGGTATTGAGGTCGCCCAGCATGAAGAAGAGGTGGTTGCCCAGCGGGTAGTAGCGGCGCATGGGCCTGTTGGCGATGAGTCGCAGGCTGTCGGCATCGATGCCGAGGGTCACATATTCGGTGGTGTGCGCCAGCATGGTGTCGCGGTTTCCGCAGGCAACAACGAGTCCGTTTCGGTCCGTGATGTCGCCCATGTCGAGGCGTGTGGTGAGCAGCGCGATGCGCGGGTTGTACTCAATGCCGCGCTCACCATTGAGGTTGGTGATATAGGCGGGTTTGATGAGGTAGGTGTCGCGCTTGAACACTTGGTAGTAGAGCAGGTAACCCATCACTACCAGTCCCAGGGCGAGGAAGGTGCCGATGGCAGCCGCCGTCACGTTGCCCGACTTGCGTCGTTCCTCGCGTTGGCTCGCCGTGGCCTGGTTGCGCGACACGGCGATGACGAGTCCGAAAGCAGCCAAGTTGATGATGAGGCTCGAGGCGCCATAGCTGAGCAGCGGTACCGAAATACCGGTGAGCGGGATGATGCCCATGGAACCGAGGACGATGACGAAGAACTGTACGCCGGTGACGATGGCGATGCCGGCGGCAAGGTAGAAGGCGAAGGAATGTCCGGCGCGGTAGGCCTGTTGTAGGCAACGCCTGAGCAACAGTACCATGGCGGCGACGAGCAACAGGAGCATGAGTCCGCCCATCACCTCACCTATCGAGGTGAACACCATGTCGGTGTGGAAGGCGGGCACCAGGTTGGCGTTGCCGTGGCCCAGACCCTGGCCGTTCCATCCGCCGGTGGCGAGGCTCCAAATGCCTTGCGCCACCTGGTCGCCGCCCGCGATGTCGTTGTTCCAGGCTCCGGCGCCTACCATGGCGGTGCGGTTGAGGAGGCGTTGTCCCAGGGCGTCCTGTCCCAGCGCGGTGAGCAAGTCGCCGCCCAGAAGGAAAGCGGTGAGCAGCAGGTTGAAGAAGATGGCGCTCTCATAGAGGCGCTTGCGCGTTAGCCACCAGCCGGCAATCCAAGCCACGAACCAGACGACGGCCATGAAGAGCATGGTGGAGCCCGTTTCGGGGTTGATGAGGTGGCCAATCCACAGTAGCAGTCCGAAGGAGAGGATGCCTAGTAGAAGCTGACCGAAGTCGCGCCTCGCCAGCGAGTAGAGCAGAATGAAGGTGACGATGAGCACCTGTGCTGGACCCATGTCGCTGAGCAACTTGAGGTACATGGCCAGCAGCAGCACGATGCCGACGACGACCCACCCCATGGTGCGCCATTGCCACTTGAGGTTGGTGGCGGTGGCCTCGTTGGCTGCGGCGTTGAGGCGCGAGGCGTTGCGTGCGAAGAAGGCAGCGATGAACACCACCACGAGGAGCTTCGACAGTTCACTGGGCTGGAAGAAGAGCAAGTTCACGTGTGCGTCGCTGCCCTCCGGGCCTGTTCCGAAGATGTAGAGTAGTAACGAGAGCAGGATGGCCAGCAACAGATATCCGAAGCCCTCGGGCAGCCGTAGCGGCCGTTTGATATAGCGCTTACGCAGGTTGTTGAGTCCGCTCACAGGTAGTGACACGACAGCGCCGATAAGGCCCAGGTAATATTTTGCGAGAGTGCCGGCGGTGACACGCTGGCCACTCTTGATGCGCAGGTCGTCGAGTTTTTTGCTGAAGGGTTTCGCCATCCATCGCAGTGCCTGCAAGGTGAAGTCGAAATCGATAAAGCCCAGTTGCAGGCGGCTGCGCCCGTTGAAATACTTGGCGATGTTGATGCCCGACAAGAGCACGAGGGCGGCGACGCCCAGGGCGATTCCCCGGGCCGTGGAGATGCCCAAAAGGCGGTCGGTGAGTGGCGCGGCGATGGCAAACATAGTGATGGTGCCCACTGCGGTGATGGCCATGAGGAGGAGCAACGGCATGTGGTCGCTGCGGCGGTTCAGCCGTTGGTCGATGAAGCGAAGCAAGAGCAGGGCGAGCCACCAGGCCAGAAGGAAGACGACAGCAGCCACCGTCATGCCGTGGCGGTACTGCTGTGGGGTGCGCACGGTGAGTGCGTGGTTAAACTTGATGCGCTGGTAGGCGTTGGTGCCAAAGGGCGTGAGGGTGAGGTCGCGCTCGACAAAGCGGAACGTGGCCTTGCTGCCCAGCGCCTTGCCGCGCGTGCCTCGTGAGGCGCCATACTCGCAGTTCTCCTTGACGGGGAGCACGCTGTAGTAGCCGCCCGGGGCCACGTGGAAGGTGGCGTCGCCGTGGGCATCGGTAAAGGCGTAACCGGCCACGCGCTCGCTGGCGGTATAGCCCGAGGGCACGCTGTCGCCATAAGCGCTCACGTGATAGACGGTGTCGAGACGGTGTTCCTTGAGGCGCACAAGCACGCCCTCGATGGGCTTCGAGGCGCGTCCCAGCAGTCGTGCCCATAGCTTGGCTGCGCCGTGCAACGTGGTGTCGGGTCGCGTGACTGTGACGGTGATGACGGCATCGCCGTCGGTGGCCTGTAGA
Organism: Muribaculaceae bacterium; assembly: GCA_017962765.1. Lineage (GTDB taxonomy): Bacteria > Bacteroidota > Bacteroidia > Bacteroidales > Muribaculaceae > Sodaliphilus. The sequence continues at coordinate 2,748 of JAGCUP010000039.1, read as the reverse complement.
CTGTCGGGGACACCATGGGCGTAACACTCCCGCACATCGCCATCGAGGCCCAGACGTTCGTCGATGGCCTCAAGGCGCGCGTGGAGTTGTCGTCCTCCCTGCTGCCGTGCCTTGGCGGCATCGAGGGTGAATGGTTCGAGGTTGAGAGCTCCCAGGTTGGGCAGCGTGTGTCCCTCGTTGAGCCTCGCCGCAATGTGGTTGGCGATGAAGTGTGCGTCGGCCTCGTCGGTGCAGTATCCTCCGTTGAGTAGCAGGTCGTTGATTTGTCGTGCGGTGATGCCCGCCTCGAGGTTGAGCGCGCGGTGCTCGGCATAATCGCGTTCGACCTGCTCAAATTCCTCGGCCTGATTGTGGTAGAGGCGCATGAGCGCTGCGACGAAGAGTGCCGACAGGATTGCGAGTGCCAGTATTTCGGCGCGTCGTGTCATTGTTGGGCCGAGTTATTGAGTTGGAGAATTTGATTTTGAATGTCTTGCATCTTGGCATCGAGCGAGTCGCGCTGGTGTTGCGTGGCTTTGAGCTCGCGCTGGAGCGAATCGGCGCGTAACGCCACGCTGTCGACGATTGCCGGCACACTGTCGCTCACGGTTACCGTGTCGACGACGACTGGCGTGGTGGCTGGTTTGGGTGTTGGCTCGGCGTTGCCCCGTTTCAGGAAATAATAGGCGATGGCGCCCAGCACGGTGAGCGTGACGAGGACTGCGATGACGAGCGGCGCAAGTGAGTGGCGCTTTGCGGGCTTTTCGGGGTCGGTTTTGACGGGTGCCGCGACTTCGTCGTCGTCAGTTGTTGCGGTGCGCTCTTCTCCGTCAATGGCCGCCAGCACCACGGTGACATTGTCGCGTCCGCCGTGTTCCAGTGCTAGATTGATGAGGGTTTGGCACTTGTGCTTGAGGGTGTCGTCGTCGCGTGTGAGCACGCGCTTGATTTCGGCGGTGGTGACGAGGTCGGTGAGTCCGTCGCTGCAGAACAGCAGTTGTGTGCCCGGTTCGAGCGAGCGTACCGAGGCCTCGATGAAGTTGCGGTCGTCAGGCGTGCGCTTCTCCTCTCCCACTACGCGGTCCACGAGGTTGCGCCGCGGATGGTTCATGGCTTCTTCCTCGGTGAGCTCTCCAATCTCTTCTCGGTATCCCACGAGCGAGTGGTCGTGGGTGATTTTCTCGAGCGTGCCGTGTCGGTAGCTGTAGAGTCGCGTGTCGCCCACGTGCACGGTGTAGAGCACGATGTTATCTTTCCTGAGCTCGACGATGGCGGCGGTGAGCACGCATCCCATTTGTGCGTGCTCGGGGTGTGACGTTTTGTGTTCGACGATGGCGTTGTTGGCGCGCGTCACGGCCTCCTTGAGGAGTGTGAGGCAGTCTCCGCCCCGCGAGTGTTCGAGGGAGGAGGTGATGGTGTCGCGTGCAATGGCCGCCGCCACTTCGCCGCCCTCATATCCTCCGAGCCCATCGATGGCTGCGAGCAGTGCGTGCCGCTTGTCCCATAGCGCCGTGGTGATGAAAGCGTCCTCGTTGTTGTTGCGGACGCGTCCCACGTTGGTATCGCCGTAAAAAAGTATATTATTCATATAAATGCTTATTTAATAGTTCCATGTATTTATCGTAAGAGATGTGCCGCCCGCCCATCGACAGCAGGTGCGGTGTCTCGAACTGGCAGTCGATGAAGCCTCCGCCTTTTTCTTCCAAGAATAGAGCTGCGGCGATGAGTGCCAGCTTGGAGGCGCTGGGAACGAGCGAAAACAAGCTCTCGCCAAAAAGCACATGCCCGAGGGCTACGGCGTAGAGGCCTCCCACGAGCTTGCGTCCTTCGGTTTCGGGTTCCCACACCTCTATGCTGACGGCATACCCCTGTCGGTGAAGTTCCGTATAGGCTTCAATCATCTTTGGTCCGAGCCAGGCCCCGTTCAGATGGTTTCTCCCGTTGACCGTGGCGCATCCTTGAATAACACCGTCGAAATCATGATTTAATGTCGCCACATAAATATCTTTTCGCATCAGTTTCAACAAGGAGCGACTGGCATGGATTTCGTCGGGGAAGATGACGAATCGGTCGAGGGGGCAGTACCAGTGAGGCTCGTCGAAGTCTTTGAAAGAGAACCACGGGAAAAAGCCGTTGCTATAGGCCAGTATCAACCGCTCTGTGGAGAGGTCGCCACCCACTGCCACGAGTCCGTCGGGCTCGCCCAAGTGCGGGTCGGGGAACCAGAGTTCGTTATCTAATCGAAAGACTGCCATTCTTGAGAGTTACTTTGGCTTTTCCGCCGTTTTTCAGGCGGCCAAAGAGTATTTTGCGCATGAGGAGGGGTTTGAGTTGTTGGGAGATGACACGGTCCATCTCACGTGCGCCATATTCGGCGGTAAAGCCCTCGTTGAGGAGGTGTTCGAAGGCGTCGTCGTCGAGTGTCATCTTCACCTTGCGTGCCTCGAGTTTGGCTTCGAGCTCACGCAGTTTCTTTTTCAGGATGAGGGTTGCCATGGGCCTGTCCATGTCGTTGAAGACGACGGTGCCCGAGAGTCGGTTGAGGAACTCGGGTTTGAAGGCCTTCTTGACGTGTTTCATCATCACCTGTCCTCGCGTGACGGTGCTGTTGAATCCCACAGTGCCTTGCGAGGCATATTGTGCTCCGGCGTTCGAGGTCATGATGAGTACGACGTTCCTGAAGTCGGCGTGTCGGCCCTTGTTGTCGGTGAGGCGGGCGTAGTCCATGACCTGGAGCAGGATGTTGTAGATGTCCTGGTGTGCCTTCTC
>JAGCUP010000038.1 GCA_017962765.1 Muribaculaceae bacterium | reverse complement strand
GGTCCACCACAAGTTCCACGTCGTGGTTGCGGTAGCGGTCGAGTTTCATCCCGAAAGTGATTTCACGCAGCTCGCCATCGACGCGCACGCGCAAGTATCCCTTCTTGCGCAACTGCTCGAAGAGGTCCTTGTAGTGTCCCTTGCGGTTCTTCACCAGAGGCGCCAGGATATAGATTTTGCGGCCGTCGAAGCGCTCAAGAATCATCTGCAATATCTTATCAACCGAATATTTCACCATCTTGTTGCCCGTCAGGTAGCTGAAGGCCTCGGCGGCGCGCGCGAAGAGCAGGCGCAAGTAGTCGTAGACCTCGGTCGTGGTGCCGATAGTGCTGCGCGGGTTTTTGTTCACCGTCTTCTGCCCTATCGCTATCACCGGGTTCAACCCCGTGATTTTGTCCACGTCGGGGCGCTCGAGCACGCCCAGCATGTTACGCGCGTAGCTCGAGAACGTCTCCAGATAGCGGCGCTGGCCCTCGGCAAATATCGTGTCGAACGCCAGCGACGACTTGCCGCTGCCGCTCAATCCCGTGATCACCGTCAGCCGGTAGTGCGGGATGTCCACATCGATATTCTTGAGGTTGTGCACGCGTGCGCCAAGCACGCTCACGCCGTCAACCTCTTTCCCGTCGAGTCTCATCGTGTCACCTTTCGTTTTTTGCGCCGCAAAGTTACTGCAAGGTGAGCGCAATACAAAATGAAAAAGCAAGATTTTTCATTTTTATTGCCGAACCGTAGCGTAACTTCGTCACATTTTGAGGCAACGTTACTGCAAGGTGAGCGCAATTAGCCAATTTGCTCAGTTTTCACTATTTTTTAGCAAAAATCTCTCTGATTTGTCGATTTTTTGTAATTTTGCAATCGGTTTCCGTTTCGGCGGACTCCAAAATAACATTGAGGGTAAATAATTTAGCATTCGCTATTATTTCGCGCATAGCCAAGAAAGCCTCGGAAACTTTGATTGGTATAATAAGCTCTGAAATAATTGTGACAGGATAGCCGTTGAGAGGCTTCTGAGTCCCGCTTACGATAGCAATGTACACGCATAAAGCGTGGTGCATTTGAAAGCGGGACACAGAGGTACCATTCCCGAGGCTTCGCCTCTTGCTATGCGCAGTAAAGATGCATCACGCTTCTTTTATTCTGCGCCTTAGTGTGATTGATAGTTGGATGCTTGGACAAAAAACTATCAGTTATGGAGCATAAGAAATCAATGCAAAAGGCATACCGTGAAAAGGATGCCGAGTATTACACCTTGTATGAGGACATTGCCGCCGAGTTGCCGCAGTATAGGGAGCAACTGCGGGGCAAGCGGATTATCTGCCCGTGTGACTGGGACGAGAGTTACAACGAGGAGCTTGTATATAAGGAAGAAGGAGTTACAGCCAGCGACCTCTTTTCGAGTGGCAGCATCAAGCATCTAGACATGGCAGCATCTAAGGATAAGTTTGAAAAGAACTTTGACGCCATCAAATGCCAGTTTGTTAAGTTTCTTGTGGCCCATGCTGAGGCATACGGCATAAGATCCATTTCTGTCAGCGGCTATAATCCTGAAACGGGCGAGGGCGTTAAATTCCAAGATATTGACTATAGCAATTATGATATGGTGATTACGAATCCACCCTTTGCACTCTTTCGTGAGTTTATGGACTTAATGATGAAATCGGGCAAGGAGTTTCTAGTCATCGGGCCGACGACAGCGCTCACTTACAAGAATATTGCTGGCTACATGCACGACAATCGCTTGTGGCTTGGCTATGCTAAACAGATGAAGGGATTCCGTCGCCCAAACGGTTCGCTTCTTCTATCGAAAGACAAAGATGGGTCCGTGCCTCGCGCCTGCAAATGGTACACGAATCTCGACGTCAAATATCGCCACGACTGGGTAACGCTCACAAAATCATATCACGAGAATCCTGAGGCATTTCCAAAATATCTCAACTTTGACGCAATACATGTGAGTTCAGTGAAAGATATCCCCTACGACTATGAGGGCATGATGGGTGTCCCGTCCACTATCATGACAAAATTCAATCCAGACCAGTTTGAGATTGTTGGGTCTAGCATTGGACTTGCAGAAAAACCAAATTTTGAAATTCCCTTGAACAAGCGCGGCGGCCCCGCATTCTATCTCCCCGATGGTAAAGGTAGCGTGAAGCGCATCTTTGCCATGCTCGTAATCAGAAATCTCCACCCACGAAAAGATGAAGAATAAGCCATGACAGTAAAGGAACTATACAATGAAGTACGCGACGGTCACATCATCAGTGACATTGAACTACAGCGCGAAATCATCTACAGCGACGAGAAGCAGAGACTTGTTATCGATAGTATTGTGAAAGACTATCCGTTGCCCGCCTTCTACCTGTGGAAGAACGATGACGGAAACCTGGAAGTGCTTGACGGCAAACAGCGCATCCATGCCATCACCCGTTTCTACGAGAACGATCTCGAATATGAAGACTTGCTGTGGAAGGAATGGAACAAGAAAGACCCTCAGTTGCAAGAAAGGATTAACGACACGACACTCTGCATTATCATCAGTGAAGGCACAGAAGAAAAGAAGCGTGAGATATTCAACCGCATTAATACTCTCGGCGTTCCTCTTTCTGAATTTGAGGTACTGAACGGTCTCTATGCTGGCCAATACTTGCGTGGACTATCTAAGTACGTGGAACAAGATTCGGCAGCAAAGAAAATCCTTGGAGAGCCAAAACGTGGCAAAAGCAAAATTAAGTTGCTTGACTTTATATGTTCATTGCGTGACGTTAAAGATAAAAAGGAATATGTGAAACTGCATCAGAACGAACCATTTGTAATAGACCAAACGCTTGTGACGAAACACGTAAAGTTTGTCGCATCTATCTTCGATGATTTCTCATCGCTACCCGTGCTCCTGCGTCTCGCTGTGAAATATGCCAAAGACATTACGATATGGAAAGAAAACAAGGATGAGATAAATCATCGCATCAAAAAATTTAAGAAAAGTCAAGATTATAAACTCATTTCCAACAAGGAGCAGGAAATCGAAGACATTATCCAGACCGTTGTTCAAAGAATTAGCGTTGACCCACGCCGCCTGTTTTCACCAGAACAGAAAGAAAAAATTGTCCATCTGTATCTTGCTGACCCAGATCGTCACAAAGAGAATAAAATCCGATGTGAGGATTGCAAGCACTTCTTCTACGAGGACGAATTGACCGTTGACCACATCGAACCTTGGAGCAAAGGCGGACGCACAGAGTTATCCAATGCGCAATTACTGTGCCGGCCGTGTAATAGTAAGCAAGGAAATCGTAAGTAGATTAGCCCATATACCTTTATCCAATTAACATTTTGCACCGCTTCTTCCTTAATTTATTTAAGAAATCAGATATTAATTTAATCAAACAATAACATTTTGAACGCACACAACGCCCCCGGGACGCTTGCCCCGGGGGGCATTGTCATGTTTTGGGAAGCCATCAACTCTGGCGATTGGTTCTTAGAGGGTGATGGCAAAGCGGGTTACATGTTGAGGCCGAGGGCCTGCCAGAAGTCGGCTGGGAGGGCGATATTTTCGAGTTTGATGCAGTCGCGGAAGAGAGGTGCGATTTCGCGCGGAGAACGCCCGGCATTGCCGCAGCCAATGCGGGTGACGAGGAAACGACGCTCGGGGTGCTGGGCGGCGAAGGCGACGAAACGTCGGACGGCGCGCGCCATGTCATGCAGCGAGACGCCCACGGTGGGGATGGCGTAACTCTGTCCCTGAAGACCTTCGGCCTGTCCGTAGCTTGCGCCGAAGCGATGCAGGGCGACACCCGCTGCCCCTCCATCGTGGTGTCCGCGCACGTTGCTGCCGAAGACGAAGACCTCATGAGGCTCGAGACCCTCAATCATGAAAGGCGTGACACGGTCGGAATAATACTCCTTGGCCAGCTGGCGCTTGCGCTCACGCCACTCCTCCCTCGCGATGTCATCTTCCACCACCATCTGCTGATACGCTTCATATTCATCGTTCATGCGGCGGTAGTAGTTTTCGCGAGCCGAGTTCTCGCGCTCCCAGGTGCTGCTCATGCCCTGCTCATCGTGACCGAACTCCACGTGGCAATCAATCGCCAGCTTGGCCGACACCGAGGCCACATCGTGGTCGCTGCCCATATAGGAGAACGTCCAGCCCTCCTCCTTGAGCCGCTCGACGAGCGCCTTGACACTGGCCTCATTCCAGTGCTGCGAATCGTTCTCATAACCGTCGGTGAGCACCGTCACCACGCCTGTGGCTTCCTCATCGTCTTTGATGGCGTCGTGGAGCGTGGTGAGCGATTCCCCCATGGCGTCGTAGAGGGCGGTGCACCCGTTAGGGTTATATTTCGTGAATGCCCCCACCTGGTCGATAGGCTGGCGGTTGATAAGCACTTTGGAAGCCGTTCCTGTAATGTTGCTGTCGAAAGTGACGAGCGTGAGGAAGTGCTCCTGCGTCTCGCGGTAGGTCTCTTGCGCGCTACGGATGGCGCCGATGGTTTCGTTCACACCGCCCATGGTGGCACGGGCTATCGTGTCCATCGAACCGCTCTCATCCACGATGATGAGGTTATAGATACGGGCCTTGCGGGTCTCGGTGTTGTCACTGCCGCCTTCGACGGCTTCGTCCTTCGCATTGAAGAGTTTCTTGAAAACGCTGGTAATCATAGCTTTTGAAGTTTAATTGGTGAATGAATCGGTTTGTTTTGCGTGAATTTTACGCGACAAAATTAATGCGTAATTTTTACACCACAAAATTTTCTTGTGTAAATTTTACGCATTTAATGTTTTTTAACACCTTGTCCACGAAGGCCCATATCGCTATCGCCGAATAGTTACCAAGAAAAACAACTTCTCTAAATCGCACAAATTGCAAAAAATCGCACTAAATTGCCAGTTCAAAGTGGCAATGTGAAAAAAAATCACTATCTTTGTGAAATCTTCAAAACGATAATTGTTTAACCACCAAAAATATATTTTATGTACACGCAAGAACAAGGATTATACATTGCGCATTGCGAGGCGGGACCGCTGAGCATAGTGGGAAAAATGGCCAACCGCCACGGACTTATCGCCGGCGCCACCGGTACCGGAAAAACCGTGTCGCTGCAAGTGATGGCCGAGAGTTTCAGCCAAGTGGGCGTGCCCTGCTTCATGGCCGACATGAAGGGCGACCTGAGCGGCATCAGCCAGGCCGGCAAGATGAGTGGCTTTATTGAGAAACGAATGCCGGAATTCGGCATTGAAGACCCCAAGTTCGAGGCTTGCCCGGTGCGTTTCTTCGACGTCTATGGCGAACAAGGCCACCCCATGCGCAGCACCATTTCGCAGATGGGTCCCGACCTGCTGGCCCGCCTGTTGAATCTTAACGAAACGCAGGCCGGTGTGCTCCACATCGTGTTCCGCGTGGCCGACGAGCGCGGCCTGCTGCTCATCGACCTCAAGGACCTGCGCTCCATGCTCGATTACGTGGCCAAGCATGCCGACGAATACACCACCAAGTATGGTAACGTGGCCGCCACTTCGGTGGGCGCCATCCAGCGCGCACTGCTTGCCCTCGAGAACCAGGGTGCTGAGAAATTCTTCGGCGAGCCCTCGTTCAACATCATGGACCTCATTCAAACCGAGGGCGGACGCGGTGTGATGAGCGTGCTTGCCGCCGACAAGCTCATGCTGCAACCCAAGCTCTACTCCACGTTCCTGCTATGGCTCCTGAGCGAGCTCTACACCACCCTACCCGAGGTGGGCGACATGGACCTGCCGCGCCTCGTGTTCTTCTTCGACGAGGCCCACAGGCTCTTCGAGGACACCAGCAAGGCCCTCGTCGATAAGATTGAGCAGGTGATACGTCTCATCCGCTCGAAGGGCGTAGGCGTGTATTTTGTCACGCAAAGCCCCACCGACATCCCCGAAATCATCCTGGGACAACTCGGCAACCGCATACAGCACGCCCTGCGCGCCTACACCCCGAAGGACCAACGCGCCGTGCGCACTGCCGCCGACACCTTCCGTGCCAACCCCGACTTTAAGACCGACGAAGCCATCATGAACCTCGAGACCGGCGAGGCCCTCGTCTCGTTCCTCGACGAGAAGGGTGCTCCTAACGTGGTGCAACGCGCCAAGGTGTTGTTCCCGCTGAGCCAAATTGGTGCCATCAGCGACAGCGAGCGTGACCTCATCATTCGCCAGTCGAGGCTCTACGGCCAGTACGACAAGATGATTGACCGCGAAAGCGCCTTCGAGGTCCTTCTCGAGCAAAGCGAGAAAGAGCGCGAAGAAATCGAGAAAGCCCGCGCCGAAGCCGAGGCCGCAAAAGAGGCTGCAAAAGCCGATAAGGAAGCTGCCAAGGAAGCCGCCAAGGCCGAAAAGGAAGAAGAGAAGAAAGCCAAGAAACCCGGATTCTTCAAAAAGATTTGGAAAGCCATCGTGACCGCCGTCACTGCCACCCTGGCCACCATCGTGGGCACTTGGGTGTCGGATAAGGTCACTGGCAAGAAAACCAAGAGCAAAACGTCGACCACGGGCAAAGTGGTGAAAAACGCCACCACGGCAGCCACGCGTACCGCTACGCGCGAACTCACCCGCGACATCCTCGGCAACCTTATTAAATAGTTTTAAAGTTGACGAGTCAACTAAAAAAATGAATTTTATCGCTATCATTCCGGCGCGATATGCGTCGACACGATTCCCCGGAAAGCCGCTCGCCCTACTGGGCGGGCGGCCCGTGATAGAGCACGTGTGGCGCCGTGTGGCCGCCGTCGTGCCCCACACTGTGGTGGCCACCGACGACGAGCGCATCGCTGCCGCCGTCCGCGCTTTTGGCGGCGAAGTCGTCATGACGCGTCCCGACCACAAGAGTGGCACCGACCGCTGCTGGGAAGCCTACATCAAGTGCGGCACGGGCGAGGATGTCGTCATCAACGTGCAGGGCGACGAGCCCTTTATCGATGCCTCGCAGCTGCGTGGCATCATGGCATGCTTCGACAACGCCAAGACCGATATCGCCACCCTCGTCAAGCCCTTCGACGCCTCGCGCCCCTATGCCGAGTTGGAAAACCCTAACACTGCCAAGGTGGTCGTAGATAGTGCGTGGAAGGCACGCTATTTCTCGCGCTCGGTAATTCCGTTTGTGCGCAACCTTCCCCGCGAACAATGGCCACAATGCCACCAGTATTATATCCACTTGGGCATGTATGCCTACCGTGCCGGCGTCCTGGAAGCCATCACACGCCTGCCACAGTCGTCGCTTGAGCTGGCCGAATCGCTCGAGCAGCTACGATGGCTCGAAAACGGCTATACCATCGCGGTGGCCACGACCACAGTGGCCACGATAGGTATCGACACTCCCGAAGATCTCGAGGCGGCACAAACGTTCCTCCAGCAACACTCCTGATGATTATGGCACCCGACCGTTCCTGCCCACCGCCCGTGAGCGGCTTCACCAACCTGCGCCTCGATTTCCCACGCCAAGTGACGCTGCGTAATGGCATCCCGATGTGGGTCATCGACAATGGAGACGACGACATCAACCGACTCACCTACTACTTCGACGGAGGCTTCCTGCGCGAAGACCGCACTTTCGTGGCGCCCACCACAGTGGCCACGCTCACCGAGGGGAGCCGCAGCCGCGACGCGGCGGCCATCGCCGAGGCATTCGACTACTACGGCGCGGTCAAACAGGTGAGCACGGGTGACGCCCACAGCGTGGTGGGTCTTTCGTCGCTCAACTACAACTTTGCCGACGTACTGCCCGTGTTCCAGGAGTGCGTCGAGAGCGCCACTTTCCCCGAGCACGAGTTCGACGTCATCCGCCAGCAACTCGCCAGCAACTGTGAACTCGCCCATGAGCGCGTGAAGTACCTTGCCACTAAGGAGATGAAACGCCTCTACCTCGGCGAAGGTCACCCCTTGTCGTTGCGCACCACGCCCGACGATATCCTCGCCCTCACGCCCGACGACGTGCGGCGCTATCACCGGCGCTATTTCACCCCCGCCCGCTGCCGCTTAGTATTCGCCGGACACATCACCGAGCGCGAGTTGGCCATCGTCGACGATGTGGTGGGCGCATGGCAGCCCATAGGCGAGCCTGCCGAGCCGGTGACGTGGCATGTGGAACCATCACCGCAGATGCTCTCCATCGTCAACAAGCCGGACGCTGTGCAAAGCGCCATTGTCATGACAGTGCCCACCATCGGGCGGCGACATCCCCACTACTTCAAGCTCAGGCTCCTCGTCATGGCCCTCGGAGGCTACTTCGGCTGCCGCCTTATGACCAACATACGAGAGGACAAGGGCTACACCTACGGCATCGCCGCCAACTTGTTGGGCAGCGCTTTTGATGCTTTCGTGGGCATCTCAACCGAGTGCGACACCAAATACACTTGGCTCGTCATCGACGAGGTCAAGAACGAGCTGCGGCGACTGCGCGAGGAACCTATTGGTGAGGACGAACTCCATACCGTCAAGCAACACATACTCAGCGACCTTGCCAAGCAGCTCGACACCCCCTTCTCTGTCGCCGCTTACGTGGGCAGCACAATCCTCCACGGCGTCTATCCCGAGTACTACAACGAGCAGGTGGCCGCCATTGCCGCTGCCACGCCTAATGACCTCCAGGAAATGGCCCAGCTGTACCTCACCGATGACAAACTTCGCATCGTAATCGCCTGTGACAAAAACAGATTATAGATTACAGATAATCTTTAAACTATAAACTGAATAGAGATGATTTCTTTCCTAATTAGTCTCGCCGCCCTCATTCTGGGCTATTTCATCTACGGACGACTCGTAGAACGCATTTTCCATGCCGACAACCGCCCCACCCCAGCCGTCGTGCACCCCGACGGTGTTGACTACGTGCCGCTGCCCACGTGGCGCATATTCACCATCCAGTTCCTCAACATTGCCGGCACGGGGCCCATCTTCGGTGCCATCATGGGTATGTTGTTCGGGCCTGCCGCCTACCTGTGGATTGTGCTCGGATGCATCTTTGCCGGCGCAGTCCACGACTACCTCACCGGTATGCTCTCGCTGCGACACGACGGTGCCGGACTGCCCTCCATCATCGGACATTATTTGGGCAAGCCAGCCATGCGCGTGATGCTGGTGTTCTCGATGATACTCCTGCTCATGGTGGGTGCTGTCTTCGTCTATTCGCCAGCCGAAATCATGGGCGGCATGACAGGCGGAAAAATGTGGTGGGTGGCCGCCATCTTCGCCTACTATGTCGTGGCCACACTACTGCCCATCGACAAGGTTATCGGCAAGGTCTATCCCCTCTTCGCCATCGCCCTTCTGTTCATGGCCGTGGCGCTCCTAGTGGGGCTTCTTATCAAACAGCCCGCCATGCCAGAACTGTGGGACATGGGGAACATGGAACAAATCACGTCGAAGCTCTCCGTCGAGGGGCACGATATGGGCTTCACCAACTTCTTGCGCAACAACCCGCTATTCCCTTGCCTGTTCATCACCATTGCGTGCGGTGCCATCAGTGGCTTCCATGCCACACAAAGCCCTCTCATGGCGCGCTGTATGCGCAGTGAGCGCTTGGGTCGTCCCATCTTCTACGGCGCGATGATTACCGAAGGTCTCGTTGCCCTTATCTGGGCCTCCATTTCGTCTTATTTCTTCTATTGCGACGGATGGAAAGAGGTCGTCAGTCCCGAGGTGCTCAACGACTACCTGGCGCATGCCGACAAGCAATCGTTCATCGACTACTTCAACGCACCGCGCGTCGTGAAATACGTGTGCACAGGATGGTTGGGAATTTTCGGCGGCATACTCGCAATCCTCGGCGTGGTGGCCGCGCCCATCACCACTGGCGACACGGCCTTCCGCAGCGCGCGCCTCATCATAGCCGACTTCTTGAAATTGGAACAGCGCACAATCAAGAACCGTCTCGTCATTAGCATCCCGATGTTCGCCGGTGCCTTCGCCCTGCTATGGTGGCAAATGGCGAATCCCAGCGGATTCAAGGTGCTGTGGCAATACTTCGGATGGAGCAACCAGACGCTTTCGGTGTTCTCGCTTTGGGCCGTCACGGTCTATCTCGTGCGCAAGCGCAAGTTCTTCTGGGTCACGCTGCTGCCGGCCATCTTCATGACTACGATATGCAGTGTCTTCCTCCTCGTCTCGCCCGACGCACTCCACCTTAACCCCGCCATAACCCCGTGGGCATCGGCAGCCGTCGCCATCCTCGCCACTGCTGCCTTCGCCGTATGGTATCGTCACGAGAGAGCTTCAACCCATGAGCTTTGAACACAAGTTACGGGAGTGCGGGAAATGCATTCACAGAGCAAATAGAGGTGGTAATCCAACCGCCATTCAAGACTATGATATCAAGAGGTCGTGCCGAAATGGCACGGCCTCTTTCAAGGCCGCTTCCTTGCCGTCGATAGTAAGTGATATTGCCATAAGTAGAGCGGTTGAGATACGCAAGCCAAAGTTGACAAAAGTATAATAAGTGAATTTTAGTAATCTTTACAGGGAATCTCGGTATCAAGCAAGCGCAGGATGATTACCAGCGGTTGATGAACAATAAATCCACAAAAAATAAACGCAAGTAGAAGAAATATGCTTACATTTGCACATTGTTAGCGACATTATTCTCATGAAAATTACCGATAGACCAAATCCCAACTTGGCCTTTCCTAATCCGAAAATCCCAAGTCTCTGCTTCATCAGGAACGTGGTGAAGAACCCACGCATTATCATCGGTGATTATACCTATTACGATGATGTGGATGGTGCCGATCAGTTTGAGAAGCATGTCACTCATTTCTACGATTTCATTGGTGACAAGTTGATTATAGGCAAGTTCTGTGCTATTGCCAAAGGGATTGAGTTCGTTATGAATGGGGCAAATCACAGAATGTCTTGTGTTACCACTTATCCCTTTTACGTAATAGGCGGAGATTGGGGAAACGCAATGGCTCCTGTGAAAAACGAATTGCCATATAAGGGTGATACAGTTATAGGCAATGATGTGTGGATTGGCCAAAATGTGACCGTCATGCCAGGTGTTAACATTGGCGATGGAGCCATTATTGGAACAAACTCAGTTGTAGCATCAGATATTCCCCCATATTCCATTGCTGTGGGCAATCCTTGTAGGGTCGTCAAGATGCGATTCGATGATGAATTGATTGAATTGTTGCTCAAATTCAAGTGGTGGGATAAAAGCATCGAGGAGATAGAAGAACTGATGCCAATTCTCACATGTGCAGATTTAGAAAAAGTTAAGAAAGAGATACAAGCGAGACTATGATTATACTGATAACTGGTGCCTCGCACACAGGCAAAACGCTTCTTGCGCAACGAATGCTTGAAGAATACAATTATCCGTACCTGTCAATTGACCATTTGAAGATGGGGTTGATAAGGAGTGGAAGCACTAACCTCACTCCTAAAGATGATGAAGAATTGACTGATTATCTTTGGCCTATTGTTCGTGAGATGATCAAGACCGCTATTGAAAATGAGCAGAATCTCATCGTGGAGGGGTGCTACATCCCATTCAACTGGCGGCAAGATTTCAGCGAGCGATATTTAAAGTCAATCCGGTTTGTCTGTCTTGTCATGACCGATGACTTTATTGATGCCCATTTCGATGAGATAAAGAATCATAACTCCGACATAGAAAAAAGATTGTACGACAATCACCTCACATCCCATTCGTTGAAGTCCGATAATCACTACTACATTGATGGATTCACTCAATGTGGTGAATCGGTTACTCTGATTGATTCAGACTATGAGGAGACCATAAAAGCACTAATTATTAATGATGTAAAACTTGACTCCAATGAAAACTGAGATTGACCCTAAGACCACCGAGCGTGCACAATCCTTTGAGATATGGAAAAGTGCTCCCATGCCCAAGATCACGTTAGTAAAGACTTTCAATGTGGGTCGAGTGGTGAGGTTGAGCCGACGAAAAGGTTTGAAGTTGAATATGCTCATGTGCTGGTGCATCGCTCGAGCAGCGAAAGACATCAGGGAGTTCTACATGCTGCCCATGGGAGAACGCTACTTGAAGTATGACCGATTGGCAGTGAACATGGTGGTGCCAATCAAGAATGGAGGTGTCACACTCTGCGACATTCCCTTCTCCGACGACCTCAAGCTGTTCAATGAGGATTATCTGCGACTCACTCAGATGGTTCATGAAACAGGTGAGCCTCACAATTTGAGCGACAATTACATGGTTATAAGCACGTCGGCTTTGCCTGATTGTGAGATTGACACGGTGGTGAGCATCTATGCCGAGGTCTTTAATACACCATTCCTCGCTTGGGGCAAGTGCCGTCGTCGGCTCTTCAAGACTGTGCTCCCCATTTCGTTCCAGTTCCATCATGCTCAGATGGACGGTTTAGAAGCAGCCCATTTCCTCAACGCCTTACAAGCCGAGTTTAAAAAAGTTAGCATCTAAAAGTAATACCTTGTTCCAAGCGCTGTGTCTGAGGGAATTCGCTCACCGCTCACGATATAGATACTATCTAGATAAAGCTGATCTTGCTGAATGCTCCAGTAAGCGGTAAAACCATCCCAATTAGACGTGATAATAGGACGATCCTTTGGCAGTACGGTTTCCAGTTTGTGATATAGCGCAGAGTCAGCACCTACTGGACAGCCCAACAGCTCCCAACGAGTGCCTTCAATAAAAATAATATCGCCTTCTTGGGCTGTCGCATGGGCAATAATCACCACGAACAATAATTGACACAAAAATAAAAATCGTTTCATCTGTCTAAAATTATAATTAGAAGACAAAGGTATGAATATTTTCCCTATTTCTGCTTGTTTTTCGGACTTTCTTCTGCGTCTAAATGCGCCTTTGTTGTGTGAAACAAAACAACCTCGCCGTGAATGACGAGGTTGTTTTGGTAGGGACGATCGGGTTCGAACCGATGACCTCTGCAATGTGACTGCAGCGCTCTAAACCAGCTGGGCTACGCCCCTATCTTGCGAAATGCGGTGCAAAGGTAATACATTTTTTCTATTCCACCACACTTTTTCGCAAAAAAAATATTTTATTTGCCCAAATGACTTTCGCGCAGGGAATTTATTGAGGCGAGCAGGGGTTGTCATGTGACAGAATGGAGGGGAAGGCGGAGGACGCGGATGAGGCGGTCTTTGCCCTCGAAAAGGCTCTCGTCGAAACATGTGTCGCCTGTGGGGACAAATCCGCATTTCTCCATGACGCGGCCCGAGGCCGGGTTATCAACAAAGTGTCCGCTAATGAGCGAAGGAATTTCGGTGGTTTTGCGAATCTGGTCAATCATCAGCCCAAGCGCTTGGGTGCAGACACCTCGGTTCCAATAGGGCCTTGCCACCCAATATCCCACAATGGGTTCGCCCTCACGTGCAGGGAGTTTGCAGTTGCATGCCGGTCCATAACCTATGGCACCAATGGGCTCATCAGTGTCTTTGAGCGTGATGGCCCAAGTGGTGTGGTTACTAAACAATGTGCGTATTATATCACGGCTCTCGTCAACGCTCTGGTGTGGCGGCCAACCGGCTCGGGGACCTATCTCAGGGTCGGAGGCATAACGGAAAAGTGTTGGGGCATCGCTGTCGCGCCACGGGCGCAAAACAATGGACTTTCCTGTGTGGGAACTGATGACTTTCTTCGGCATGACTCCCTACTCCTTTTTTATCTCGTCCTTGTTGCTATTTTGCATAAACTCGCCCCCTTGGTAACAATGTTTGCAATAACGGAAACAAGTCGTACCGTCGGCGTTGGTTCCACAATCGTCAGTCTTCGTCAAGGGCATGCCACAATTCTGGCAGAACTGGGGCAGCTGGCCTTCCCGAAAAGCCTTCAACTTTGGAGGGAAGGTGGCCTCGAATGCCTTAAAATCCTCGGGGCGCTCATCGGCCACGAAATAGCCCCGTGGCGGACAATAGGTGGCCTCTATGCCTCCCAGCCAGCCTGGAATGAGCTCCTGCGCCAAGAAATAGGGCACCAGGGATTCCCGCGGCTCGGCGTGATAATGAATGCACAATTTGTGGGCGTAGTCAAAGCCGGCAAGCCGATAGAAGTCAATATTGCCCTCCATGCAGAGAAAGCCCACGCCCATCTTGCGGGCCTGGTCAAGGGCGTAATTGAGCAATTTGAGGCCATACCCTTTGCGCTTGTAGTCGGGGTGGATGCTAATGGGACCAAAGGTCCATGACGGCTTGCGAGTGCCATCGTCTAAAACGAGTTCGGCCTTGGAGAACATCACATGGCCAATGATGCGGCCATCTTCTTCCATCACAAAATCAAGTTCTGGAATAAAGTCGGGATTGGCCCTGAACTGGTTAAGCACGAAATGTTCGGTGCATCCTGGGCGATACACGTTCCAAAAAGCCTCACGGGTGAGGTTTTCGACCTCGCGGTAGTCATAGGGTTGTTCAAGTCTAATTGTCATAACAAGCAGATTCTTTTAACTTTAAAGACATCGGTCTTTTATACACCAACCAGTTGGTAGAGGCGGGCGGAATGGTAGCCGTGGCCACGGCGCAACCAGTCGCGCAGGGTGCCGCAAAGGGCGAAACCGCAGCCCTCAAAGAGGGCTATGCTGGCCGCATTGTCTTCGGGCACGAAGGCATATAGCTGCCGCATGCCGATGTGCTCCAACGCATATCGCGCAAGCAGCGTGAGCGCGGCGTGCCCGTATCCCTTTTCCCGCTCGGCCTCATCGATGAGTATGCCCACCTCGGCGCGGCGGTTGAAGGCGTCGAATGAGGTGAGGTCAATGCATCCCACGGGGCGTGGTGTCGCCTCAACTGTTTCCACCACAAACCTCACCTCGCCGCTGGCGAAGAGGTCGCCGTCGTGACTCTGCAAATACTGCCAAGCACGTTGTCGCGAGCATGGCGTGTGAGTGGCACCCGTGACCCATGCAGAGGGGTCGTTTTCCCATTGCAGGAGCAGGTCGAGGTCGGTGGGCTCGAGTGCGCGGAGCCTCACAAGTTCATTGGTCAGCAATGTTTCCATATCAGAATGTCCATTTTGCGCCCACGGTGGGGATGGCATAAAACCTGTTGTTCTTTCCATCCTTGTTATAGACGAAATTATTGCTCAGCTCCAATTCGGCGCCAAAACTGAGTTTTATCTTTTCCAAGCCCCTAAATCCATTGAGGTTGAGCCAGAACTGCGGCTCGCTAAGCACGATAAGCTCTCCATTCACGTCCTTGTCGCGCCACACGTCGATGAAACCCGAGAACGTACACTTGCCGCCGGCAAACGTGTCGCCCCACACAGCGGTTACCTGAAAGCCCGGGAACGCGCCGCGCCCCATGCCACGGAAGTACTGCTTATACATGGCCTGCAACGAAAATGTCTTGCTGAAATCGGCGCTTGCCCAATTCCAAGCCCCGCCCACGAGCAGTGCATGCTGGAAACGCGAAGCGATGGCGCCGTGCTTGAGCGAAGTGACGCCGCCGTCATACTCGATGTGCGCCGCCCATTGCTTGTTGTGACTGATGTTGAACTCGCGGGCAAACTCCCAATAAGCCACTGCGGCCCCATCGGGGAAATAGTCAATATCGGTGAACAGGAACGTGCTGCC
>JAGCUP010000037.1 GCA_017962765.1 Muribaculaceae bacterium | reverse complement strand
TACTGCCAGCTGACAAGACACTCTTTGGGGGCTGCTCGCCCCCTGCCGTTAGGCAAACCCCTCGGTGTTTTTCATGTTAATCTATGATGATTCAACAAGCAAACACCTGGTGTTTTTTCGCAGTTCGATTTTGAACTCACAAAATCACGCCATGTTTGAATGCGAATTACACAAAACTGTTTTTTCGGGGAAATCGCATTTAAAAACACGAATTGAAAGGGTCACGACGCCTTATGGAGCGAAATACCCGGCTTAATTTTGAGGTTGTGGAGCTCGTCGGTGTCGTTGAACGTGAAGGAGCAGCTCAGGTCCAGGAACTTGTGGGGCGCGACAAGGGTGCCCTCGGCGGTGGCTCAATCGCTGGTGATGGAGACATCGACGTTTTTGACGGTGATGAAGCGGTACGAGACCTCATCGACGCGGGCCGTCACTTCGCCCACAGGGAGCTTGCCACCAGCCGCTGCGTGATCGTGCGCGATGTCGAACTTGAAGTCGGCGCTGAGCGAGGCGTCGCCTAAACCGGACACGTCGATGACGTTGCCAAGCTTGATATTATCAGCACGCACGTTGCCCGTCAAGTACTTGTCGAGGCCGTTGACCTCAAGGTCGACCTTGAGGGTTCCCACCTGCGTGTCGAGCTGGCCGCGGAACTGTTCGCGCTTCCAGTACACGTCGAAGCTGCCCGAGTAGGAGATGTCACCCAATGCGCGCAACTGCTTCTCCATGAACATCTTGGTCACAAATTGACTCACGATTTGCTGCACGACGCCGCTACGCGCCCTCATGCGAGGCACATCAAAGTGGACGTGCAACTCGTGGCGCTCGCCGTGCAAAAAGCCCGTGACAGTACCCGAGGCCGAGACCTCGAACTTTCCGCCCGCCATCTTGACGACAGCGTTGCCGATGGTGAGTTTTTCCTCAGAGCCCGACATCGTCGCACTCACCTGCACAGGCAAGGTGAAGTGCTTGAGGATGGGGGCGAAGGGCCGTGAGATGTCTTTGAGAATGGCATTGGCGGTAATGGTCGAGGTGCGGAATGAGAAGGGCACACCGCGCTCCGCGTCGGGCAGCACGAAGTTCACGTGACCTATGCGCACCTGGGTGCTTGTTTGCTTGACGACGAGGTCGTGCACGTCAATGGCTCTGCGGTTGGCCGCCACCGTGCACTGCAAGTCGCGGATGTCGATGCCCGTAACGCTGTCGGTAGCCTCACATTTCTTGACGACGGCGTGCAGGGTGTCCCCGCTCGCGCAATCGACGGCGAGCTGCATGGTGACGGTGAGGTCAAGGTGACCCGGGTCGAAGTAGCCGCGGTGGGGCTTGCCGGTGTTCTTTCGCGGCAGGTGATTGTCGCACTTATAGTGGGCCTTCTCGAGGTCGAGCAACGGCACACTGTCGGTCGTTTCATATTTCAGTCGCTCCACGTCGAGTTTGTGGTCCACCGTGTTGCCCTCGCGCCCGGTGCCCTTCCACATGGTGCTCAAGCCGCGCGCCTCGACAGCCGTGGGAGTGAAGTCGTCACCAAGCGATGCCGCAAGGCTACCGAGAGCCAATGTGTCACTATTATAGCTCACATTCACCCGCTCGACATCAACATCTTCGAGGGTGATTTTCATTTTCTTGCCACCCGTGTCCTCAGTTTTGAAGGCATCTATCACAAATTGGTAATTGGCGGCCGTATCGGGCGATGCCTTGTAGAGACGGGCCTCGACACCTTGGAGTTCAAGGTCGCTGATGTGTACCTCGTTGCGCAGCAGCGGCCATAAGTCCACGTCGGCCACTGCCTGCTCCACTTGTAGCATTTTGCGTTGCTGGCGGTCCTCGATGGTGAAACCCTTCAGCTTGATGTCGTGGGTGAGGAAAGTGACGCTCACCTTATCTACGCTCACGCGCGTATGAAGCTCATCGGAGAGGGCATCGGTGACAAATCCCATGAGCTTGTTTTGCACATAGCTCGTGTTGAGCAGCGCGAAGGAAAGGACGAGCAATAGCGCTATGCCACCTAGCGTCCACGCCGTTATCTTCAGGGCCTTGCGCCACACCTTTGCCGTCGTCGCTTTCATGGCCAGCGCTTTATTCCTCGGACGATGGGTCGTTCTGAGTCGGGTTGTCGAGGTCTATGTCACGACGTTTCCACCCCTTGCGACGCCCGTGGAAGATGGGACGCTCGGCATCCTTGCCCAGACGCGGCTCGCGGAAGTGGATGGGGCGGTCGTGCCAAGTGCCGTGGGCCTCGTCGCCGTTCTCGTCGCGTCCCCGCTCGGCATAGGGCTTATGGTCCCGGTCGTGATATTCGCGGCGTGGGCGGTCATCACGGTCACGGTCGAAGCGTCGCGGACGGTCGTCACGGTCGCCGTATTCACGACGTGGGCGGCGTTCGCGGTCAGGACGGTCACCACGGTCGCCGCGCTCATCGCGGTCGTGGAAGTCGCGGCGCGGTCGGCGCTCGAAGCGTTCGCTGGCGCGGAAGTCCTCGTTCTTGATGTGCTCGCCCCGCTCGCGCATCTCGCTGTAAGAGCCGTCAAAGCTCTTGTACTGGCGCAACTCGCACTCAATGTCGCCGTTGAGCAACGGATAGTGTATCGAGGCCTTGAGGCCGATGTTGCTGTAGAGCTCGCGGTCGTCGGCGCAAATCACCCAGGCTTCGTAACCACGGAACACGTGTTTGATTTTCTGGCCCAGCGTCTGATACAAACTCTCGATGTCGCCCACCACGAGGCGCTCGCCATAGGGAGGGTTGGTGATGACCATGCCCTTCTCGGGAGCCTCGGTCCAGTCCTCGAGGGCCTTGCGTTCCAGCTGGATGTATTTGGCCACGCCGGCACGTTTGATGTTGGCCTCGCTGATAGCGATGGCCTTCGCCATGATGTCGCTACCATATATCTTGTGGGTGAACTCGCGCTCACCACTGTCATCGTCATAGAGTTCACTGAACAGGTCGGCATCGTAGTCCTTCCACTGCTGGAAAGCGAAGCTGTCGCGATAGATACCGGGGTTGATGTTGGCCGCTATCAGCGCAGCTTCGACGAGGAACGTGCCCGAGCCGCACATCGGGTCGATGAGGTCGCACTGGCCATCCCAGCCCGCCAGCTTGATGATGCCGGCGGCGAGCACGGCGTTGATGGGCGCTTCGGTCTGTGCCACGCGCCATCCGCGCTTGAAAAGGGGCTCTCCCGAGCTGTCGAGCGAGATGGTTACCTCACTGCCGCTGATGTGCACATTGAAGATACGGTCGGGGGCGTTGAGGCGTATCGAGGGGCGTTTACCCTCGCGCTCCATGAAATAGTCGGCGACGGCATCCTTCACGCGGTAGGTGACGAAGCGCGAGTGGCGGAAGTGCTCGCTGAACACGGTGGTGTCGATGGCAAAAGTGCTCGCCGGGGTGAGCATCTCTTCCCACGGATATTTCTTTACTTGCTCGTAGAGGTCGTCGGCGTCATTGCTCTCAAAGGTGTAGAAGGGTACGAGGATGCGCAACGCCGTGCGCAAGCACAGATTGGCACGATAGAGCATGGCCTTGTCGCCGGTGAACGACACCATGCGGCGACCTTGCTGCACGTCGGTGGCTCCCAAGGCCGTGAGTTCGTCGCTGAGCACGCCTTCCAGTCCTTGGAAGGTCTTGGCGACCATTTTGAAGTTCTCGCTCATTTTTTGGATATTGGATTAGTATTGTTCTTGTTCGTTGGGGTAAGTGCCGGCTTTCACGTCGCTCACGTAGTTGCCCACGCTTTCGATGATTTGCTCGCCCAGGTTGTTGTAGCGCCGCAGGAACTTGGGACTGAAACCCATGTTCATGCCCAGCATGTCTTGCACTACGAGCACCTGGCCATCGCAGTGCGGACCGGCTCCGATGCCCACCGTGGGGATGGCGACAGATTCGGTCACGCGCCGAGCCAAGTCGGCGGGAATCTTCTCGAGGACGATGGCGAAACAGCCCAACTGCTCAAGCTGTTTTGCGTCATTGAGCAATTTCTTGGCTTCGGCCTCCTCCTGGGCGCGCACGGCAAAACTGCCAAACTGGTACACACTCTGCGGGGTTAGCCCTAAATGCCCGAAAACGGGGATTCCCGAGCGTATAATCAGTTCGATGGCAGGTGCTATTTCCTCACCGCCCTCCACCTTGACGCTGTCGATGCCGGTCTGCTGAATCAGCTTCACAGCATTGCGCTGCGCCTCGTACGGGTCGCCCTGGTAAGTGCCGAACGGCATATCTATGCAGGTCATAGCGCGGCGGCAAGCGCGTGCTACTGTGCGCCCATACACGATCATATCGTCAATCGTGATGGGGACAGTCGTGTAATTGCCCTGCATCACATTTGAGGCGCTGTCGCCCACATGAATCATATCGACGCCGCCCTGCTCCACAAGGCTTGCGATGGTATAGTCATAACTCGTAAGCACGGCGATTTTCTCGCCCGTTTGCTTCATCTCGCGAATACGCTTGGTCGTAATCTTCTTGCTGTCGCTAACGATGTATCCCATTTTCTCAACACTTTAATTAATAATGTAGAAAGGACTCCTCCCTTCTTTTGCCCTGCAAAATTAGTGCAAGGCGAACACAAAAGCAAAATATTTTTTGCTTTTGTTGAGCCGCAGCCTAATTTCGCCGCGACAGCGGCAACATTAGTGCAAGTTGAGAGCAATACAAAATGAAAAATCATTTTTTTCATTTTTATTGCCGAAACGCCGCCTTATTTATATAAAATTAGTGCAAGGCGAGCGGAAAAGCAAGACAACTTCTTGTTTTTCCTGAAATGCCGCCTAATTTCGGGGTGGGGGTTGCAGCAATGAGGCATTTTTTGTAATTTTGCGGGATTTCAATAGTGCCTATTCAGCTTTTCATGAGACATCTTGTTGACACATTGCGCGAGAGCCATCACTTGAACGATGAGGGTTATGAGGCCCTGCTGACAAGTGAAGACGCGGAACTTCTTGAGTATCTGCGCCGAGAGGCTCAACGCGTGGCGACAAGTGTTTTTGGGCAAGGCATCTTTGTGAGAGGGCTCATCGAGCTCACCAACGTGTGCCGCAACGACTGCTACTATTGCGGCATAAGGCGCAGCAACGTCGCTTTACCACGTTACATCCTCACCCACGAACAAGTGATGCAGAGCTGCCAAGCAGGCCACGAGCTGGGCTTCCGCACCTTTGTGCTGCAAGGTGGGGAGTTGCCTCGGGAAAAAGCCCCATGGATAGCTGGATTGGTGGCCGACATCAGGGCCCGATGGAGCGATTGCGCCATCACCCTTTCGCTCGGCGAATGGCCACGGGAAGATTATGAACTGTTCCGCAACGCGGGAGCCGACCGCTACCTGCTGCGCCACGAGAGTCATAATGCGGCCCATTATGCGAAGCTGCACCCGCGCGAGATGTCGCTCGACAACCGGCTGAGGTGCCTCAACGACCTTCGCGAGCTGGGCTTCCAAACAGGCACCGGCATCATGGTGGGTAGCCCGGGACAAACCATCGCCCATATCGTGGAGGACATTAAATTCATCGAACTTTTCAAGCCGCAGATGATAGGCCTCGGGCCGTTTGTCCCCCATCACGACACGCCCCTGGGGCAGTTTCCCGCCGGAAGCATTGACCTCACCACACGCCTCTATTCCATCTTCCGCCTGATGTTTCCCCACGCATTAATCCCCAGCACCACCGCCCTCAACTCTCTTCACCCCGAAGGCCGCGTGATGGGCATCCGGGCCGGTGCCAACGTGGTGATGCCGAACCTCACCCCCGCCAGCGCACGAGAAAATTATACCCTCTACGACGGCAAGGCGATCACCGACCCCGCCGAGGGAATCCAGCAACTGGAGACGCAACTCAACCGCATCGGCTACCACATCGACTGGGGCCGCGGTGACTATAAAGAACCTATCAAAACCTTATAATCCTCATTGAATTATGTATAACCCCAAATCAGCTCATGCCGAAGAATTCATCAACCATGACGAAATTCTTGAGACGCTTGACTATGCTGCGCAAAACCGCAGCAACCGACCTCTCATAGAGGAAATTATCAACAAAGCAGCCACTTGCAAGGGCCTTACCCACCGCGAGGCCGCCGTGCTGCTCGACTGCGACCAACCCGACCTCGTGGAACGATTCGAAAACTTGGCCCGCGAAGTAAAGCAAAAACTGTACGGTAACCGCATCGTCCTCTTTGCCCCGCTATACCTTTCCAACTATTGCATAAATGGCTGTGTATATTGCCCCTATCACGGCAAAAACCACACCATACCCCGCAAAAAGCTCACGCAGGATGAAATCCGTCAAGAAGTAATCGCCTTGCAGCAGATGGGACACAAACGCCTGGCACTCGAGGCCGGTGAGCATCCCGTCCTGAACCCTATCGAGTATATCCTCGAGTCAATCAAGACCATCTACGACACCCGCGTGGGAAACGGGGCCATCAGGCGCGTGAACGTGAACATCGCCGCCACCACCGTCGAGAACTACACCAAGCTCAAAGAGGCGGGAATAGGCACCTATATCTTGTTTCAGGAGACCTATAACAAGGAAAACTATGAAAAGTTACACCCCACAGGCCCCAAGAGCAACTATGCATACCACACCGAGGCCATGGACCGCGCCATGGAAGGCGGAGTCGATGACGTGGGCATAGGCGTGCTTTATGGCCTGACGACCTACCGCTACGACCTTGTGGGATTGCTCATGCACGCCGAACACCTTGAGGCACGCATGGGCGTCGGGCCCCACACCATCAGCGTGCCGCGCATCTGCCCCGCCGACGACATTTCGCTCGACGAGTTCCCCGATGTCCTCCCCGACGACATCTTCTGCAAGATAGTGGCCATCATCCGCCTTGCCGCACCTTACACCGGTATGATTATCTCCACCCGCGAGTCGCAAAAAGTGAGGGAGAAGGTTCTTGACCTCGGCATCTCACAAATCAGCGGAGGGTCGCGCACCAGCGTAGGTGGCTACACCACCACAGAACGCCACGACGACACGGCGCAATTCGATGTGAGCGACACGCGAACCCTCGACGAGGTCATAGCCTGGCTGCTCGACATCGACTACCTGCCCAGCTTCTGCACCGCATGCTACCGCGAGGGACGAACCGGCGACCGTTTCATGACACTTGTGAAGCAGGGAAAAATAAGCCACTGCTGCACGCCCAACGCCATGATTACCCTCAAAGAGTATCTTGAGGACTATGCCAGCCCCGCGACCCGCGAAAAAGGCGAGGCCCTCATCCGACGCGAACTGGAACGGCTTCCCAACGAACGCATACGCAACCTCGCCAACCGGCGACTTATCGACATCGCGAACGGCGAACGCGACTTCCGCTTCTAAAAAATCAGTTTAGCAATAACTATGAACAACTCCCCGCAATCGATAAGGCGACACATCGCCATCTTTGGCAGGCGCAACGTGGGAAAGTCATCGTTGCTCAATGCCATCACGGGGCAACAAGCCGCCATTGTCTCGCCCGAAGCAGGAACGACTACCGACCCCGTAAACCGAGCCATGGAACTGCATCCCCTGGGGCCATGCCTGTTCATTGACACGGCAGGATTCGACGACGAGGGGCAGGTGGGCGAGCTGCGCAACGAGCGCACACGCCGCGTCATCGACCAGGCCGACATGGCCATCGTGGTCATCGACCAAACCACAAGCCTCGACCTTGAAAAAGCGTGGATTGACGAATTACGGCGATTGGAAGTCCCCACGGTGCTCGTGCTTAACAAAGTGGACCGCACCAACGAGGTGGAGGCCGAAATAGAGCGGGCAGCTCACGCCCTCTGCACCACCCCCGTGGCTGTAAGTGCCACCACACGCCACAACCTTGACGCGTTGCGCAATGCGCTCGTCGAAGCTGCCAGCGACAACGAGCCTACCAGCCTCACTGGGAACCTCGCCAACCCCGGCGACTTGGTGCTGCTGGTCATGCCACAAGACCCGCAAGCCCCTCGTGGACGCCTCATCCTGCCACAGGTGCAAACCATCCGCGACCTCCTCGACAAGCGCTGCCGAGTGATGTGCTGCGACACGGCCTCACTCAAGAGTAGCCTCGAGGCTTTGTGCGAGCCGCCAACCCTCATCATCACCGACTCGCAGGCATTCAAGCAGGTGCAAGAACTCACGCCCGAGGGTACGCGCCTCACCTCTTTCTCGGTGTTAATGGCGGGCAACAAAGGCAATATTGAAGCACTCATCGAGGGAGCGCACGCCATCGACAGCCTCTCTTCCTCATCCCGCATACTCATTGCCGAAGCTTGCACCCATGCCCCCATGAACGAGGACATCGGACGGGAAAAAATCCCCCGCCTCATCAAAAAGCGGTTCGGCGAAACCGTGGAGTTTGAAATTCATGCTGGCAAGGACTATTCAAGCGACCTTACACGCTATGATTTGATTATCCACTGCGGAGCCTGCATGTTCAACCGAAAACTTATGCTCTCCCGCATCAGGCGGGCACAGGAACAAGGAGTGCCTATCACCAACTATGGACTCGCGATAGCCCATCTCCAAGGCATCCTCGACAAAGTGTCAATGCCTTAACAGAAGACACAAAATCAGGCCACGAGCGAAAGAGCTTCGTGGCCTGATACTATTTTAGGCTTGATTTATTTCAATCTCCCACTTCTTCCAGAATCTTCTGGACATCCTTGGGCTGGAGGCGACCATACACTTTCTCGCCGATGGTCACCACGGGAGCCAAACCGCAGGCGCCCACGCAACGCAGGCAGTCGAGCGAGAACTTGCCGTCGGGAGTCGTCTCGCCAACCTCAATATTGAGAATTCGCTTGATTTCCTCAAGCAGCTTCTCCGAACCACGTACGTAGCAGGCCGTTCCCAGACACACCGAAATCGGGTGCTTACCCTTGGGAGTCATGGTGAAGAACGAATAGAACGTCACCACACCATACACCTTCGAGGCGGGAATATTAAGTTTGCGAGCTATGATGCGCTGCATTTCTTCGGGCAGATAGCCGTGGAGCGACTGTGCCTCGTGAAGAATATTGATGAGCTCGCCCGGTTTGTTGCCGTGCTTGTCGCAGATGGCCTCCACCTGCTCAATGACATTACATGCCAATTTCATTTCTTTTGCCATAATATATAGGTTTTAGCCAAGATTACGTGATTGATTTGTCAAAATAATGAGTGTGCAGCAAGTGATGCGACTTCTCGCTCAGAGGCTCGCCAAGGAATTCCTTGTAGAGTTTCTGGATGTCGGGGTTCTCGTGGCTCTTGCGCAACGGCTTGCCACAATCCTCGGCATAAAGAGCGTCGCGACGGGCCTTGAGGGCCTCGATATTGCCATGGTGATAGGGTTGGCCGGCGCCACCGATGCAACCGCCGGGGCATGCCATCACCTCCACCACATGGTAATCGAGCTCGCCGGCGCGCAGCTTGTCCATGATGATGCGGGCGTTGCTCAAGGTGTGGGCCACACAAACTTTCAGTTCAAAGCCGTTCAGGTCAATCGTGGCCTCGCGGATTCCGTCAAAGCCGCGCACATCGTTAAAGTCGATGTGGGGCAACGTCTTACCGGTATATACCTCATATACGGTGCGCAGTGCGGCCTCCATCACACCACCCGTGACGCCGAATATTGCGGCGGCACCGGTCGATTCGCCCAGCGGGCTGTCGAAGTCACTGTCGGGAAGTTGTGCGAAGTTGATGTTGGCGCGTTTGATGAGGCGGGCCAGCTCGCGGGTCGAGATGCTGTAATCCACATCAGGATTGCCGTTAACCTTGAACTCCTCGCGGCCGCACTCATATTTCTTGGCCAGACAGGGCATGATGGAAACCACCACGAGTTTCTCGCGTGGGATACCCATCTTCTCGGCCCAATAGGTCTTGGCAATGGCACCGAACATCTGAGCCGGCGACTTAGCGCTCGAAGGATAGTCGAGCAGGTCGGGATAGTTGTGTTCGTAGAAGTTCACCCAAGCCGGACAGCACGAAGTCATGATGGGCAATTTCACCGTCTTGTCGCCACCAAGGAATTTCTTGAGGCGGTCAAGAATCTCGGCACCCTCTTCCATGATGGTGAGGTCGGCGCCAAAGTCGGTGTCAAACACATAGTCAAATCCCAAGTCGCGCAGGGCCGTAGCCAATTTCCCGGTAACAATTTCACCAGGTTTCATGCCGAATTCCTCGCCCAAGGCATAACGTACCGCGGGAGCAGGTTGGGCCACCACCACCTTGTCGGGGTTGGTGATGTCGGCCATGAGTTGGTCGGTGTAGTCGCGCTCGGTGAGTGCGCCCACGGGGCAAACAGCCACGCACTGACCGCAATAGGTGCAGTCGGTGTCCACAAACATACGGTCGAATGTGGGAGCGATTGTCGTGTCGAAACCGCGACGGATGGCACCAAGGACACCCACACTCTGCACTTCGTTACAAACCGTCTCGCAACGACGGCAGTAAATACATTTCTCCATGTTGCGCGTGATGGCGGGAGTCACCTCATTCTTGCGCTGGCTCTTCGCACCATCGTTGTAAGGCATCTGACGGATGTTCAGACGCATCACAAGACGCTGAAGCTCGCAATCACTGCACTTGGGGCAGGTGAGGCAATCGTTGGGGTGGTCCGAAAGGATGAGCTCGGCCACGGTCTTGCGGGCCCTGATTACACGTGCCGAATTGGTGTAAACCACCATGTCGGGCGTGCAAGCAGTGGCGCAAGCGGGGGCCAGGTTGCGGCGGCCTTCCACCTCCACCACACACAGACGGCACGAAGCCGGTTTGTTCTTCACGCAAGTGCCCTTAAGGTCGATGTGGCACAGGGTGGGGATATCGATGCCGATCTTTTTGCCGGCCTCCAAGAGCGTAGTGCCCTGCGGCACTTCCACCACATGGTTATCAATAGTCAGTTTTATCAATTTTTCTTCCATGACGAATATACTGTAGTTTTAGAAAATATGAATGGCGTCGAAACGGCAACGCGACTGGCACATACCGCAACGAATGCACTTGTAGGGATTAATCACATGAGGCTTGCGGATGTCGCCGATGATAGCGTCGGCAGGGCAATTGCGCGCGCAAGCGCCACAGCCTTTACACTTCTCGGGATTCACAGTATAGGTCAAAAGGGCCTTACACTGCTTAGCGCGGCAAGTGTGCTTCTTCACGTGTTCCACATATTCATCGTAGAAGTTATCAATGGTCGATAACACGGGGTTGGGAGAGGTCTGGCCCAGTCCGCACAAAGCGGTATCCTTGATGGTGGCGGCCAGTGACTTCAGGTGCTCAATGTCGTCCATTGTGCCCTTGCCCTCGGTAATGCGGGTAAGAATCTCCAGCATGCGCTTGTTGCCAATGCGGCAGGGGGTGCACTTGCCACACGACTCGCCCACGGTGAACTCAAGATAGAACTTGGCAACTGATACCATGCAGTCGTCCTCGTCCATCACAATCATACCGCCGGAACCCATCATGGAGCCGGCTGCGCCCAGACTCTCATAGTCAATGGGAATATCGAGGTGTTTCTCGGTTAAGCAACCGCCCGAGGGGCCACCAGTTTGAACAGCCTTGAACTTCTTGCCATTCTTCACGCCACCACCGATGTCATAGATGATTTCGCGAAGCGTGGTACCCATGGGCACTTCGATAAGTCCCACGTTGTTAATCTTGCCGGCAAGCGCAAACACCTTGGTGCCCTTCGATTTTTCGGTACCAATCGAGGCAAACCAGTCGGCGCCCTTCGTCATGATGATGGGAACGTTGGCTAGGGTTTCCACGTTATTCACGTTAGTGGGATAGCCATTGTAACCGCTCTCGGCGGGGAAGGGAGGTTTAAGCGTAGGCTCACCGCGCTTGCCTTCCATCGAGTGGATAAGGGCGGTTTCCTCACCGCACACGAAAGCGCCGGCACCATAGCGGATTTCGATATCGAAGTCGAACTCGCTTCCCATGATGTGCTTGCCGAGCATGCCATATTCTCGCGCTTGCTCGATGGCAATTTTCAGGCGATGCACAGCAAGCGGGTATTCTGCACGAATGTAGATAAGGCCCTCGCTGGCGCCGATGCAATAACCGCACAAGGCCATGGCCTCAATTACCGAGTGGGGGTCGCCCTCCATGATGGAACGGTCCATGAATGCACCGGGGTCGCCCTCATCGGCGTTACACACCACATACTTGTGTTCGGCTTGATAAGTACGGGCAAAGCCCCACTTCATGCCTGTCGGGAAGCCCGCACCGCCACGTCCGCGAAGTCCCGACTTCTTGATAATGTCGATAACCTCTTCGGGAGTTTGGTTCTGCAGGGCGTTCGAGAGTGCCATGTAACCGTCTCGGGCAATGTACTCGGCAATGTTCTCCGGGTCAATGAGACCACAGTTTCGCAAGGCCACACGCTGCTGCTTGCGATAGAAGTCCATGTGCTTCGAGTCGCTCACAGTGGCGTTCGTCTTGGGGTCCACATAGAGCAGACGCTCCACGCGGCGGCCACCGATAACGTGCTCTTTAACGATTTCCTCGGCATCTTCGGGAGTCACTTGGGTGTAGAACGTGTTGTCGGGCATCACTTTCACAATGGGGCCTTTCTCACAGAATCCGAAACAGCCTGTTACAATCACATCAACTTTATCGGCAATGCCATTGGACTCAATGGCGGCCTTCAAGTTGTCGACAATTTTTGCGCTGTTAGAAGCTTTACAACCCGTACCACCGCAACACAGCAATTCGATGTGCTCGGTACCTACGGCGAGGCCACAACTCCTTTCACTTACAGCAGCATAGCTAAGCTCACGCATATTTAAATCTGCCTGGGCTTTTTTCCTGAATTGAATCAGGTCTTCAAAGTTCAAGGTTTTCACAGGGAAAATAAATACTTAGGTTATTGTTATTGTTAATTTAGTTATATTTCATTTTTATTTCTTTTTTGGGGTCTTGGCAGCAGGCTTTTTGGCAGCGGCCTTCTTTGCCTTGACAACGGCGGGCGATGCGGGCTGGAGCCGCAGAATCAACGCCGAGCGGGCGGGAATGTAGAGCTTGAGCCAGCCCAGGTGGGCGCTGTCATAGACCGGGTCGCCCTGGGTGAAGTGCACGCCTGCCTCAATGTTTCCATAGCCGCCGTAGCGTGCGTTGTCGCTGTCCATCACGTCGTGGTATTCGCCGGCCGGGGCGAGGAAGCCGTAGTCGCTGAACGACTTGAAGGGATGGAAGTTGAACACGAACACAAGGTTGCCGCGCATGAAGGCCAGCACTTGGTCGTCGTCCTTGTCCCACAGCTTGCGGATGGGAAGCGCCTGGAAGTTGTGGCACTCGCCCAGCAGGTGCATGACGTCGTTATCCCAGTTGTTGAGGAACTGATATTTGAGGTCCTCGCGGTCCACTAGGTCCCAC
>JAGCUP010000036.1 GCA_017962765.1 Muribaculaceae bacterium | reverse complement strand
GGCAATACCGTTTACGATTCGCGAAATAATTGCAACGCCATAATCAAAACGGCTTCCAATACATTATTCGTTGGTTGTCAAAACACTGTCATCCCCAACTCCGTCACCTCCATCGGCTGCTATGCGTTCTTTCGTTGCAGCGGCTTGACGAGCGTGACCATCCCCAACTCCGTCACCACCATCGGCGTAGGTGCGTTCCGCGGTTGCACTGGCTTGACGAGCGTGACCATCGGCAACTCCGTCACCACCATCGGCAACTATGCGTTCGAGAATTGCAGCGGCTTGACGAGCGTGACCATCCCGAACTCCGTCATCTCCATCGGCCACTACGCGTTCCGGAGTTGCAGCGGCTTGACGAGCGTGACCATCGGCAACTTCGTCTACGAAATCGGCGAGTATGCGTTCTATGGTTGCAGCGGCTTGACGAGCGTGACCATCGGCAACTTCGTCTACGAAATCGGCAACTGGGCGTTCTATGGTTGCTACGGCTTGACGAGCGTGACCCTAAGCGGTTTTGGCAATTGGAGATATAATTCGTCTAAAATGCTCGGTTTAAGCGGTGTTATTTCGCAGTTTAAGACTTTAAATATCGGTAGCGGTATCACTTCGCTGGGAGGCTTCGGCTTCGCTCCTGATGTGGTGAACTGCTATGCCGAGAATCCGCCGACCTGTTCGTCAAACACTTTCTCCAATTATGACGGAGTGCTCCATGTCCCGACAAATTCCATGGCGGATTATTTCCTGGCCGACTATTGGTCGAATTTCAATAACATCAACAACGACATAACTGACAAACTCACTTTGGACCAGAGCGAGGCGGCCCTCGTTCAGTGGCAGGAGCTGCAGCTTTCGGCCACAGTAAATCCAGCCGACAGCGAAATCATCTGGAGCTCTTCCAATGAGAAAGTGGCTACAGTGAGCGACAACGGTCTGGTGACTGCTATGGGGTCGGGTAGTTGTTACATCTATGCCACGCTCGCCGACAACGCGGCAGTGTATGCCCGCAGCCTTATAGCGTCGTCCTATCCCGAAATTACATTGGCATTGAACGAAAATAGCCTTGAAATGAGCGAAATCGGCGGCCAAGCGACGCTCGAGGCAATAATCACTCCCGGCAACACGGGGCTGAGTGCGTCGTGGCGGTCGACCGACGAAGGCGTCGCCACGGTGAACGACAACGGCGTAGTGACCGCAACCGGCAACGGTGAATGTGATATCGTGGCCACGGTGCTCGACAAGACGGCCACCTGCCACGTGACCGTGACCGTGAGCAGCATGGCGACCATCACCCTCGACAACGACAGCGTCACGCTCAAGCCTAACGGAGTGATGACAATGGGCATCGCCATCACCGGCGACATAGCAGCGACGTACACTGCCGAGTCGAGCGACCAAGATGTGGTAGTGGCAAGAATCGCTAACGGCAAACTGATGATTGCGGCACGCGGCGGCATAACCAACGAAGAGGCGGTGGTCACCGTACGACGCACCGACGGCGAGGCGGTGTCGGCCGAATGTGTGGTGGCGGTGATTGCCGACGCAGGCGACATCAATTGTGACGGCGTGATTAGCGGAGCCGACGTGACGGCGCTCTACAACGAGCTGCTCAACGGCACCGAGGCCGGCGGCAACTCCGACGTGAACGGCGACGGCGTGGTGAGTGGCGCCGACGTGACCGCCCTCTACAACCTCCTCCTCAATTAGGAATTAGGAATTGAGTTCGACTATAGACTCAGGACTAAAGTTAATTAGGAATGAGGAATTA
The DNA here is from genome assembly GCA_017962765.1 of Muribaculaceae bacterium. Taxonomy (GTDB): domain Bacteria; phylum Bacteroidota; class Bacteroidia; order Bacteroidales; family Muribaculaceae; genus Sodaliphilus. The sequence continues at coordinate 21,049 of JAGCUP010000036.1, read as the reverse complement.
GGAATTATGCTTTGAGCCTCAAAACAGGAACGAAAAGAACAAAATATAAAGACAATGAGAACAAGATTTTTCAAATCAATATTGCTGGCGGTGGCGCTGATGGCTGCGTTGCCCGCAAGTGCAGAATTCGATACGTCTACAAGTTATTTGTATCGTGATGGACTGGCTTACTATATAGACGAAACAAATGCCATAGCTATGGTGGCTTATACGCATTCGCAGTCCGGTGCCGAGCTCAACCCCGAGTTAATCATTCCCGCTAGTATATTAATTCGTAATAAATCTTACGCTGTCGTTGCTATCTACAGCGCTGCGTTCTTCAATTGCACCGGCTTGACGAGCGTCACCATCCCCAACTCCGTCACCTCCATCGGCATCCAAGCGTTCTCAGGTTGCACTGGCTTGACGAGTGTGACCATCCCGAACTCCGTCACCGACATCGGCGACTGTGCGTTCCAAGATTGCAGCGGCTTGACGAATATTTATAGCAAAATATTAAATCCCAATGATGTGACGCTAGGGATTTGGGTGTTTGATGGTGTTGATAAATCAAGTTGTATCCTAACGGTTCCAGAAGCTTCGCTTAATTTGTATAAAGTAGCTTATCAGTGGAAAGACTTCCTGAATATCTATCCGATGGTTTCATCCATTAGTCTGAATAAAACACAATTGATTTTGGACAAAGGCCATACTGAGACCCTTACAGCCACCGTTTTGCCCGCGAATGCTTATTCTGTACTCAATTGGTCATCGAGCAACACGAGCGTGGCGACCGTGGACCAGAATGGCAAGGTGACAGCGAAGGCTGCCGGCAATGCCACCATCACAGCGGCCGCCACCGACGGCACAGGCATGAAAGCCACGTGCCAAGTAACGGTTATTATTCCTGTGACCTCCATCACATTGAGCCAAACGTCGGCCACTATCAACAAAGGCAACTCGCTGACACTCACTGCTACCATACAACCCACCAATGCCACAAATAAGACGTTGTCATGGTCATCGAGCAACATGAGCGTGGCGACTGTGGACCAAAACGGCAAAGTTACAGCAAAGGCAGTGGGCTCTGCAACTATCACAGCGACCGCCACCGATGGTTCGGACGTGAGCGCCTCTTGCCAAGTGAGTGTTATTATTCCTGTATCCTCCATCACATTAAGCCAAACGTCGGCCACTATCAACAAAGGCAACTCGCTGACACTGACTGCCACCGTACAACCCACCAATGCCACCAATAAGACGCTCTCTTGGTCATCGAGCAACACGAGCGTGGCGACCGTGGACCAGAATGGCAAGGTGACAGCGAAGGCTGCCGGCAATGCCACCATCACAGCGACCGCCACCGATGGCTCGGGCGTGAAAGCCACATGCCAAGTAACGGTTGTCATTCCTGTGACTTCCATCACATTAAGCCAAACGTCAGCCACTATCAACAAAGGCAACTCGCTGACGCTCACTGCCACGGTGTTGCCCACCAATGCCACCACCAAGACGTTGTCTTGGTCATCAAGCAACACGAACGTGGCTACAGTGGACCAGAATGGTAAGGTGACAGCGAAAGCGGCCGGCGTGGCGCTCATTACGGCCTCGGCAACCGACGGCTCGGGCGTCAACGCATCCTGCCGTGTGACAGTCAATGTCCCGGTGAGTTCCATCACACTGAGCCAAACCTCGGCCAATATATTCCAGAGCGGCACGCTGACACTTACCGCTACAGTCTTGCCAAGCGATGCCTCAAACAAGACGCTCACGTGGTCGTCGAGCAACACGAGTGTGGCCACCGTGGACCAGAACGGCAAGATAACGGCGAAGGCACTTGGCACAGCCACCATCACGGCGACCGCCACCGATGGCACCAACCAGAAGGCGACTTGCGTTGTCACCGTGAAGGGCATCACAAATATCACGCTGAACAAGACAGCAACATCATTGTTTGTGGGTGACAACGAAACGCTCACGGCAACCTTTACGCCAAGCGGAGTAATCAACAAAACACTTACATGGTCGTCAAGCAACACGAACGTGGCGACCGTTGACCAAAACGGAAAGGTAACAGCAAAGGCAGTGGGCTCTGCAACTATCAAAGCTACAGCCACCGACGGCTCGGGCGTGAGCGCCTCGTGCCTCGTGACCGTGGTGCCCGACTATTCGCTTACAATCACGCCCGATGTGGCGCACGTGCGCGGCACCGAGCAGCGCACCTACGAGCTGGCGATAAACATGAGCAACCGCCAGGCAATATCGGGCTTGCAGTTCGTGATGAAGTTGCCCTCAGGCGTTTCACTGGTGACCGACAGCTACGGCGACTACGACATCTGGCTCGACAACGACCGCAAGGCGCGCAACCATACGTGGGGCGTGGAGCCTCGGGCAAACAACAACTACTTCGTGCTGATTTCGTCGCCCACCAACGGCACCTTCAGCGGCAGCACGGGCGCCGTCCTGCATTTGAACATAAAGATTGACAATCAGTATCATGCATTGATAGGCGACTACGCCATCACATTGAGCGATGTCGTCATGGCCGAGGCCAACGAGACGAAGCACAACGTGGCAAGCTCGCAATCGATTGTGCGACTCGCCTACCTCGTGGGCGACGCCAACGCCGACGTCGAAGTCGATGTGGCCGACTACGTGGTCACCGCCAACTACCTCCTTGGCCGCGACACGGGTTCGCATTTCTTCACCGATGCCGCCAACGCGGATTACGACATCTCGGCCTTCGACGTGAACGACCTCGTGGCGATTAACCGCATCGCGCTTGAGATTCGCGAGAAGGAGATTAAGCCCGGCGTGAACGGCTACCAGCTCGCGCCGGCCGTGATGCCTCCCGGCGCCGACTATGCCGTTACCGCCGCGGTGACCGAGGCGAGCGCCGACCGCACCGTGGTGACCGTCGCCGTCGACAACGACGCTCCGCTGGCGGCCCTGCAGCTCGACCTCGACCTGCCGCAGGGCGTGACCCTCGAGTGTGCCGCCGTGACCGAACGCGCCACCGGCATGGACGCCGCCACGGGCGCCACGCCCGAGGGCAAGGCACGCGTCATCCTCTCGTCGTTCGGCACCCAAGAGATAGCCGGGGGCGGCGGCGACGCGCTTACCCTCACGCTGCGCGGCAAGGCCCGCATCGGCGAGTCGCTTAAAATCGGTAATGTGACGATGGCCGAGCGCGGCCTCATCAAGCACCTTGCCACGGGCGACGTGTCGCTCGACCTGAACCAGGTATCGGGCGTGGGCGAGGTGAGCTGCGACCGCGTCAACATCTACGGCCGCGACGGCGCCGTGGTCATCGAGAGCCCCGTGGCGGGCATGGCCCGGCTGGTGCGCGTCAACGGCATGAGCCGACACGTGACGGTGCAGCCCGGCCGCAACGTCTATCCCGTGAGCGTGACGCACGGCGACATCGTCATCGCCACCTTCAACGGCACCACCGCAAAACTCCAATTCTAACCCCAAAAGAAATAGACAATGAAACATTCGTTATTGATATCATTGGCACTACTGTGCTGCCTCACGGCCAGCGCCTACGACTTCATGGCCGGCGACATCGCCTACAACCTCAACGGCGACGGCAAAGGCGTGACGGTGACCTACACCAAGTACGGCAACAACTACCCCGGGGTGACGAGGCTAACCATACCGCAGAGCGTCAGCCACGCCGGCAAGCAGTACGCGGTGACTGCCATCGGTGAGTACGCCTTCTACGAGTGCGAATCGCTCATGTCGCTCTCTATTCCCATTTCGGTGAAGACGATTGACGACTACGCAGCCTTCGGCTGCGAGCTGCTCAGCTCGCTCACTATTGGCAGCAACGTGACTTCAATCGGACAGTACGCCTTCAGCGAGACTGCGCTCGTGGCTGTCGAACTGCCGCTGAGCGTGACTTCGCTCGGCAACTACGCTTTCGCCAACTGCCAGATGCTCACCCAGCTCAACACGGGCAACGGCCTTCAGCAGATGGGGCGCAGCGCCTTCTACCGCTGCACGTCGCTGCGCACGGCGACGCTGGGCGTGAAGTTGAACACGATAGGCACCAACGCCTTCGCCGGCTGCTCGGCGCTGGCGACGCTCAACGCCAACATGCCCGACCCCACGAAGGTCACCGTGAGCGACAACAGCTTCGACGCCTCGACCAAGGCCACGTGCCGGCTGTGCGTGCCGCGCGACGCCCTCGAGGCCTACGCCAGCACGCCCGTGTGGCAGGACTTCCTGCACATCAGCAACGTGGGCGAGGGCTACAGCCTGCAGCTGGCGTTCGTCAGGAACAACACCCTGGGCAACGAGCGCGCGCAGCTGGAGGTGGGGCTCGCCAACGAGGACGCGGTGAGCGCCCTGCAATGCGACATCGTGCTCCCCACGGGCCTGGAACTGACGAAAACCGGCGGCGAGTATGACATCGACATCAACGCCGACAGGCGCGGCCGCGACCATGGCTTGACGGTGAACAAGACGGGCGCCAACACTTACACCCTGCTGTTGTCGTCGCCGTCGGGCAAGGCCTTCAACGGCAACGCGGGCACGCTGATGACGCTCCACCTGAACACGTCGGCGCTGTCGGAGGGCTACTACACCATCTATGCGCGCAACGCGTCCATCGCCAAGCCCTCGAGCGAGATGCTTTACCTCAACGACACGCCGCTGCAAATCCACATCGTGCGCAGCTACCTGCTGGGCGACGCCAACGGCGACGGCGAGGTGGACGTGGCCGATTATGTGGTCACCGCCAACAAACTGGTGGGCAACAGCGTCGTCGCCTTCTATGAGGTCGCCGCCGACGTGAACCGCAACGGCGGCATCGACATCGGCGACCTGTTGGGCATCACGCAGCGCGCATTGGGCAAAATCACGCCCGAAGTGATTACCGTAAATAATTGAGTAAAAAACAAAAAAACAAGATAAAATGAAACGTGTATTTTTAGCAATGGCAATGACTGTGGCGGTGATGGCGATGGGCGCCCGCGACCGCTTGTATATCAACGACTTTTCGATTAATGCGGGCCAAACCAAGACGATTCAGGTGCTGCTGGCCAACGACACTACCTACTGCGCGATGCAGACCGACATCGTGCTGCCCGCGGGCCTCACCATCGAGTTCGACGGCGACGAGTTTATCGTGGACCCCACCTCTCGCTGCAGCAACCACGCCGTGTCGACCAACCAGCTGGCCGACGGCGCGGTGCGCGTCTTCGTGAGTTCGCAGAACCCGCGCGCCTTCACGGGCAGCAGCGGCGCCATCGTCACGTTCTCGCTCAAGGCCGCATCATCGTTCACCAAGGGCAACATCACGCTGCGCAACAATGTGCTCGTGGAGATGAACGGCACGCGCCACGTGCTGGCCAACAGTACCGCAAAGGTGAACGGCGGCTCGAGCGAAGGCATCAGGGGTGACGTGAACGGCGACGGCATCGTGAGCGGTGCCGACGTGACGGCGCTCTACAACGTGCTGCTCGACGGGGCCACGGTCGCCGGCAGTGCCGACGTGAACGGCGACGGCGTGGTGAGCGGTGCTGATGTGACCGCGCTCTACAACCTGTTGCTTAATTAGGGATGAGGAATTGGCTTTGAGCCAAGATGTTAGATATTGAGCTAAAGACTCACAGCCAAGGGCAAGGTGCCAATGGCGACATCGTTCTCTCGTGCGACACTGTCAAGACCGAGGTGAATGTCACCCTCGAGGGCTCCATCTGCCCCACCTGCAACGGCACGGGCCATTGACGCATCAGGCGCTTTGGGCACGCGACATTCTCACCTGAAAGAATAATGAAAAGCACCCTCAAGAGGCGGAATCGAGCACTTAAAGGCTTGATTCCGCCTGAATTTATGCTCTATCACTTTAGGGAAACCATTCGAAAAGAGCTGAATGGCCGTGCGGGGCCGCCCTCGCCATGCGTTAAGGAGGCCGCTACGGAGCCGCGGCACGGGGGACCGGGGGGGGGGACCGGGGGGGGATTAGTAGCCGGGGTTTTGGGGGGCGCCGGTGAGCTGGAGGAAGGTGGAGGGAATGGGGAAGACGATGGTGTGGTTGTCGGGGTCGGCATTATGCTCGAAATAGGCGTTGGTGAAGGTGCCGAAACGAATCATGTCGTTGCGGCGCCAGCCTTCCCATGCGAGCTCGCGCAGCCGTTCGTCGAGGAGCTCATTGAGGGTGACGTTGGATAGCGGGTCGGCCCCCACGCGCCATCGCACGTCGTTGACGAGTGCCGTCGAGGTCTCGTTCACGCCCTGGTTGCGGAGCAGGGCCTCGGCTTTCATGAGCAAGGCGTCGGCATAGCGGAAGAGTACGATGTCGTTGTCGCTCTGATTGCCGTCCTTGGTGGCCACCGGGTCGATGGCATATTTTTTCATGCGTGCGCCGGCCGTCTTCTCGTAAGGTGAGCTTCCCAGGTCGAGTTTCACTTGCCACTGTGCATAGACGAGGGGCGTGCCGTCGTCGAGCCTCACCATGTTGCCCTTCAGGTCATAGACCTGCCCGGCATAGTACGACAAATCGAATCGGGGGTCCTCGTCGGCCTCGTCGCAGTGAAACACCTTGAGGGCTTCGAGCGTGGCGCATGGTCCGTTCTCGCCGTTGAGTCCGATGGCTGCAGCATGGTTGTAGTGCCGTGAGCGGAATAGGTTTGTGAACTGGTTGGTGTAGAGGTTCTTATCCATGGGGATGGTGAAGATGTTTTCCATCGATACTTCGTTCTTAACAAGGAAATTGGTCTCGAACAGTTCTTCGAGCCGATAGCCGGCAAGTTCGAGTTGGTCGCAGAAATAGACGGTGGCCTCCCACGTGTTTTTCTTTTGTCCTTCCAGGGTCCAATAGATTTTTTTGCCGTCGGGCCGTGGCGATGTCATCCATTCGTCGAGGCAATAGACCTCGGCGTTGAGGGCGAGTTTGGCGAGCAGGAAATAGCACACGCCCTGCGTCATACGGCCATAGAAAGCACCCAGGTGGTTGCTGCGCTCGAGGGAGAGGTGCGGCGTAACTTCCAGCAACTCGTCGCGCACGAAGTTGAAGACATCGCTGCGAGGCCAGGGTACCAATTCGCCGCCGGCAGGTTCCGACGTGGTGAACACTGGCACGCGCCCATAGAGGTCCAAGGCATAGAAGTAGAACATGGCGCGCAGGGCCCGCACCTCGGCTTGGTAATCGCTCACGTCGCTGCCCGTTTCGGCGGCATAGTTCTTCATGCGTTCGAGCGACTTGTTGCAGCGCAGTATGCTGCGGTATAGGTAGTTCCAAGTTTCTTTGGCGGCATTATTCTTGGTGCCCCAGCGGTGGGTGTAGAGCTCTTGCCAAAAACCACCGTCATACCAGTCGGTGCCTCGCGTGGGCACGATGGCCTCGTCGGTGGTGAACGTGTTGAGGTCCCACACGCCTTGTCGAGTGCCCTGCAGTCCCTCGCTGTCGTTATATCCTCCCACGTTAAGATAAATGGCGGCGACACCATTGAGATAGAGGTCGTCGTCGTTGGCGAAGGTGTCGCTGGCCGGTAGGGCCTCTTTGGGGTCTTCCTTGAGGAATTCACTGCACGAGGTGAGCATCATTGCTCCCATCAAAAAATAAAAGAGGTGATATCGTTTCATTTCTTTTGGTCTTTATTTAATCGTTAGTGGCCGAGACGGGCTCTCGGCCCACAGTACCTTAATTCTGTTGATTATGCATTAGTTAAAAGGTGATGCCCACACCCAGCGCGCATGAGCGCGACACGGGGTAGGTGCGCTTGTCGTCGACGCCGAGGGTGCCGTTGACGCTGCTGTTATTAATTATGGGCGTGAGGCCCGAGTAGCTGGTGATGGTGGCCAGGTTGTTGATGGTGAGCGAGAGTCGCAGACGGCTCACAGCCTTGCCCTTGGGCAGTGGCACGTTCCATCCGAGGGTGATATAGTCGATATTGGCATAGTCGCCGCGCTCCAGCCAGTAGTCGGTGGCCGTTTGGTCGGCGATGCGTTTGGCGGGTGCCTCGGCAAGGACGTTATATCCTGGCAGCGATTCCATGTTCATGTAGGTGAGTGAGGTGCCGTTATATATCTTGTGGCCGAAGGCGCCGTTGATTTGCACCGATAGATCCCACTGCTTGAAGCGCAGGCTGATATTGGAGCCGAGTAGCAGTTTGGGCATCGCCTGGCCGCACACGCGCCTATCCTTTCCGTCTTCAAGGTTTATGGCGCCGTCACGGTCTAGGTCTTCGATAGTGTACTCATAGTCGCCTTGTTCGTTTTGTGCGAGGCCATCGCTGTGTGGCAGATAGAAGACGCCGAGGGGTTGCCCCATGATTTGGTACACGATGTTGTTGTAGCCGCCGTGGAAGCCCGCGCCGTTGAGTGCGGCGATGGGCACATATTCTGGTGCGGCGATGTTATATCCGTTGTAGTTGCCGCTGAGCGAGAGCAACTTGTTGTACTGGAACGTGAGGTTGGCGTTGATGTTCAGTTCCCAGTCGGGGGTGACCACGGGAGTGATGCCGAGCGAAATCTCGGTGCCACTGTTACGCATCGAGCCCAAGTTGGCCAGCAGCGTGCTGAAAGCGAAAGGCGGTGTGGGCACCTTATAGTTGTAGAGCATGTCGCAGGTCTTGCTCGTGTAGAACGACACGTTCGCCAACAGGCGGCCGTGGAGCATGGAAGCCTCCAACCCCACGTTGAAGGTGCGGCGCACCTCCCATTTGAGGTCGGGGTTGGTGTTGCGCACATCGCCCAGGGCCACGGCCTGTTTCTCACCCACGGGAACGACGCCCATGGGTTGCACCATTCGCATCGACGTGTAGCTATCGATGCCGCCTTGGTTTCCGGCGAGGCCATATCCGGCACTGAGACGAAGTTTGTCGACCCATTTCACGGGCTTCATGAAAGCCTCGTTGCTAAGGGTCCATGCGCCCGAAATAGAGGGGAAGAAGCCCCACTTATGGTTGTCGCCAAACTTCGAGGAGCCGTCGGCGCGCGCCGACACCGTAATCGCGTATCGGTTGGCAAAGTCCCACGAGGCGCGCCCCATGAAAGCCGCCATCGTGGGCCGCTCATAGTAGCTTTTGGTTCCCTCCCACAGGCTGATTGCTCCAGCCTGGATGGAGTAGAACCCGAGTTCGTTTTGGCTGAAGTTGGTGGTTGTGGTGCAGAATCCGGTGTAGGTGTCGCTTTGTGCTTCGGCAAGAGCGAGCAAGTCGAAAGTGTTTTTCCCGATTGTGACTTTATAGTTGGCGGTGATGTCCCCGAGCAGCGATTCGGCCTTGTCGGTGCCCCGGTAGGCCTGTCCGTTGGCCCAAATGCTGGTGGGCAGGTATTGGTCGCGTTCCACCTCGTTGTGACTATAGGCACAGAAAGCGCTTAGCGTCCATCCTTTCCCCAAGTTGAACGTAAGTTTGGCGTGCGTGCTCAGGTGTGTGGTTTTGTCGGTTGTGCGGCTGTCCATGAGTGCCAGCGGGTGGTTTATCTGGTTATCGTAGGTGAATCCGCTATATCCTCCCGAAGCATTGGCGGGGAAAGTGGGAATGAATGCGGCTGCCGAATAGAATGTTTTTTGCACATCGTAAATGGCGGTTTTCTCTTTGAGCACATTGCCGAACATTCCCACCTCAATCTTGAGCAGGTCGTGGAACATGTTTTGGTACATGCTCATGTTGGAGGTGAAGTTGCGCAAGTTCTCGTGGAGGATGACACCGTCGTGGTCCATGTAGCCGAGCGCCACGCGGTAGCCGTTGTCCTTACCGCCGCCGCTGAAAGCCAGATGGTGGTCGTGTTGCCAGCCGGTTTGCTCGATGACGCGCTGCCAATTGGTGTTATAACCCGGGTCGATAAGCATGAGGCCGCGCTCGGTGACGGCACGGCGGTATCCGTCGGCGTCGAGCATATCCAGGTTCTTGGCCACGCTGGCGAAGCCACAGCTGCCGTTGTAGCTCACCGTGGCGCGTCCCGTAGCCCCTTTCTTGGTGGTGACCTCGATGACGCCGCTGGCTCCGCGCGACCCGTATCGCGCGGTCTGGCTGGCGTCCTTGAGCACGTTGAAGCTCTCGATGTCGGCGGGGTAGATACTCGAGAGGGTGCGTAGGTCGCCCATGACGCCGTCGATGATGATGAGCGGGTCATTGCCGCCGGTGAGCGATGTGGTACCGCGCACGCGCACGGCCTCCATGGCGGCCACGCCGTTATTGCCATGCGTGATGGTGAGACCGGCCACGCGTCCGTTGATGGCATCGAGCGGATTGGTCACCTGTTTATCGTTCATTTCCTTGGCGGTAATCAGATGGGAGGCATCGGCTGGCACCATGGCCGCGCTGTCGGTCGGTGTGGCGGTCTCAAAGGGTGCCGCCAGTGCCGCTAGGCAGCCCGCGAGGGCCACTGTGAGCGCTATAATTCGAAGTTTCATGAGGCTGTTTTTTTGTAATAAGGTGTTGATGTGAGCCACAAAGATAACGAAATGTTTTTATATATCCTCGTCTATGGTCTAAATTTGCGGTGATTTTTTTGCAGTTGTTCCAAAGGGTTTTGCTAATTTTGCAAAACGAAACTAATTAACGATAAAATACTGTAATGAACAACGAAATTTCGCGACGCGTGAACGCGCTGGAACCCAGTGCCACGCTGGCAATGTCGCAAAAAAGTACTGAACTCAAGGCGCAAGGCGTCGATGTGATTAACCTTAGCGTGGGTGAACCCGACTTCTACACCCCCGACCATATCAAGCGTGCGGCCCACGAGGCCATTGACGCTAACTTCTCGTTCTACTCGCCGGTGCCCGGCTACCTGTCGCTGCGTGAGGCGGTGTGCGAGAAATTGGAACGTGAGAACGGCTTGTCATTCACCCCCGACCAGATTGTGGTGGGCAACGGTGCCAAACAAGCATTGTGCAATACCATCTTGGCGCTCGTCAACGAGGGTGATGAGGTGGTGATTCCCACACCGGCCTGGGTGAGTTATGTCCAGATGGTGAACCTGTGCGGCGGCAAGAGCGTACTCGTGCCGGTAGGCATAGACCAGGATTTCAAGGTGACGCCCGAACAACTCGAGGCGGCCATCACCGAACGTACTAAGGTGCTGTTGTTATGTTCGCCCAGCAACCCTAGCGGCGCCGTCTATTCGCGCGACGAGTTGAAAGGCCTCGCCGACGTGCTCGAACGTCATCCCCAAGTAGTGGTGATTGCCGACGAGATTTATGAACATATCAACTATGTGGGCCACCACGAATCCATTGCTCAATTCCCCGCACTGCGCGACCGCGTCGCCATTATCAACGGCGTGTCGAAAGCCTATGCCATGACGGGATGGCGCATCGGTTATGTGGCCGCGCCCACTTGGCTTGCTAAGGCAGTGAACAAATTGCAAGGACAATATACCAGCGGTGCCTCGTCCATCGCGCAGAAAGCCGCCGAGGCCGCCTACCGCGGCTCGCAGGACTGCGTCGAGGAGATGCGCCAGGCCTTCCAGCGTCGCCGCGACCTCGTGGTGAAGCTGGTGCGTGACATTCCCGGCCTGTCGCTCAACGAGCCCCACGGCGCCTTCTATGTCTTCCCGAAGGTGACCGACTACTATGGCAAGCGGTACGGCGACACCGTCATCGGCGACGACCTCGACCTGGCCATGTATCTGCTCAACGAGGCCCATGTGGCTACCGTGGGCGGCACGGCCTTCTGCTGCCCGGGTTACCTGCGCATGAGCTATGCCACGAGCGACGAGAACCTCATCGAGGCCCTCGCCCGCATCAAGGCCGCGCTTGCCAAGCTGGAGTAACGAAAAACGAGGCGTTTTCAATGCGAATTTTAAAACAACAATCGCTTTAAAATAACATCTGTGATATAAACGATGAAGAAGGTGATAGCGGCATTGGCTGTGCTGCTGGCCGTGGTGGCGGTAGCCGTGGTGTTTGTCCCCAAACCTGGGGTCGAGCGGTCGCAGCCTGCCGTCTATTACTGGCGCACAGTGTTCAAACTCGATAGCGTGGAGCGCGACTTCCTCGCGCACCACGGCGTTGAGAAGATATATCTACGCTACTTCGACGTGGTGGTCAACCCCGACGGCCACGTCATGCCCAATGCCACTATACAGTTTGCCGACAGCGTGCCCGCTGGTGTGAAGGTGGTGCCTACCGTGTTCATCATGGAGAACTGCCTGCGACACAACCTTGACAGTATAGCCCCGAAGCTGGTGAAGCGCGTGAGGCAAATCAGCGAGACCCATGGCGTTCCCGTCATCGATGAGCTGCAAATTGACTGTGACTGGACAGCCAACTCGCGTGCCGACTACTACCGTTTCCTCACCACCGTGCGCCAACTGCTGGCTGAGCACGGCATGAAGTTGAGCGTGACGGTGCGTCTGCACCAGCTATCGATGCCCGCGCCGCCCGCCGACTACGGCGTGCTTATGGTCTATAACACGGGCGACATCAAGAAAAAGGGTGGGGGTGACCCCATCCTCAACCCCGACGACGTGAAGCCCTACCTCAAGTATGTGGGGGCTTACGACCTGCCGCTGTGTGCCGCCTATCCGTGCTTCGGCTGGGACCTCCTTTACCGTGGCGACGAGTTCCAGGCCATCCTCTACGATGCGCAATTCGACGACGAGAGCCTTTATGCTCCTGCCGGCGACGGCAAGTGCGTGGTGGTTCAGGACCGTGACCTGCCGCAGTTCGCCTCGCCCGATGCCGAAGTCATCTTTCTCCACGCCGGCGACAGCGTGCTTCACCGTCAGCCAAGTGCCGACGATATCCTCGCGGTGCGCAAAGCGCTGTCGCATCACCGCAAAACCATCAACAACCAAGTAATTATTTACAGTTTAGATAGTAAGAGCCTCAACAACTACAATTCCTCCTATTATGAAAAAGTTTTTAATAATTAGTCTGCTGGTTTGCCTCGCCTTGCCGGCAATGCCCTGTATCTACTTGGGGCGTCCCCATTATTATGTCTTCAGCGCCTTCAACCGCGACCAGATGGGGTCCACCTACGATGCGCGTGTCAACCAGTTCTGGGCCGACTACACTGGCCTAGGCGAAGATGTGCGTTGGGAAGTCTCGGGCCTCAGCTATGCGGACCCCGATGATTTCGCCAAGAGCAACAACAATATCATCAAGACCGCGCTCAAGAAGCGTGACAACGAGGCCATCGCCTACCTCAAGCAACTCGTGAAATACCTCAAAATCTCTAATCAGGTACAAGGCGAGGACTGGGAATATCCCTCACGCGAAGAACTTGCCGAGCGTGGACGCAACCTCTCGACGATACGTACGGCGGCCCTCGCTTACAAGGGGTACCGTTTCCGTCCACAGTATGAGCTATTGGTGATGCGCACCTATATGCTTCAGCAGAGCTACGCCTCCATCAAGCAATACTGGATGTCGACGGCCAGCAAGCTGCCCGAGAGCGTCTATAAGGACATGATGAAGGGCATTTATGCCGGTGCCCTCTACCACACAGGCTCACGCGACGTGGCTTGCAAGATGTATGCCGAGTTGGGCGACATGCAGTCCATCAAATGGTGCGTGCGTGACAAACGCAACCTCAAGGGTATCAAGGAAGAATATGCCGCCGACCCCAATTCTCCCACACTCATTTTCCTCGTTCAGGACTTCGTGAACAACGCCCAGGAGACGCGCGACCACAACAGCGACCCCGACGAGATGAAGTGGATTGAGGCCACCAGTATCCACGATAACGAGCTTAACGGATTCCTCCGCTTTGCTGAGCAAGTCGAGGCCGAAGGGAAGACCACCGTGCCGGCATTGTGGCACAGCGCAGCCGGCTTTATCTACTATTTCAAGGGCGACTATAACCGCGCCGTCGCTATGCTCGACGAGGCACAGCGCATGGAGGGCACCCAGCGTATGAAGGACAACGCGCGCGCCTGCCGCCTCATCGCCAGCGCCCATGCCGGCAACTTCGATGACTCCTATTTCGACAACATCACCAACGAAATGGCCTGGCTGAAGACGAAAATCAGCGACAACGACCCGCACTATCGCGAGGTGATGCAGCGACTCGTCTACGACGAGCTCGAGCCGTGCCTGCGACAAAACGGCAAGACGTCGATGGCCACCGCGCTGCTCGCCTGGGCGCGCGACAATGGCTACGAGGACTACGACAGCGACTATAGCACCGCCATCGAAGGCCTCACCGCGCAACAACTGCTCGCCTACAAGGCTTATTTCGACGCGGCGCCCACCAATTCGTTTGAGCGCATGCTTCACACCGGCATGAAGGCTACGGCCGCCGACGAGCTTAACGACCTCGTCGGCACGAAATACCTGCGCGAGGGCGACTTCGCCAGCGCAATTCCTTATCTGGAGAAAGTGCCACTGTCCTACCTCTCGCAGCAGAGCATCAGCCGCTATGCCGCTGCCCGCGACTTCAAGCGTGACCGCTGGTTCGGCCGCCAAGTTGTGGACCGTAACTGGGATGAGTGGGCGAGCAACGAAACTGCCACTGTCAAGCAGAACGCCAAACTGCTCTTCTGCCGCGAGATGCTCGATTTGCTCGCGCGCTATGGAAACGCCACTGGCGAGGAACGCCTGCAACTGGCTTATACTCTGGGCTCACGCTACTACCAAGCCAGCTATCGCGGCGACTGTTGGTACCTGACGCACTACAGCAACAGCGTCTATGACGAGGCTAAAGAGTATGAGCTTGACTTCGTGGCTGTCGCACGCATCTACCTCAACGAGGCCAAGCGCACCGAGAACTTCGAACTGAAGCAGAAAACGCTCTACGCCTACGCTTTCATCACCCAGGGATCACTCGGAGAAGCCTGCGTGTATGCCGAGCATGACTGGGCCAACGACAAGGACGTGTGGCACCTGCGCCGCGACGTGCCCAACTACGACCCCATGCTCGACTTGAGCAAATTCGCCAAGGCCCACGCCGGACAAACCGCTTCCTACGTCTCGAAGTGCGACTACCTGCGCCGCTTCCAGCAACTGTATTAACTTGTACCTTAAAGATATAAGAACAAAAGAAACTTTCATTCAATCCCTTATGTCCTTGTGAATTCTTTTATTCTTATGTCTCTCATGAGTTGAGAGGATGAAAAAACAGCTGGAAATCACTTGATTTCCAGCTGTTTTTGTGCCCAAGAAAGGACTCGAACCTTCACGCCTCGCGGCACACGCACCTGAAACGTGCGCGTCTACCAATTCCGCCACTTGGGCATTGTAGTTTGCGCATTTCTTTCGATTTGCGCCTGCAAAGGTAGTGCTTTTTTTTGATTGCGCAAGCGTTCTTACGAAAAAAATGCGTCAAAAGTGTTGACAAACGCTCTTTGATGTTGTAATTTTGCAGCGCAAAACGGAATTATCACTCATTATTATAAATAACAATGGCTCAAACGACAACCAGAACGGCGCAAAAAGTGGCACCCCGCCGTGCGCCGCAAACTACCAAAGTGCAACCCCGCTTGCGCGGCGACAAGAAAGCAAGCAAGACGATAAGCAACGACACCGATACGATGCCCTTGGGCACCATCAACTATGTACTGATGGGTGTGAGTGTGTTGCTCATCGTGGTGGGCTTCATTCTGATGTGCGGCAGCTCGAACACCGGTACCGAGTGGAATCCCGACATTTTCTCGACGCGCCGCATCGTGGTGGCACCTTTCATTACTTTCTTAGGCTTTATCCTCATGGCCCCCGCCATCCTTTGGCGCAAGAAAGCCGACCGAGTGCCCGTAGATGCTGTCTTAGAGAAAACGGAAGAAACAACTACTACTCAAGAAACGGAAGTTGAAATGGGCAATCCTATGATGTACAAGATTGCTGGTTATGTGTTGATAGCCCTCGGTGTGGTGGTGATAGCAGCACTTAGCTATTTTTTATATGGTTTAGCTATGGATTTGGACACTGGTCGCAGTGGTCGAAAGCTCGGGGTCATGATTGCTTTATTATTGGGGGGATACTTAATAGTTCAGGGTGTGAATTCGTTAGGTAAATCAAAAAAATCCAGTAACGACGAAAATAAATCCTAATGGACTGGCTGGAATCAATCATCATCGCGATAGTGGAGGGGCTCACCGAGTTCCTTCCCGTGTCGTCGACGGGCCACATGATTATCACCGAGAATTTGCTCGGCGTGGACATTGAATCCCACTTTGTCAAGGCCTTCACCATCATCATCCAGTTTGGCGCCATCCTCTCGGTGGTGTGGCTTTATTGGAAGCGGTTTTTCAGGCTGGGTAAGGTCAAGGAGGGCACGACCGGCTGGCGCGCTTTCCTCCAAAAATATGATTTCTACTGGAAACTGCTGGTGGCATTCCTTCCTGCCGCCATTCTCGGCCTGCTGCTGGGCGATTTCATCGAGAGTTTGATGGAAAACGTGTGGGTGGTGGCTGCGATGCTGGTAGCCGTGGGCGTGTTGCTACTGTTTGTCGACAAGTGGTTCGACCGCAAGGAGGACAAGCCGCTCACTGAGCGCCGTGCCTTCACCATAGGTCTGTTCCAGTGCATCTCGATGATACCGGGTACCTCGCGCTCGTTCGCCACCATCGCCGGTGGTATGCAACAGGGTTTGACACGCAAGACAGCCGCCGAGTTTTCGTTCTTCCTGGCAGTGCCCACGATGGCCGCAGCCACGGGCTACGAGTTGCTCAAGATGCTGCTCAAGCCCGAATACCGTGAGGCGTTGTCAAGCAACCTTTCCATCTTGTTGCTGGGCTGCGTGGTGGCCTTTGTGGTTGCCGTGCTGGCCATCAAATTTTTCATCTCGTTCCTTTCCAAGTATGGTTTCAAGGCATTCGGCTGGTACCGTATCGTGGTGGGCGGCTTCATCCTGATTTGGCTGCTCACGGGCCATACTTTGCAAATGGTAGACTGATAGCATTCCTATGTTGAATCCCATCGAAGGCGAAATATTCACCGTCGACAAGCCGCTCAAATGGACTTCCTTTGAGGTGGTGAAGAAGGTGCGCGCCAGGCTGCGCAAGCACCTCGGCGTGAAGAGCCTCAGGGTGGGGCATGCCGGTACCCTCGACCCGCTGGCCACTGGCGTGCTCATCATCTGTACGGGTCGCGCCACCAAGCGCATCGAGGAATTGCAGGCGGGCGTGAAGGAATATGTAGCCGGCATAGAGCTGGGCGCCACCACGCCCTCGTTCGACCTCGAGACTGAGGTCGATGCCACCTATCCGTGGGAGCACGTCACACGCGAGCTCATTGAGCGTGTGCTGCGCGAGCGTTTCACGGGCACGATCGAGCAGGTGCCGCCCTCGTTCTCGGCGTGTAAAATCGACGGCAAGCCGGCCTACAAGTTGGCGCGCAAAGGACAAGAGGTGGAAATTCGATCGAAGACGCTCGTCATCGACAGTATCGAGGTCATCGACTGCGAGTTGCCCCGTTTCACCGTGCGCGTCACGTGCAGCAAGGGCACCTACATACGCGCCTTGGCGCGTGACATCGGGGAGGCCCTGGGCAGTGGTGCCCACCTGTTCTCGCTGCGTCGCACCCGTGTGGGCGATGTCGCCGTGGAGCAGTGCCTGAGCGTGCCTGCGCTCCTCGAGAAGCTCGACACTGAGCAATATGTGCTGCCCGAGGTGGCCGAACAAGAGCGCATCGATCGTGAGCGCGTTGAGAACCGCGCTCGCGCCGCCCGTCAAAAAGCCTTGGCTCGAGCCCGTCAAAGTCAGCTAAAATAACAAATTGAGGTACGGTGTGCCGAAACCTTGTTTCGGCCACAAAAAAACAAAAGAGAAAAAACTAAAGACAAAAATATATCATCGTTATGAAACTTTCAGAATTTGCTTACCAGCTCCCCGAGGAGCTCATTGCCACGCATCCCACGGAGCACCGCGACGAGTCGCGCCTGATGGTGCTTCACCGCAAGACGGGCGAAATTGAGCACCGCATTTTCAAGGAGATCATCGAATATTTCGACGAATTTGACCTCTTTGTGATGAACAACACCCAAGTGTTCCCCGCCAAGCTCAACGGCAACAAGGAGAAAACCGGTGCCAACATCGAGGTGTTCCTGCTGCGTGAGCTCAACGAGGAGCATAAGCTGTGGGACGTGCTCGTCGAACCCGCACGCAAGATTCGCATCGGCAACAAGCTCTATTTCGGCCTCGACGAGAGCATGGTGGCCGAAGTCATCGACAACACCACGTCGCGCGGACGCACCCTGCGTTTCCTCTACGACGGCGACCACGACGAGTTCAAGCGCAACCTCTACGCGCTGGGTGCCACCCCACTGCCTTACTATATCAAGCGCGAACCCGAACCCGAGGATGCCGAGCGTTACCAGACCATCTTTGCCACCAAGGAGGGCGCCGTGGTGGCGCCTGCCGCCGGCCTGCACTTTAGCCGTGAGTTGCTCAAGCGCATGGAAATCAAGGGTATTGACCGCGACTTCCTCACTATCCACACGGGTTTGGGTTGTTTCCGCGCCATCGACGTGGAAGACCTCACCAAACATCGCATGGACAGCGAACAGATGGAAGTGAGCGAGGAACTTTCAGAACTCGTGAACAAGCGTCGTGACGATGGCCGGCGCATCGTCGCTGTGGGCACCTCCACGCTGCGCGCCATGGAGACGACGGTAAGCATGAACGGCCACATCAAGCCTTATAGCGGCTGGACCAACAAGTTCATCTTCCCGCCTTATGACTTCACCACGGCCGACGCCCTGGTCACCAATTTCCACCTGCCTTATTCCACCATGCTCATGATTACGGCGGCATTTGGCGGGTATGATACGGTGATGAAGGCCTACCGCACGGCCATCGACGAGAAATACCGCTTTGGGGCCTACGGCGACGCCATGCTCGTGCTCGACTAAGACAAAATCAATCGTTTGCCCTCGCTGCGACGGCAAGCCGTTGCGCCAACGGTTGTGAGAGTTGGCGCAAATAGCTACCTTTGCGGCCGTTTTTCCAAGGGTAATGAATAAAGGATATCTCCATTCGGTTCGATGGATAGTGCTCACCGCGTTGCTTGTGCTCGTGGCGCTGTACTGGATTGGAGCCCCATCGATAGGCGACTGGGAGCTCCGACCTGTCGATATGCTTGCCGACTTGCGGCAGGACACCCTGGCCGACCCCTCGGAAGCCTTGCAGGAAATCAAGGTGGAGAAGGCCGAGCGCATCGATTCATGCCGCCCGGGCGTGACCTGCATCAACGACATGAGCATGCCCGACGAGAACTCGGGAATGGAGCCCTTCTATCGTGCCCTTGACAGTCTTGCGTCGCTGGGACGTCCCGTGCGCATCGCCGTCCTCGGCGACAGCTTCATCGAGGGCGACATCCTCACCGCCCACTTGCGCTCCATCCTCCAGCAGGAGTTCGGCGGCTGTGGCACCGGCTATCTGCCGCTCACGAGCATTGTGGCCGGATTCCGCATCACCGTGCGCCAGACCTTTGGCGGGTGGGGCGAGCATCATGCTGTGGGTGGCGAGGGCGGCTACAGTTCCACGTGGGCCAATCTCACGGGTCACTACTATACGGCATCGTCGGGCGCGTGGGTTGACATCAACTCGACCGACGTGCTGCCGCGTCTCTCGGCTTGCCAGCAGTCGTCATTCTACTTTGCAGGCACGGGAACCGGCGAAGTGACCGTCACCGCCGACGGTGCGACGCAGCATTTCACCCTCAATGGTGCCGGTAAGGTGGATAAGGTGAGTATTGAGGGCGACAGCCTGCGTCACGTGCGCTGGACAGTGACGCGCGGCGGCGGACTCACATTCTTGGGCGCCTCAATGGACCCCGCCAGTGGCATCATCGTCGATAACTATGGTCTGCGCTCGTCGAGCGGCCTCCATCTTAAGCAGGTAGGCGATGCGATGTGGCAGGGCTTTGACCAGGCCCGTCACTACGACCTGATACTGCTCATGTGGGGCCTTAACGTGGCAGGCAAGAACACCAAGGACTACACCAACTATGTGGCGACGATGACCGAGGCCATCAACAACATGAAGCGAAACATGCCCACCACCGGCATACTCGTCGTGAGCAGTAGCGACCGCGAGGGCAGGGCCAACGGCGCGTTCCGCACCTATCCGGGCGTGATAAACCTCATCAACGCACAGCAGCAACTCGCCTACGACACCCACACCGCCTTCTGGAACCTATACGAGGCCATGGGTGGACAGGGCGGCATCGTGCGCATGGTGGAGAACCACGAGGCTGGTTCCGACTACACCCACATCAATTTCAAGGGCGGCGAGCACATCGCGCGCCTGCTGGCCGATGCCCTGCTATGGGGCTACGAGTGCCACAGAATGAGTGAAGAACGACTTAATAGGAAACCATGACGATGGCAATAGCACATAACGGAGTTTTCGATGCCTTGTTGCAGCAGCTCAGCTACGACGAGAAGGCCCCCATGATTTTCTCGAGCGGTCTCTTCTTCTGGCTCTTCGCCCTCTTTATGGTGGGATATGCCATGCTGCAGCGCAAGAACACGCTGCGATTGGCCTACGTGCTGGCCTTCAGCTACTATTTCTACTACAAGAGCAGCGGCACCTATTTCTTCCTGCTGGCCCTCGTCACGTGCAGCGACTTCGTCATCGCTAACTACATGGGGCGCATGAAGAACCGCGTGGGGCGCAAGTTGCTGGTGGCTTTGAGCCTCATTGTGGACCTGGGACTGCTGGGATATTTCAAATACACCAACTTCTTGCTCGAGATTTTAGGCGACCTGGGGTGGGAGGGGCTCCACAGCATGGACATCTTCCTGCCGGTGGGCATCTCGTTCTTCACGTTCCAGTCGTTGAGCTACACGATTGACGTGTATCGCCGAAAAATCCGTCCGCTTGACAGCCTGCTCGACTACGCATTCTACGTGTCGTTCTTCCCGCAACTCGTGGCGGGACCCATCGTGCGTGCCAGCGACTTCATTCCGCAGATACGGCGTCCGCTCACCGTCACGCGCCAAATGGTGGGCATGGGCTTCTGGTTCATCATCACGGGTCTGTTCAAGAAGGCCGTAATCAGTGACTATATCGCTGCCAACTTTGTGGACCGCATCTTCGCCGACCCCACGCTCTACAGCGGTGTGGAGAACCTGCTGGCGCTTTACGGCTATGCCATACAGATTTACTGCGACTTCTCGGGCTACAGCGACATGGCCATCGGCCTGGGCAGCATTATGGGGTTTGACTT
>JAGCUP010000002.1 GCA_017962765.1 Muribaculaceae bacterium | reverse complement strand
GCGCTACTTGACCACCACCTTGTGCGACCAGTGACCGGCACACTTAACGAGATAAAATCCCTTGGGCATGTCGATGGTCACGCGGCCCTGTGCCGACACTTTCACCGTGCGTAACAGCTGGCCCGTAACCGAGTAGAGACGGAACGTGGCGTCCTCGTCGCCGGCAACAAAGGTTACCGTGCCCTTGCCGCCCTGTGCCTGGGGCTCGCTACCCGCGTTCTCGATGCGAGACGAGGGCTGTGCCGCCCCAACCGCCACGGGAACAGCGGTCACGGCACACAGTGCAATCAATATGGCGAGGACTTTTTTCATTTCAATCTACAAAATTACAGCTATCTCGTGAAAAAACCTAACTTTTAACACAATTTTTCACACTAAATTTCGTCAAAACCCAGTTTTCGCAAGAAAAACACTCTTTTGAGCTTAGGACTTAGAGCACCAATTTCAATGCGAACCACGAAGTGCTCACGACCCGAATGGGGAGCCCGCAGGGCAAGCGCAGCGCAATTGCGCAAATTGGTCAAATTTTACACGAAATTTGATTATCCTTTCGCTGTTGTCCCTATGACAAGAAAAAGAGCATTTCGTTTAAACCCCATTCGCGGAAATCGCAATGAATTCGCAGGACACTCGCAAAAAGCTGTGTGGGATTCGTTCGCTTGATGGTGGTTTGAAAAGTTTTTTTGTGGTTTTAAAGATTTTTTGTAAATTTGCAGGTTAATAAGGATTTTTTCACGAAACAATCATCAACAAGCTTAACTATATCAATGGCAATAATCAAACTTAAACGAGGTTATGACCTTAACCTCAAGGGAAAAGTCGAGAGCAACGAGGTGACCGATGTCAAGGCGACACTCGCGGCCATAGTGCCCGACGACTTCCACGGCGTGGTGCCCCGCATGGACAAGAAGGCGGGCGAGCACGTGGTGGTCGGCGAAACGCTCTATCACGACAAAACCCACGAAGAGATTAAAGTGACGGCGCCCGTGAGCGGTACCCTCAAGGAGGTGGTGCGTGGCGAGCGACGCAAGATTCTGGCCATCACCATCGAGCCCGACGGCCATAACGACAGCCGCACCTTCGACACCAAGAACACCGTCAAGGACCTGCTGCTCGAGAGCGGGCTGTGGGCTATGATGCGGCAACGCCCCTATGACGTGGTGCCCAATCCCGAAGCCCGTCCGCGCGACATTTTCGTGACAGCATTCGACTCGGCTCCGTTGGCACCTTCGCTGCTCACTGTGCTGGGCGACGACGTCAAGTACGTGGCACGCGGCGTGGAGGCCCTCAAGACACTCACGTTGGGCAACGTGTACATCGGGTGCCGCCCCGACGAGACCGTCGAGGCTCCCGAAGCGGTCATCCACACCTTTGTGGGGCCCCACCCGGCAGGCAACGCGGGCATCCAAGCCGCCAACGTGAAGCCGGTGAACAAGGGCGACACGGTGTGGACGCTCGACATCGTCACCGTGGCACGACTGGGCAAACTGCTGGCGACCGGCAAACTCGACTGCACGGCTCTCGTGGCCGTCACCGGCAGCGAGGTGAAAGAGCCTCGCCTGTTGCGCACCGTCATGGGAGCCGCCGTGGGCGATCTGCTTGCCGACAACCTGGTCGAGAGCGACAAGGAGCAACGTATCGTCAGCGGCAACGTGCTCACTGGCGAGCATGTCACCCCCGACGGTTTCCTGCGCGCGCCCTACCGCCAAATCACCATCATTCCCGAGGTGGCCAAACGTGACGAGTTCATGGGATGGGCTTCGCTAAGCCACAAGAAATTCAGCGTACACCGCACCTTCCTGAGCTGGATGTGCGGCAAGAAAGAGCGCTCACTCGACGCCAAGATGAACGGCGGCGAACGCGCCATCGTGATGTGCGGCGAATATGACCGTATGCTGCCCATGGACATCTACGGCGAGTTTCTCATCAAGGCCATCATCGCCTTCGATATTGACAAGATGGAGCAATTGGGCATCTACGAAGTGGCTCCCGAGGACTTCGCCCTGGCCGAATTTGCCGACACGAGCAAGCTCGAGCTGCAGTACATCGTTCGCGAGGGTCTCGATAAAATGCGTGCCGAGATGGAGTGACGCCCCCAAGGCCAAAACACTGTTGAATATTAACAAACTAAACGACATAAGACAAAGTGAAAGCATTAAGAAAATTCATGGACAAACTCAAGCCTCACTTCCAGGAGGGAGGCCGGCTCGCCAAGTTGCAGTCGGTCTACGACGGAATGGAGACTTTCTTGTTCACGCCTAACACCACGTCGCGCAGTGGAGTGCATGTGCACGACAGCAACGACTTGAAGCGCACCATGATTACCGTCGTGGTGGCCCTCATGCCGTGCTTGCTCATGGCCATGCTCAACACGGGACACCAGCACTTCCTCGCGCTGGGTGTCGCCGCCGGGTGGGGCGAAAAATTCCTCTTCGGCCTGCTGGCCATGCTGCCAGTGATTGTGGTGAGCTACGGCGTGGGCCTCGGCATCGAGTTCATCGCCGCGCAAATCCACCACAAGGAAATCCAAGAGGGCTTCCTTGTGACGGGCATCCTCATTCCCCTTATCGTGCCCATCAACACACCGCTGTGGATGACGGCTGTGGCCACCGCCTTCGCGGTCATCTTTGCCAAAGAAGTGTTCGGCGGCACGGGAATGAACATTTTCAACGTGGCCCTTGTCACGCGCGCCTTCCTCTTCTTCGCCTATCCCAGCGAGATGAGCGGCGACAAGGCATTTATCAAGGTAGATAGCGCGCTGGGTTACGGTGGCTCACTGCCGCAGAACGCCATCGACGCTTTCAGCGGCCCCACGCCGCTGGGCCATGTGGTGACGGGCGACATAACCCATGTGCCGTCGCTCTGGGACTCCTTCGTGGGCTTCATTCCGGGCTCACCGGGCGAAACCTCAATGATTGCCATCCTCATTGGCGCCGTCATTCTCCTCTTCACGGGAGTGGCCTCGTGGCGCGTCATGCTCAGCGTATTTGCCGGCGGTGCCGCCATGGCTGCGCTGGCCCACGGCTGCATGAGCGAAACCTATGGCGCGTCGATGCTCGATGTTCCCACGCAGCTGTGCCTGGGTGGCTTCGCCTTTGCCGCCGTGTTCATGGCCACCGACCCGGTGACGGGTGCACGAACCAAGACCGGCCAATACATCTACGGTTTCCTGATTGGTGTAATCGCAATCCTCATCCGCACCTACAACAGTGGTTACCCCGAGGGCGCCATGCTCGCCGTGCTGCTGATGAATGCGTTTGCGCCGCTCATCGACCATTGCGTGGTGCAAGTGAATGTAAAACGACGCCTGCGACGCGCTCGCGCAGCAAAAAACGAAGTTAAAGTATAACTTAAAGGAGGACACGACAATGAACAAGAACAGTAATAGTTATCAAATCCTCTATGCAGCCATTATGGTCATCGTGGTGGGTGCTGTGCTCGCCCTCGTTGCCACATCGCTCAAGCCGCGTCAGCAGGACAATATCGCCAACGACACGCGCAAGCAAATCCTGAGCGCGATACACCAGTCGGCACCGAGCGACGACCAAGTGGAGGCCACCTTCAACAAGTTTATCGTATGCGACTACCTTGTCGACACTACGGGCGCCAAAGTCGATACGACACGCAACTGCGCGTTCGATGTCAACATGAAAACCAACATCAAGGAGGAACACCCCAAGTTGCCCGTGTTCGAGGCCAACGTGGACGGAGCTACGAAATACATCATCCCGATGTACGGCGCCGGACTCTGGGGACCCATTTGGGGCTACGTTGCCGTCAACGATGACGGGAAAACCATCTACGGCGCCTATTTCTCCCATGCGAGCGAAACGCCCGGACTGGGTGCCGAAATCGAGAGCGAAAATTTCCAGAAACGCTTCAACGACAAGACGTTGCGTTACCAAGACGGACAAGTCGCAACTCCCTCGGTTGAAAAGAAAGGCACAGGCGACGACCAGATTGATGCCGTGACGGGAGCCACCATCACGAGCAAAGGCGTGGACGCCATGTTCAAGAAGTGCCTGGCACCCTACGCCGCTTTCTTCGCTTCGAAGGGCAACGGCCAGCAGGCGTGCGACAAGCACGATTGTGAGAAACCCGACTGCGACAAGCCCGCGTGCTGCCAGCAAGGCGAATGTAAAAAGTAACCCTCTAAAGAACTGAAGATTATGCTATCAAAACGAAATAAAGAAGTACTCTTCAACCCATTGTCGAACGACAATCCGGTACTGGTACAGATTCTGGGTATCTGTTCGGCGCTGGCAGTGACGGTGAAATTGGAGCCGGCCATCGTGATGGGCCTCTCGGTGATTGTGGTGCTATCGTTTAGCAACGTCATCATCTCGTTGATGCGAAAGACGATACCCACTTCCATCCGTATCATTGTGCAGCTTGTCGTCGTGGCCGCTCTCGTGATTATGGTGCAGCAGTTCCTGCAGGCCTTCAGCTACGACGTGAGCAAGCAGTTGAGCGTCTTCGTGGGCCTGATTATCACGAACTGTATTCTCATGGGACGCCTCGAGGCGTTCGCCCTTAACAACAAGCCGTGGCCCTCGTTCCTCGACGGTGTGGGCAACGGCCTGGGCTACATGATTGTGCTGGTGATTATCGCGTTCTTCCGCGAGCTGCTGGGCAGCGGCACGCTGTTCGGCCTCACGGTCATCCCCAACTGGTGCTACGAGCACGGCTACATGAACAACGGTCTGATGATTTTGCCTCCCATGGCGCTTATCACGGCGGCGTGCATCATCTGGGTGCACCGTTCGCGCAACAAAGACCTGCAAGAAAAGAGCAATTAACCACCACAGCAAATATTTTAGGATATGGAACAACTGAATTTATTCGTCAAGTCGATCTTTATCGACAACATGATATTTGCCTACTTCCTGGGAATGTGCTCTTATCTTGCCGTTTCCAAGAATGTGAAGACTGCGCTCGGACTCGGCGCGGCTGTGACCTTTATGCTTGTGGTCACGATACCACTGAACTACCTGCTCGACAAGTATGTCCTCCAAGAGGGCGCGCTCATTGAGGGCGTGGACCTGGGCTTCCTCGGACTCATCATGTTCATCGCGGTCATCGCAAGCGCCACGCAACTGGTCGAGATGGTGGTGGAAAAATTTGCTCCGGCGCTCTACAACTCGCTGGGCATCTTCCTGCCGCTCATCGCCGTTAACTGTGCCATCCTGGGCGGC
Organism: Muribaculaceae bacterium; assembly: GCA_017962765.1. Taxonomy (GTDB): domain Bacteria; phylum Bacteroidota; class Bacteroidia; order Bacteroidales; family Muribaculaceae; genus Sodaliphilus. The sequence continues at coordinate 14,436 of JAGCUP010000002.1, read as the reverse complement.
GCGCTCTTCATGCAGCAGCGCGAGTTCACCAATGTGGGCGAAGCTACCATCTACGGCTTCGGCTCGGGCCTCGGCTGGCTCATCGCCATCGTGGGCCTGGCGGCCATACGCGAGAAGATTGCCTACAGCAACATTCCGCCGGCACTGCGCGGTGTGGGCATCACGTTTATCATTACGGGCCTTATGGGCATCGCCTTCATGAGCTTCCTGGGAATTAAACTCTAAAACGACATGACAACAATGATAATATTATCAACTAATGTGACCAACACCGTGCTCGCGGGTGCCGGCGTGTTCCTCGCCCTCACCCTACTGCTCGTGATTATCCTGCTCACCGCTAAGCACTACCTCGTGCCTTCGGGAAAGGTGAAAATCAACATCAACAACGGCAAGAAAGAGGTCGAAGTCGATACCGGCGGCACGTTACTGGGCGCGCTCCATAGCCAGGGCGTGATGCTCTCGAGCGCGTGCGGCGGCAAGGGCAGCTGCGGACAGTGCAAGGTGCAAGTGGTTGAAGGTGGCGGCGACATCCTTCCCACCGAGGTAGTCCACTTCTCGCGCAAGGAGCAGCAGGCCCATTGGCGTCTGGGCTGCCAAGTGAAGGTGAAAGACAACCTCGCCATCCAGGTTCCCGACTCGGTGCTCGAAGTCAAGGAATATGAGTGCACGGTGGTGAGCAACAAGCTCGTCTCGTCGTTCATCAAGGAATTTATCGTGGCCCTGCCCCCGGGCGAACACATGGACTTCATCCCGGGCTCCTACGCGCAAATCCGCATTCCCGAGTACGAAATGGACTACGATGTCGATATTGATAAGGAATCACTGGGCGAATACCTTCCCACCTGGGAAAAGTACAATATGTTCTCGCTCAAGTGCCGCAACACCGAAGAAACCGTCAGGGCTTACTCCATGGCCAACTATCCCGCCGAGGGCGACCGCTTTATGCTCACCGTGCGCATCGCCACACCGCCCTTCAAGCCCAAACCCGAAGTGGGCTTCATGGACGTCATGCCCGGCATCGCCTCGAGTTATATTTTTACGCTCAAGCCCGGCGACAAGGTCATCATGAGCGGCCCCTACGGCGACTTCCACCCCATCTTCGATTCGAAGAAGGAGATGATTTGGGTGGGCGGCGGCGCCGGTATGGCCCCGTTGCGCGCACAAATCATGCACATGACGCGCACCCTCAACTGCCGTGACCGTGAGATGCACTATTTCTACGGCGCGCGCTCGTTGAGCGAGGTCTTCTACCTCGAGGACTTCCTCGCGCTGGAAAAGGACTTCCCCAACTTCCATTTCCATCTGGCACTCGACCGTCCCGACCCCGTCGCCGACGAGGCCGGCGTGAAGTACACCGCCGGATTCGTGGCCCCCGTGATGCGCGACACCTACCTCGGCAACCACGAGGCTCCCGAGGATTGCGAGTACTACATGTGCGGCCCGGCCATGATGAGCAAGACCGTTAACGACGTACTCGACTCGCTCGGCGTCGACCCATCATCCATCCACTACGACAACTTCGGATAACGAGCCCGGGGGCGTAGGGACGCGGCAACGCCACATCCGTCCCATGCTCGCCACAAGACAGAACTACAAAAGTCTTCAGAAGAACAAAAGCATTATTTTTGTAAAAACAAAAACCGCGATCACAAATCTTCTGAAGACTTTTGTTTATCTCATTTTTCCAAATCCCCCCCCCCCACAATGAAACGAATCCTCTGCCTTCTCGCCGCAATCCTCGCCCTGGCCGCCACCGCTCAGAACGTCGACTCACTGGCAAGTGCATTTTACAAACAAGTAGGATTAAAGCAATATCAACAAGCCGTCGAAACGGGCAACAAACTCTTGCCCCTTTTTCCTGATGATAAAAACCGCGTCATCATTATGGAAACATTGGCTTTTTGCCACCACTCGCTTGGTGACAAAACTAAGGCAACAGAAGTGGGCGCGCAAGCATTAGATGCTTATAAACGAATACTTGGCGAAGACAGTCCCGATTATACCACCAAATTGAAAAATCTTGCACAAAAATACTCAGAATTGGGAGACTGGGCAAAAGCTATAGAACTGGGCACCCAGGTGATGGAAATCCGTAAGCGTGTCCTAGGTGAAGACCAACCTCTTTTTGTACAGTCATTATGGCTTTTGGCTGGTTTCTATTCATCTGCTGGCAATCATGCCAAGGCCATTGAATTAGCAACGCAAGCGACCGAAACATGCAAGCGCATACTCGGCGAAAACCATGCTGAATATGCATCATCACTGCATTCTTTGGCCAAATATTACTCCACCAGCGGCAATTACAAAAAGGCCATTGAAATTGGCACACAAGCGATGGACATCCGTAAGCGCATTCTTGGCGAAAACAACCCCGACTTTTTAGCGTCGCTAAACAACTTGGCTGCCTATTATGGCTATCAAGGGAACTACCCGAAAGCCATTGAACTCGGCTCGCAAGCGATGGAAACACACAAGCGTGTTTTTGGCGAAGCGCATCCCGACTATGCTAATTCGTTGGGCAATCTTGCAGGTTATTATGCAGATAATGGAAACTATACAAAAGCCATCGAACTTTACACCACAACTTCGGAAATCCTTAAAAACGCAAAGGGCGAGGATAACCCAAGTTATGCTCACTCATTGAATAACCTAGCATTGAATTACTCCAATATTGGCGACTATGCAAAAGCTATCGATTTTTGTAATCAAGCGATGGGCATACAAAAGCGTGTTCTCGGAGAGAACCATCCTGATTACGCACTCTCACTCTATAGCTTAGGAGATTTCTTCTACTGCATGGCTAAATATGATAAGGCAATCGAATTTGGTACTAGAGCAATGGAAATTCGAAAGCGCACCCTCGGAGAGAACCATCCCGATTATGCGCAATCGCTCAACAATTTGGCCCTTTATTATTCCACCCTCGGCAACTATAAGAGCGCCATTGAACTAGGCACGCAAGCGATGGAACTCCGCAAGCGCGCTCTTGGAGAGAACCATCCCTATTATGCTCAGTCACTCAACAATTTGGCAGGTTATTATTCGGACTTCGGAGACTATACAAAAGCTATTGAACTGGGTTCGCAGGCGATGGAAATCCGTAAGCGCAGTCTCGGTGAAGAGCATCCTGCTTACGCCAACTCACTAAACAGTTTGTCAGGCTACTATTCCGACCTCGGCAACGACACAAAAGCCATTGAACTTTGCACACAAGCAATGGAAATTCGAAAGCGCACCCTTGGAGAAGAACATCCTGCTTATGCAAACTCACTTGGCAATTTGGCCGGTTTCTTTTCAAACCTAGGCGATTATACCAAGGCTATCGAACTGGGTTCGAAAGTGATTGAAATTCGAAAGCGCGACATTGGAGAGAAGCATCCCGATTATGCTAAATCACTTAGCAATTTGGCCAATTATTATTTAGGGCTTGGTGACTATAGAAAAGCCATTGAACTTGAAACACAGGCGACAACAATTTACAAGCACGTCTTCGGCGAGAACCACCCTGATTATGCCACTTCGCTGAACAACCTGGCCAAATGTTACCAGGATATCGGCGATTATGCGAAAGCCATCGAATTGGGCTCGCAAGCTATGGATATCCGTAAGCGTACCCTCGGAGAGAACCATCCCTATTATGCTCAATCATTGGGCAATCTGGCCATTTTTTATTCCGAACTCGGCGACCATAAGAAAGCCATTGAATTGGCGACGCAAGCTATGGAAATTCGAAAACGAGTTTTAGGGGAGAACCACCCTGATTTTATGTTAAGTCTTGCCAACTTAGCTACAATCTACTCCTCCGGCGGTGATGACTATAAAGCATTTGAATTAGGAAAACATGCGGTCGAAATTTGCATAACTGTTCTTGGCAAAAGTCATCATTATTATTCACACTGCTTAGGCAATCTGGCCACATATTACTCTAATTTAGGTCAGTATTCTAAGGCTATTGAAGTTCGCACACAGGCTATGGAGGTACGCAAGCGCATTCTCGGTGAAGAGCACCCCGCTTATGCAAACTCACTAAATAATTTAGCTTCTGAATATGCATCAATAGGCGACTATGCTAAAGCCATCCAAACAGGCACGCAAGCGATGGAACTCCGCAAGCGCATTCTCGGTGAAGAGCACCCTAATTATGCGACCTCGCTGGAGAATCTGTCCTATTATTATTCCCTCCTCGGAAACCACGCTAAGGCCATCGACTTATTCCGTTCCAGCCTAAACACATCACAAAACAATTTGTTTAAGAATTTATCTGAATTATCGGCAAAAGAAAGAGCTTTCCTTTGGGACACAAAAGCATACGCTTTTCAAACGAGATTCCCAAAGTTGATGACGTTGAGCCCTACGGCGGGGTTGGTGGGTGACCTTTATGACAAGTCGTGCTTGTTTGCCAAGGGATTGCTGCTGGCAGCGGAGACCGACATGCGGCAGCTGATTCTGGAGAGCGGCGATGAGGCGGCGGTGGCGAAGTTCGAGCAGTTGCAGACGACGCGGCGCTGGCTGAACAAACTCTACGAGATGCCGATTGCCGAGCGGCGTGTGAACACCGACTCGCTGGAGAACGTGGCCGAGCAGTTAGAGGGAGAGCTGGTGAGAATGTCGAAGGCCTACGGCGACTTCATGGGCAATATGAAGTTGACATGGCGTGACGTGCAGAAGAAGCTGAGCAATAAGGATATTGCCATTGAATTCCTGTCGTTCCCGGTCGAAGAGGGCGGCATACGGTATATTGCCCTGACGGTGAAAAAGGGGTACAGCGCACCTCGCATGACTCAGCTTTTCAGCGCATATGAGTTGGACGAAATTGGGACGAGTTATTATACCGAGAAGGAACTGAGCCAGCTGGTTTGGGGAAGGCTCGCCGGCGAGCTTGAGGGCGTGGAGAGAATCTATTTCTCACCGAGCGGCGAGCTGTATAACATTGCCATCGAGTCGGTGCCCCACTGGAGCGGCGAAGGCATGATGGGCGACCGATACGACCTGTATCGTCTATCGTCGACGCGCGAGCTGGCTATCGCCTGTGATGAGATCTCCTCGAAGGGCGCCGTGGTCTATGGCGGCATTAAATATGATACCGACGTGGCCGACATGGGCACGCCGCGCAACGATGCCGAATCGCTATACGCCGCGCGCGGGCTAAAACTTGATACGCGCACGTTCCGCAACTTATATTGGGGCGAACTTGCGGGCACCAAAGAGGAGGCCGACAAAATAAGCGACATCCTTAAAGGTTCGAAGGTTCCCACCAGCGAGTTGACGGGCGCTGGCGCCACTGAGACCACCGTCAAAGACCTCTCGGGACAAAAACGCCGCATCCTGCACATCGCCACGCACGGTTTCTACTGGGACGAGGAAGATGCGGAGTATTACCGCGAACGCGACAATCTGCGGTTCCTCATGACAAACGACAAAGGCATGCGGCACGTCGAGGACAAGGCGCTCACACGCTCGGGACTGATTTTCGCCGGGGCACAGAACACGTTCAACGGCACCGAGATTCCGGCCGGCGTCGATGACGGCGTGCTCACCGCGCAGGAAATTGCGCAACTCGACCTGCGAGGGCTCGACCTGCTCGTGCTCTCGGCCTGCCAAACGGGCTTGGGCGACGTCAAGGGAGACGGAGTCTTCGGCCTGCAGCGCGGCTTTAAGAAGGCTGGTGCGCGCACCATCCTGATGAGCCTGCGAGAGGTGGACGATGCCGCCACCCGCGACATGATGATTCAATTCTATAATGCCTACGTCACTGGCGGCCGCAGCAAGCGCGACGCCTTCCTCGCCGCTCAGCAATACCTCAAGGACCACGATGCCAATTATGACTATGGCTCCTCCACCGAACGCGCCTACCTCCCCCACTGGGCCGCCTTCATCCTCCTCGACCCGATGTGAGGTGTGAGCATAGGGGTGTGAGGTGTGAGCTATGAGCAATGAGCAAGGTGGGGCGAATAAAAACAAAAAAATTTGTTTTTGTTTTGTATTTCACTCGGTTTGCAGTACCTTTGCATTTCGTGACGACAAGAAACGACATATTGAGGTTTTTGCTACTGGTTATCACAACGATAGCGATGGCGGGGATGGCTGTGGCCGCACCCACCACGCATGTGGCGCCCAGTGTGGCATGGACCGTCGATGAGACGCTGGGCATGGAATCGCCCTCGACCATCGACACGCTCTTTGAGGACTACCACCGCCGTTTCGTGCCCTCGCTGCAAAGCCTGGCGTGGGCCACGACGGGCAACTATGGCCAAGCGGGCCAGGACCAAATTTTCTTCTCTCGCCCGCTCACCAGCGACTTTTTCATGGAGGACGGCCTGAGCTACCGACATCTCACACCCGGCACGCACCGCTACTACAACACGCGCATCCCGATGACGCTCATCGGCTACTCGACTGGCGGCAACAAATACAGTAACCAGGACCACACCACGGTAACCTTCAGCGGTAACGCCACGCCACAGCTGCAGTTCGGGGCGGGCCTCGACTACGTGTACTCGAAGGGCTCCTATGACTATCAAGCCGACAAGGACTTCTCCTTCCACTTTGCCTCGAGCTATCGCGGCGACCGCTACCAGGTGCACGCGCTGTTGACGCACTACAACTTCCTCACCAAGGAGAACGGCGGCATCACCGACGATCGCTATATCACCGACCCGGCCGAAGTGCAAGGGGGGCAGACCAGCGTTGATAACAAAACGATTCCCACGCAGCTCAACGCGGCCCACACGCGTCTCAATAGTCTGCAGGTGCACCTCAACCAACGTTACAGCGTGGGCCACTACCACTATGAGCGCGACAGCGTCACCGACACCATCAAGAGCCGCACCTATATCCCCGTGACGAGTTTCATTTGGACGCTCGACTTTAAAATCAACCGTCACCGTTTCATCAACACCAACGGCACCCAAGACACCACATACTTCCCCGCAGCCTACCTTGCGCTGGGCGGCACCGACGAGGCCACCGAGCGGTGGCACCTGCGGAACACGGTGGGCGTGCAGTTGCTCGAGGGCTTCAACCGCTACGCCAAGTTCGGCTTCGCCCTCTACGCGCAGCACGAGATGCGTCGCTTCACACAAGTCGTCGACACGGTAAGTGGCACCGAACTGCCCGAAGGCATGACGGCGCTGCCCGTCGATGGCGTGCCCCACCGCCACACGCAGCAGCTGTTGTGGGTGGGTGGCAGGCTGTCGAAGGTGCACGGCTCATTGCTCACATACGATGCCACGGCACAGTTCGGCGTCGTGGGCGATGTGGCCGGCGACATCGACGTCACGGGCGGCGTGTCCACACGTTTCAAACTGCTGGGCGACAGCGTCACCATTCGCGCTTACGGCTACTTCAAGAACCTTGAGGCCCCCTACCTGCTCAAGCATTTCATTTCGAACCACTACGCATGGAGCCACGATTGGAGCAAGACGCAACGCCTGCGTGTGGGTGGCCACCTTGATGTGCCCCACACCGGCACGTGGGTCGACGTGGGCTACGAGACGCTCAAGAATTACCTCTACTTCAACGACGAGGGCGTGCCTGAGCAGCATGGCGACGCCGTGCACGTGCTCAGCGCCACGCTGGGCCAGCGTCTCAAAGTGGGCCCCGTGCATTGGGACAACCAGGTCACTTATCAGGCAACGAGCGACGACGCGGTGCTGCCATTGCCGGCTCTGTCGCTCTACTCCAACTTGTATGTCAAATTCAAGATTGCACGCGTGCTCCACGTGCAGCTGGGCCTCGACTGCAACTACTACACCAAGTATTACACACCGGCCTACAACGTGGCCACTGCCACCTTCCACACGCAGCACAACGAGAAGCTGGGCAACTTTATCTGGGTCGATGCCTACGCCAACTTCAAGCTCAAGCGCGCCCGCTTCTTCGTGCAATATACCCACGCCAACAAGGGCATCGTGGGCCGCAACAACTATTTCTCCCTACCCCACTATCCACTTAATCCCGGTCGTTTCTCGTTAGGCGTCTCGGTCGATTTTGCCAATTAACCATCACACATCACATCATGGCTGACATCCTTTCACTCAAACGAAGCAAATTCCCTCTTGAGACACTTTTCAAGAAGTTTCTCAAACAATATAACTGCCGCGCCACCAGCGAAGACATGAAAGATAACGGCGCGCGCCGATATGTCTTCGATTACCAGGGCGGGCACTTCGTGGCCGTCTTCTACGATAATTACACCTACGAGCTGCTCTTCCTCAACATTCTCGACGTGCCCGTTGCCAATCTCAACCTGCTGCGCAGCCTGTGCAACCGCTTTAACGCCGCATCAATCTTCCTCAAATACTACTACCGCAACGACGAGGAAGTCGAGTCCTTGCACGTGCACCTCGCCATGTTGTGCTCCACTGTCGACCAAACGCTGCCGCAGCGCCTCGAGCTCTTCTTCTCGGCTCGCCGCGACTTCATCGACGAGTACGAGCAGCAACTCAAGGCCTACGAGAACAGCGAGGTATTTGACTTGGAGAGCAACTTCCTGCAGCAGCGCCGAGAGAGCGCACTCGCTGGAGAACGCGCGCTGGCCCTTGCACAGCAGCCCATGCCACGCGGCAACGCTGTGACACCGCTCACCGTGGGGTCCTTACTGGACGCCGCCGGCTTTGCCCCGGCCGAAATGCCGAGAGTGGGCATTGAATTCTGCGCCGAGATGGGTCACTACAAGTCGAAAGGCTACAAACTCATCGACTACGTGGACCGCCACCCGCTCATCGACTCGCTGCAAGTCAAGGACGGCGTGGTGGGCCGCAAGAACGCCACCATCGTGCTCCACAAAGTTGTGACCAAGCCGCTTGACGAAGACGAAGAGAACAGTCCCGCTGTGACACAACACAACTTGGAAAACGTGGGGGCTATTATATTGACCTACTGCGGCAGCGACGGCGATACCATCTACTATAAGGCCACTGTCGCGCCAGCCCCACAACCCGACACGCGCAACGGCGGCGAGGCCACGCCGCGCCCCGTCACCTTCACGCTGGCCCACGACCTCGTCGACCCCAAGAAGAAGTTGGCCGAGTTCGACTACATGTGGAAAGAGGCCAAGAGCAAGGCCAAAGAGAAGAATCCCACGATGAGCGATGAGGAAATCCTGCTCGCCCACTTCGATGACCCCGACGCGGGCATGTGCCTATACTGGGGGCATCGTTACCTGTCACAAGAGCGCTATCTCGAGGCCCTCGAGTGCTTCCTGTCGATTTACAATGCACTGTCGCCCGACTTCTTCACGCTTAACAACGACAAGCAGGAAGCTTTCTTGGAGGTGTGCTACCTCATCGGTTGTTGCTACAACGCCCTGAAACAATACGACCGAGCTTTCTTCCACCTCGACCACCTACGCGGCTCTTCAAAAATCGCGCATTGCGTCGAATATGTAAACACCTTAGTCAACTGCGGGGACATCCGTGCTTTTGCGGTCATTGATGGCATTTACGGCTCAATCAAAGATGAGCACAGCATTGAAAACGAGGAGGACGAGGACGCCCTGCCGCAACACATCAAGGACTTCGTTGACTTCCTGCGCATTCGACGCGCCGACGCCTGCGTCACTTTCCACGAGCTCGACAACGCCGAGAAAGAATACAAACTGTTCCTTGACCACCCCACTCTGGGCAACCACGCTCTCGACCAGCTCGCCCTCATCAAGCGTCTGCGCACACCAGAGCAAAGTCCGCCTAAACAGCCATAATAAAACCTTTTTATTCGCTTACTATCAATACATTAATACCAATCAAACTATGAAACGTCTTACTCTTTTATTTCGCGCCACAGCGCTTTGCGGCGTGCTGGCCTTGTGCCTCAACCTGAATGCCGCGCCGCTCACACTCACCTCGCCCGACGGACACCTGGTGCTCACCACCGACGTGGATAACGGAAGGGCTTACTACACGCTGAGCCGCGACGGGCAACCCGTGCTCGACAAGAGTTTTCTGGGCTTCTCCCTCTCGACCGGCGACCTCTCGACCGGCATGAAAATCATCAACTCGCACCGCGACAGCCATGACGACACATGGACCACGGTGTGGGGCGAGGACGAAGTCATTCGTAACCACTACAACGAGTTAGTGGTGACAATGAAAGGCGGCACACCGCGCGCTACGATGATGGTCACTTTCCGCCTCTTCGACGACGGACTGGGCTTCCGCTACGACATCCCCACGCAACGCGCCTTGCCTGCCATCACGGTGACCGATGAGCTCACCGAGTTCACACTGCCCCAAGACGTGCCGGCATGGTCTATCCCCACCAACCGCACCGTTTATTACGAAAACCTCTACACGCGCGACCTGGTCAGTGCGAAAGACACCGTGCACACGCCGCTCACCATCGAGGCCGCACCCGACCTGCACCTGGCTATACACCAAGCGGCGCTCGTCGATTATGCCGACCTCAACCTCACGCCGCGCAAAGCTAAGAATGGAGCGGTTACGCTGCTCGCCGCACTCACGCCCTGGCAGGACGGCACCAAGGTGAAAGCGGGAGCCGGCCTTCGTTCGCCGTGGCGCACCGTGATTGTGGGACGTACGGCCGGCGACCTCGTGACTTCGCGCCTGATGCTCAACCTCAACGAACCCTGCACGTGGGACGACACCTCGTGGATTGAACCCGGACGATATATTGGCATCTGGTGGAGCATCCACAAGAAAAAGAACACTTGGGAGCAAAGCTCCACCCACGGTGCCACCACCGAGAACATGAAGCGATATATCGACTTCGCCGCACGACACGGCTTCGGAGGCGTACTCGCCGAGGGATGGAACTACGGCTGGGGAGAGGGCGAACAAATCAGCTTCACCAAGCCCTATCCCGACTACGACATCGAAGAAATTGCCCGTTACGCCCGCGAGAAAGGCGTCTATATCGTGGGCCACACCGAGACGTGGGGACGTAGCCGCCTGCTCGAGGAGCAGATGGAAGACGCATTCGCACTTTACGAGCGTTTGGGCATCAAGGTGGTGAAAACCGGTTATGTGGGCGCGATGCTCAATGGCGAGGAGCTGCAACACTCGCAGTTCGGCGCCCGCCACTACCGTCGTGTGCTCGAGTGTGCCGCGCGTCACCACATCATGATTGACAACCACGAGCCCATGATGCCCACAGGCTTGCAACGCACCTTGCCCAACCTGATGACACAGGAAGGCGTGCGCGGACAGGAATATAACGCTTGGAGTCGTGATGGAGGCAATCCGCCGAGCCACACCGCCACACTGCCTTTCACGCGCGGCCTGGCCGGTCCCATGGACTTTACTCCGGCTATCTTCTTCTATGGCGACGAGGTGGTGCCCGGCACGCGTCCGCAGAGCACCATCGCCAAGCAGCTGGCCGAGTTCGTGGTGCTTTACAGCCCTTTGCAGATGGCCGCCGACGCCATCGAGAACTACGAGAATCACCCCGCGCTCTCGTTCATCGAATCATGCCCCACCACGTGGCGCAAGACCCTCGTGCCCAACGGCGAAGTGGGAAAATATATCACCGTAGCGCGCGAGGCACGCGATGGTAGCGGCAGTTGGTTCATCGGCAGTCTCACCGACGAGACGGCCCGCACCCTCGAAGTACCCCTCACGTTCCTCGCGCCTGGCAAGCAGTATGTGGCGATGATTTACGAGGACGGTCATGACGCCGACTATAAAACGAACCCCATGTCGATGGCAATACGACAAGTCGATGTGACCGCCGATTCCACGCTCACCCTGCGTCTGGCCCGCAGCGGTGGCGCCGCCATCCGCATCACGATGCGCTGAAGCCACATCACGCAGACCTCACAGACAAGACACAAGAACATAAGATTTCATGAGAACAAAAAAATCATGACCTTATGTTCTTGTGAAATCTTATGTTCTTATGTCTTATGCATTACACCACTTCGCAGTCCACATCGACGGGAGGAGGCGGGGGTGGCGTGCCGCCAGATGACGCAGGAGGGGGCGGAGGTGTAGGAGGCGTTGACACGTGCGGCGGCAACAGCATGTTGTTGCGAAGGTGACGACTCAACCGCTGTGCCTGAGGCTTGAAGGTGCGGTAAGTGAGCGCGCCCGAAATCACGCCGCTCACCAGCGGAATGGCTTTCGTAATACCTTTCGAGACGGACCCTTTCGTGATTGAGGCCCCTATCATCGCGGCTATCTTGCGCACTACAGGATAGAGCACGCCGCTGTTGAGCGCATATTCCGGCAACTTCTTGAGGATTTGTTTTTGAAGTATCTCGCCCAACTCCTGCAAGGCTTTCGCAGCCACACCCACGCCCGTCATCACCCCCACGAAGATGGTGAGCACATGCACGGCTTCCTTGCTCAAGTGGCCTTCCTCGTTGAGCAGGTTGGGATAGCCATAGAGATAGGCGAGCTTCTGCGACATCACCAACACGTGGAAATAGAACTGGGCGAGGTCGCCGGGCACCGTACCTATCGCGGCCATGCCGCCCGGAATACCCATCGCGGTCGATAACAACGTGGCCTTCTTCGTGTGTGACTTAATGCACTGGGTGGCCAGTTTGTCGAGGAACGGCACGGGAATCACCCCAGGCGTGCCACGCTCTATCACGTATTCCACCACCTCATCAGGAAAATACTTCCCCAACTCGTCACGCAGGTACTTGTCGCGGTCCACCGCCACACCTGGCAAGCGCAACGCCGCGCTCACCACCTTGTTCCACAAAGTCACATCCTTCGACATCTCTCTTGCTCTCGTTAATTCACTAATCGTTTCTCTCAATCACGCCGCAAAGATAAATCAATTTTCCATTCCACCAACCCCATTGTATTTTTTTAACGCACACAAATTCTCATATAAATCCGCAAACGATATTTTTAATGCGAATTACACAAATTTTGCAAATCTCGCGAATTTTATTTTTTATTTTTCTGATCATTAAGGCTTAAATTATTAAATAATTCGCCCAATTCGCCTAATTTGCGAAATTCGCATTTAAAGTTTCAAAAAAGTTTTTTCGGGAAAAAGAGCGGGGATTGGGGAAAAAGCAGTATCTTTGCATTTATTGTAAATCAACCTATCATTAACTTAACCAAAAACATGATTCAAGACGAAACCCTTTTTGGACTTATCGAGCGTGAACATCAACGCCAGAAACGCGGCATCGAACTGATTGCCAGCGAGAACTTCGTGAGTGAACAGGTAATGCGCGCCATGGGCAGCTGCCTGACCAACAAATATGCCGAAGGCTATCCCGGCCACCGTTACTACGGCGGTTGCCAGGTGGTCGATGAGGTGGAGACGCTCGCCATCGAGCGACTGAAACAACTCTTCGGCGCCGAGTATGCCAACGTGCAGCCCCACAGCGGCGCGCAGGCCAACATGGCCGTGTTCATGGCCGTGATGAAACCCGGCGACAAATTCATGGGCCTCAACCTGGCCCACGGCGGCCACCTGTCGCACGGCAGCCCCGTCAACTTCTCGGGCCTCGTGTTCCAGCAGTGCGAATACAACGTGACACCCGACACCAACCTCGTCGATTACGACATGATGGAAGAAGTGGCTCTGCGCGAGCGGCCCAAGCTCATCGTGGGCGGTGCCAGCGCCTATAGCCGCGAATGGGACTACGAGCGCATGCGCGCCATCGCCGACAAGGTGGGCGCCATCCTCATGATTGACATGGCCCACCCCGCCGGACTCATCGCCGCCGGACTGCTCAACAACCCGCTCAAGCATGCCCACATCGTCACCTCCACCACCCACAAGACGCTGCGCGGCCCGCGCGGTGGCATCATCCTGATGGGCAAGGACTTCGACAACCCGTGGGGCAAGGCCACTAAGAAAGGCGTCATCCGCAAGATGTCGTCGCTGCTCGACTCGGCAGTGTTCCCGGGCGTGCAGGGCGGTCCCCTCGAGCACGTTATTGCCGGCAAGGCAGTGGCCTTCGGCGAGGCACTGCAACCCAGCTTCAAAGAGTATCAAGAGCAAGTGCGCCGCAACGCGCGCGCCATGGCACAGGCCCTGCTCGACAAGGGCTATAAGCTGGCCAGCGGCGGCACCGACAACCACTGCATCCTGCTCGACCTGCGCGGCAAGTATCCCGAGCTCACCGGCAAGGTGGCTGAGAACGCCCTGGTGGCAGCCGACATCACGGTGAACAAGAACATGGTGCCCTTCGACGACCGCTCTGCCTTCCAGACCTCGGGCATCCGCCTGGGCACGCCCGCCATCACCACGCGCGGCGCCAAGGAGGAGATGATGGGCGAAATCGTCGAAATGATCGATACCGTGCTGCAAGCTCCCGAGGACGAGCGCGTCATCACCATGGTTCGCGAGAAGGTGAACGCCATGATGAAGGACTATCCCATGTTCGCATGGTAAAATAGCTCGAAGCAACAACTCGAAGCTCATAGCTCAAAGCTCAAAGCTCATAGCTCACAACTCAAAGCTCATAGCTCACTATGCTCACCAAGACCTTTGCCGCAGCCGTACAAG
>JAGCUP010000035.1 GCA_017962765.1 Muribaculaceae bacterium | reverse complement strand
GTCATCAACGATGTCACCGTCAAGCTCGACCTCTCGCTGCCCAACCCCGAGAACCTCGAGAGCAAGTTCATGTGGATTTTCCCCGAGGGCACCACGCTCAACGATGGTACCGAGATTACCGAGTACACCGGCTACAGCCACAGCGACGGCACCATCGACAACCCGGGCGAGCTACGCTTTAAGAACATCGGCTCGCAACGCATCGAGGTCAGGACCTGGTTTGACATCAACGGCGAGAACCGCCGCCTCGAGGACGGATATGTCAACGTGCAAGTGGGCACCAGCGTGCCGGCTCCCACCCTCTACTATGCGGTGCTGGGCGGCAACATCAAGGCCTACAAACTCGTCGACATGAGCAAGCTCCCCGCAGGCACCAAGAACATGCCCTTCGACATGGGCGTGAGCTCGGGCAATATGCCCACGACACTCGTCTTCGCCACCGTCAAGTCGACCAGCGACGATGGCGGCGTGAACGAGGAAGACCTTGTCTATATCCTCGACTGCGGCAAGCAGTACTACTACGTCAACGACGAGAACGGCGTGCTGGGTGATGGTAAAATCACCGTCATGAGCGCCGACGGCTCGATGAGCGACATCATGATTACCAACGTGGGCGGCCATGCCTTCAACGACCCGTTCCAGGGTTGCACCGACGGAGTCTATCTCTACTACACCGACCGTAACACAGGTGTGCGACGCATACCGCTCACCACGCGCGGCGAGCGCGAGCAGACCGTTTATTCGAGCACCGCGGGCTACTTCGTGGTCAACAACATGCTCAACTACTACGGCAACGGCATCGCCTACGGTGCCATCCACACCGGCCTCTACCTCGACAAGCAGGGCGTGTTCTGGTGGGGTAAGAACTATTCGGGTAACGGTATCTACCGCTTCCGTCCCAGCGACATAGGCCCTGCCACGTCGTCCAAGACGGGCCCCATCCCCTTCCCCATCGTCCTTCCGGGCACGCAACCGCGCGCCTTCACCCTCGACGAGACCCTCGGCAACTTCTATGTGTGGATGACCAAGGGCGTGACGCCGGGTGCCGGCTTCTGCCACTACGCGCTGCCTGGCAATAGCGACGGTCTCGACTACGACAAGTATGTTTCGTTCATCGCCATGGAGGCCGACCCCATCAACTCCACGGCCGATGAGGGTGTCTTCACCACGCAGATGGCTGTCGACCAGCTAACCGGCTTCGTCTATTTCGGCTTCCGCGCTGCCTCCACCGAGAAGACCTACACCACGGGCCTCTACTACTACGACCCTGCCACCCAAAAGGTTAACAAGGTGGAAACCATCCCCGACAAAATCCTGGGCGTGTGCATCAATCCCCGCGCAACTGCGCTCTTCTGATACACCTCACCCGTTCAACATCTCGCGGCCCGACTGCATCTTGCAGCCGGGCCGCGTCATTTAGGCCGAATCGGTCATTAGAATATGACCTGACTGGATCAATTTTTCAATCGGGAGAGACGGGACGTGATTAGGGCTTCATACGCCTCTTTCATTTCGTCATCAAGAAAAGATTTCCGAATCAGTTCCTGCCATTTGGGAAGCACTTTGTGCATATTTTCCACAAGACGCAGCACCACTTTTTCTTCCAGTCCCATAGTCTTAGCAGCTTTGAGAAAATCATCGAGACGCAGTTTTGACTTGCGTCCTGAAAGCGAGAGGGCCATCTCCTCCTCGTCTTTAGGATTGGCCATAGCCACATTGATGAGGTCGTAAGCGGGAGTGAGCCGGTAAGTGTGGTTTGGACGATAAAGCGAGAAGTTTTTCAGGTGCATATCGTTATTGCCTGTGACAAAGCAAAATAGCAGCAACTGCATGAAGTTTGTAAGGTCAAGCCTCGGCGTGTCGCAATGCCTCATAATGACCTTCGCTATCTGTTCATAAGAACCTTTATATTTATATTCGGTGGGGTGAAGTGTCAGCTGGCACATGTCCTCCATGTCGATTTTCACGCCCTCGACAGTGCGGTCAATTCGCTTGGTGATATAGCCCATACGTCCATCGGCCAGTCGAATTAGGCTGTGTGGCACCACATCAATCTTTGCGGCTTGAGCGAGATGCATGGTCAAGTCCTCGTTCTCAGGCAACTGAGGGTAGTCATCGGTCTGAGGTTTAAAGATATAGTCACCCCACAGTCCCACGATGGTGAGTCGGCTATCCCCACCATGTTTGTTGAGGTTTAACGAGAGTTTGGGTTGCACACCGGTCAATGATGTCTGCGCCCTAATAATCTGCTCAGCCAATCGGTCAAGATCCTCATGTCGGAATTCTAACAGTGGCACATTATGCGTCCCAAAGAATTTCCTTACACATCGTGGATGAAAATCTCGTTGACCCTCTTCCAACTCTTGATAGCAATAAAGACATTTACACATCACTCACTTTCTCCATCATTTATGGGCAACACGCTGACAGCTCCTATGCAATCTTTGCAGCAAAGCAGCAATAGCGACATGCGGTCAAGTACACTAATGTCGGTATTTCGAAGAGCCACATCGAGCAGCCAGCCTTCGGGAATCAGTCCGTCAAAAAACGGGAAGAGCGTGGGACTCACATAGGCCTCTTGCCGCAAAGGGAGCGTAAGGCTTATGGGCGTGGCATTCTCCTGCTTGAGATAGGCACTATCATAGGAAAAACGGTATTCGCCACCGTCTTCGATCAACGTACCTGCAAGAATGCCTTTGCGATATACTTTGGCTTGTTTCATGATTTCTTGGTGGGCATTAGTTCGTAGTTGAACAGGTCAAGGAGTTGGTTCACCTTGTCCATCCGCAATGTGGGCTTACCTTGTTCCAGGTTGCGGACGAAATTTAAGCCCACCCCCGACTTCATTGCAAGGTCTTCTTGCGTCAAACCATATTCTTTTCGCAGTGCTTTAACAACTGCAGCTAGTTTTGTTCTTTCCATAATTACATCATTTCGGATGCAAAATTACAACATTATTTCTATTTTACATCACTTCGAATATAAAAATATTATATTTTTAACATTTTATATGCCATCGGATATAGTATATCGTGCCTTAGTGTCGAAAAAAGAGGCGCTGACGCAAGCAAGGGGATGTCATTCTACGTCGGCACAATTATCATGCACACAATTATCATGCTCGCGTTCGGCCTTCGGCATGGTGTGCTTGCATTTTTTTCAGAGTCATCGAGGCATTTTTGACAAAAAAGTTGTAATTTTGAGGGATTAATTCAAACGGCAACTCAATTATGACACGAAAATGGATAGGTTTGCTCGCAACTGTCGTGGCGGCAACAGCAACGATAGGAGCTTGGGGGCATGCGCCACGGCTCACGGCAAGGGGACGCGTCATAGCCGCACAAGAGGGCGAGACCAACGCCGCAATAAGCGCTTTTATAACCCTCGATAACGGCAACGATGCGGCTTTGCTGCGCAGCCACGGTGCACACATCACTGCACGCATGGGCAACACGGTGTCCGTCACGCTTCCCGCCAGCCGCCTCGAGGATATCGCATCGCTTCCCGGAGTGAGCCTCGTGTCGCCGGCACAGCGACTCACGCTTTGCAACGACACGGCGCGGAGCGTGTCGCACGGCGACAGCGTGCGCCTTGCCGACCTGTCGCGGCTCACGCCCGACACG
>JAGCUP010000034.1 GCA_017962765.1 Muribaculaceae bacterium | reverse complement strand
GCATTCCGTAGGGGTAGTAGTCGTCGCGCTCGACAGTCTCGCCGCCGGCGACGACGGCCCGCACGTTGCCCTGGTGGTCCTTGACGTAGGCGTGGTACGTCCCCGCCCCGTCAAAGTAGCCGTAGTCGGTCGTGACGCGCTCGAGGGTGTCGTTGCGGATTATGGATTCTGCTTCGCTTTCCATTCTTTATATGGCTTTGATTCGTAGAATGCCCTGTGTCGCTGTTCTGACCATTCTTTAGCGTTTCTCAGAATGGCGTGGGGATATTTTCCTTCGATGCTGCGGGAGCAAATCGTGTAGAGGCAGTCCATGAGGTCAACAAATTCCTGCGAGAATGCAATATCTCTTTCTTCTAGGTCTTGCAACTCAGTATCGGCATTAAAATAATAGGTGGAAAAGACCATTTTTTTGTTGTACCTATTCCATATTTCAATACGGAAAAACAGATTATCACACTGAGAAATGAAATAATTCCGCTCGCGATTGATGGCATACATCTTGTGTTTCTTGCCAGGAAACACTTGTGTTATTCTTTCGTTAAGTGCCTCAACATCCACGTAAGTCAAAGGCACGATAGCTATAAGCGTGTCAACAATAGCATATTCGTCGCTCATGACATCCTCGTCAGGTGCGTAAGGGTGAATCATCTTGGTGACTCGAAGCATAGCACCATTGTCTCTGTCATATTCAATCAAGAAGTCTAAATGGTCACGCGATTTCGTCGTTGTGGAATCCTCATCAAAATAGAATTCTTCAACAAACGGGACTTTGAGGCTATAACGCACAATCTCCGCGCTTTGGGCATGGGCAAACGCACACCATCCTCCAAGGAACAACCCAACGAGTAAAGCCTTAAATAAAGGCCGCAGCACTAAATGGCTACTTCTTTTTGCTTGTTCCATAGTTTTTCTCATAATTATCATATTATATAGCCGCAAAGTTATCCAAAAAATCCGCAAAAATCAAGTGTCGTCTGGCGTTTCGTCGCTCGTGAGCCATTCGTATATAAGAGGGAACTCATTTTTGGTGTTGTTTTCCGCATCTCCTTGCATCATACCGTTGCGCTCATAGTCGATACCCCAATTTAAAAGGTTCAATAAATGTTTTTTGTTGCAATATCCCTTCATCTTATTGATGAAAAATCTCTCTCCTTTTATTCGTATGAATTGCACGACAACAGCCTTATGCTGGAAAGTGTACTCTCCTCCACCATATAGGTGTGCTTCGTCTATGAATACAAAAAGCCACAAGGCACATTCATCGCCTTCAAAAGCTTTTTCCAGCAATTCGCAATAGTCGATGCCATGTTCATCAGCAATATACCAAAGCATCTCGGGTACTTTTATGCCTTTCACATCTTTGTCGAAATTGAAATCGCACGAAGATGTGTTGCAAAGTAGCAACATGAGCAGGACGCAAAGAATTTTGCACCCCCTAAATTTATTTAATATTTTCATTATTTTTGTTCATTTTAATGATTAATGATTTATAAACGTCAGGGCGTTGACGCTGATGTTGAGAAGCGAGGCGAGGTTGGTGCCTACGGCCTGGATGTTGTGGTTGTCTGTGATATCGTAGCTGAAACACCTGGTGTGGGGTGAGCTCTTGTGCTCGCTCTGGAGGATATAGACGATGGCGTAGTGATGGCCGTTCTTGACTAGGCGGTCTATGGCGACGATGCGGTGCCGTTTGGTATCGACCAGCAGGTTGCGCCACAGTTCGTCGTGGGGCTGGACGTCGCTTTTTACCTCGTTGGCTTGAGTGACGAGTACGGCACCGTCGGCGTAGCGCACATAGTCGGGCTTCCACTGGTTGAGGGGGGGGGTCGAGAGAATCATGAACTCGTCGGCGAGCATCACCTCGACGCTGTCGATGGTGAGCGGAATGGAGCGCAGCACGTCGGTGAGATAGCGGGCGCAGGCCGCATCGTAGCTGTTGAACTGCCGCTGGCCGGTGATGAAGTGAAGCTCGTCGCCGTCGCCCGCGTTAACAATGGGAAACGCGCTGCCGTTCCCGAAGTCCACCGCCATGTCGCCATTGCTCACCGTGTTGCCATCGAGCCGCCAGGCGTCCGATGTCGCAAAGGGCGGCATCCGATAGGTCGAGCAGCTGGCGAGGCAGCCGAAGAGCAGGATGAAAGAAACAATATGCTTCATAGTCGCGGTCGGTTCATTGCACAAATTTACGATGTTTTTCCTTAACTGTGACCGCTATTATGCTTTTTTTGCACTTTTCGGGCGAAAATAATGCCGAAATATAACTCTTTTCAAAAATATTCGCTATTTTTGTGACATTCAAAAACAAGTGACGGATAAAGCTATGAAGAAATCATTTTTCTCAATAAGGAAATGGGCGGTGCGCGTACTGCTGTTGGCGGGAGGCATGCTGGGCATTGTGGCTTGCCACTCCGAACCTGAGCCCGTTGTCTATGGTCCGCCGCCCGAGGAGAGCGATGTGGAGAAAAACGATGAGGGCGGTTCCTCATCCGTCGTGATTATCGAGGAGGCCGACACGTTGACAAATGAAGTTGAAAAATAATGACGAAGCAATGAAACGAAAGATATTTTTATTCAAAAAATGGGCGGCACGCACCCTGCTGATGGCGGGTGCCGTGCTGGGCATCGCGTCGTGCCGCACGGTGCAGCGCCCCAATCCGGCCGAGGCGGTTTACGGTCCGCCGCCCGATTATATCCAGCGCAAGGTGATGATTGACAGCGAGGGCCATCCCGTGGTCGTGGACCCAGTCGCCAGCGATACTGTTGTGAATGTGAAGAAATAATAGATCAAAGCGATGAAACGACAATTTTTTACAGTAAGGAAGTGGACAGTACGGGCCTGTGTGGCGATGGGCGCCGCGCTGGGCCTTGTGGCCTGCCACCCAAAGCCGGCACCGAGCTCCGATGATGATTCGTCGTCGGCCAGCGACCAGGAAGAGGTAAGCGACGATATCGGTCGGTACGAGGCAGTCTATGGTCCTCCGCCCGAGGAAGATGTCTATGGTCCGCCCGTCATCATCGACGAGCCCGATACCGCCTCGATAGTGATTGAAGAAGAACCTTAATGGTGTTTATAGAACTCTCCTAAACAACGATAGCGATGAAACGACGAGTATTCTCGGTAAAGAAGATGATAGCGCGCGCCCTCGTGATGACGGGAGCCCTGTGGGGACTGACGGCATGCCACAGCTCGAAGAAGGCGGCGAAAGACCCCATGCGGCCCAATAGGCCTTACAACAATCCCAACGAGCCGCAGCCGCTGGTTTATGGCCCGCCTCCCGGCCTGTACAACGATCCGCGCAACATCGACCCGTTGCCCGATGTGTACGGTCCGCCACCCGAGGTGATTATCGACAACGACACAGTGCGTGCGGTCCTCGAGAAGTGATAGCCGATGGACACACGACAACTCATTGAACTCGAGAAGACGCGGCGCGATCGCCGTTTGCTCGAGAAACGACACCCGCTACGGCAACTCTTCTGGGAGTGCACGTTGCGCTGCAACCTCGCGTGCCGCCACTGTGGCAGCGACTGCAAGAAAATTTCTTCGGTGCCCGACATGCCGCTCGAGCATTTCACCGCCGTTCTCGACGAGATAGCCACGGCCATGCGTCCGCGCGACGTGTTGGTGAACACCGTGGGTGGCGAGCCTCTCGTGCGCCCCGACCTCGAGGAGTGCGGGCGCGAAATCACGCGGCGAGGCTTCCTGTGGGGCTTCGTCACCAATGGTGTACTCCTCGATGAACCCACGCTGCGGCGCATGATTGACGCCGGACTGGGCACACTGGCTGTGAGCCTCGATGGCCTCGAGAGTGAACACAATTGGCTGCGCGGAAACTCGTTCGCGGGGGCTATGGCAGCCATCCGTCTGCTCACTCGCACGCGCAACCTCATGTGGGACGTCATTACCTGCGTGAACCAGCGCAACTTGACCACGCTGCCCCAGCTGCGGCAGTACCTAGAGGAAGCCGGTGTGACACGTTGGCGCATATTCACCATCTTCCCGCAAGGGCGCGCCAAGCTCGACCCGCAGTTGTTCCTCACGCCTGACGAGTTCCGCCAGGTAATGGACTTTATCGTTGAGACGCGCAAGCAGGGCAAAATCAACCTGTCGTACAGCTGCGAGGGTTTCCTCGGCGACTACGAGATGCGGGCGCGCAACCATCCTTTCCGCTGTGACGCCGGCACCATGACAGCCTCCATCCTCGCCAACGGCGATATTTCGGGGTGCATGAGCATCCGTGCCAACTACAAGCAGGGAAACATCTATGAAGACAGTTTCCTCGATGTGTGGAACAACCGCTTCGAACCCATGCGCGACCGCCGCTGGATGAAGAAGGATGAGTGCGCCAAGTGCCAAATGTGGGACTACTGTGCCGGCGGTGCCTTTCACCTGCGCGACGACGACGGCTCGATGATGCACTGCAACTACCTTACGTTAGAACAATCCAAAAAAACAATAAAACAAAGATGAAGACGCTAATCCTCAAACAAAAGTGGTATGCCTCATACAAAAGTGCCGCTTATAAAAGGACTTTGAAAAATATATTTATTGTTATGCTCCTGTTGGGTGCATTAGTGGGAATTTTTGTGGGTATTAACTTAGGAACCGACACTCATAGTGTGTGGAAAGGAATACTTGCATTTTTTGCATGTGCGTTGTGTGGACCGATTCTTTTCGCGACGATATGTTTTGCTGTGTCTCTGATTGTGATCTTGTTTAGCTTGCCGATAATCATAGCTCCCAAAACATATACGTTTGGAGTGAATAACGGTCGCTTCACGCTTGACAAGAACGATAAGTCGGTAATTGACGTTCCTCTTTCCGATTTGACGAAATTTACGTTCGTAACCGTGAAAGTCAATGGATTTGGTGGCGACCCGCTTGGAAATGAGTTGGAAATCCGATATGTGAAGAACGGAAAGAATAAGAAGAAAAGCATTAGCTTGGGTTGCTTCTATGACGATGAAAAACGCCAACTGTACGAGTTTGTGCAAGCAGTGGTCATTCCTGCCAAATTGGGACTTTTTGCATGACGCATCCAGTTAAAAAGCCGAGGCAAATGAAACGTATTTATTTGATTGTGTTTATAGTGAGCCTCACTGCTTCTGGAGTGAGGGCACAAGAGAGTTACGACCTGGTGAAGATGCGTGCCTGGGAGCACGTGGAGGACTCGGGCGACCTGAATGGTGACGGCATCGCCGATCTTGCAGTCATCGCCGTGCCCGATGACACAGCGCATTTACTCGTGCGTGACGATGGCTATGTGTATAACTTCAACCAACCGCTGCTCGCCATCTACTTCGGTGATAAGAAAGGCGGTTACACGTTGTGGCGCGGCTACAATGACGTGGTGCCGGCTCGTCCCGACGAGGTATTGAGCATCACGCCTTCGCTCAAAATCACCCCGCGCCGCACGTTGATTATTTCGCTGGAATATTTTGCCACCATGGGAGGTTGGGACGCACCCACCTATAACTACACGTTCCGTTTACAGGATGGGGATTTCTACCTCATCGGCCGCGACGAGGAACACCGGATACGCAATACTGGCGAGGTGGAGCGCGAAAGCTACAACTACCTCACTCACAAGAAACAGCACATCACCGACTCCTTCAACAAACGCGTAAAACCCCGCGAGCGCTGGACCTCCATCCCCAAAGAGCCGCTCAAGCCCCTCGGCTCTTTCACCCTGGGCGAGTAAGCCTTACCTCAGCAGCAGCGTGCTGCGGCAAAATAAGAAAAGACGAGGGCGGGCCATGTGGCTCGCCCTCGCTGTGGGTGGAGAGTAGAGTGCGTGGGGTTAGAAACGCACTTTTTCGATGGTCTTGTGGCCGTCGTCGTAGATTTTTACGATGATGTTCACGCCTTGGAAGGGTTCGCTGCTCGTAATGCCCTGCGTGCTGATGTAGCGCGTCTCGACAAGCTGTACGGCGGCCTTCTCGGGATTGAGGATTCCGGTGTGCACCTCGGTTGGGATAGGAGCTTCCCAGTTGAACGAGAACTGCGCTTTACTCATGTCGGGGAAATACTCGGCTGCGGTAGCTGTCTGCTCGGGAGTCAGGTCTTCGTCTTCGGCGAGAGCTTGGATGAGCGTTGCAGGAGCCATGGCGCCGGTGTTGTAATCGTAGGTGATGGTGCCCGAGGCCTTGCCGGCTTCGGTGTCGGTGCTGGTGGCATTAAGCACGAGATAGACACCGTCGTCGTGGGTTTCCACGGTGCCGCCGCTGATGTTGCTTACAGCATCGGGGTTAAAACCTGGGCCGAACATGTCATCGCTGTTAAGGTTGACGCGTCGAGGTGCTCCAGATGGTTGTTCCTCTTCGGCATCGGCGAGCTTGATGTAATAAACAGCCTTTTGGGTTTGACGGTCGTAGAACGACTGTGCCTGCATGTCGCGGCAGTTACCGGAAATGCTCACAGAGAGGTCGTCGATACCCGCTTGCAGCGGCATCATCAGGTAGAGAGCGAAGAAGATTTGAGGCAGCGCATTGCCCATGTATTCACCGCGCGTGATGCTCTTGTAGAAGTTGCCGAACCACTCAAGCGACGAGTTGGGATTGGTGAACTGCCAGCTGTCGATGAGTTGTTGGGTACTTTCAAGTCCGTCATCGGTAAATGCGAACATGTGCAGCATTGCTGGGATGCTCATGATGGCCCTATTGGACAGGTTGATGCCCGAGAGCATGTTGTTGCTTAGGTTTGGAGCTATCATGCCATCTCCTGCAGTGAACGATTTGATTTTATTGTTGTTAGCCTTCATTACTAACATGTTGCTGTAAGCGCTCACGTCAAGGCTCTCAAGTTGGTTGAATGAGCAGTCAAGCATTCCCATTTCTTCGCTCGAGCTGGTGGGCAGAATGAGCGAAGTGAGCTTGTTCTTGCCCACGTTGATGCCAACAAGCTTGGTGTATGCACTCAAGTCGAGAGTTTCCAAATTGTTGGCGCGTGCGATGAGCACGTTGAGCTCGTCGGTGGCCGTAGGTAGGGTAAGTCCGGTAAGTCCGCAACCAGAGGCGCTAAGCCTCTCGAGCATATTGAAGCTCGCCAGGTTCAGGCTTTGTAGCGGGTTGCTTGAGATTTCCAATTCCTTCACACCCCTGATGACGCTCAAATCGACGTTCGAGAGGTTACAGTTAGCAATCGACAGTGTGCGAATCGAGTCAGGCGAGACATCAAGCAGCGAGTTGAGACCGCTCAGGTCGATGCCCGAGAGTTTAAGCTCGCGCAGATTAGGTAGCTGGTTGGAGCCCAGTGCGGTGATGTTGGCGATGGGGTTGTTCGAGAGGTTCAACTCGCTTAAATTGGTGTTGCGTGTCAGCCCTTCGACAGTCGTCAGCATATTGTCACTGAGGTTGATTTCGTAAAGTGCCGTGCTGTCGCTCAGCGTGATGTTCGTTAGCTGGTTGTTGTCGGCCTTAAGGTTGTTGAGCTTGCGGTTGTTGCTCAGGTTGAGTGTGGTGAGCTTGTTACCGCTGCACTCGAGGGTTTGTAGCTCGGGGCAGTTGCTCAGGTCCAGCGTGGCAATCTCATTGCCTGCGAGCTCGGCCAAGTATGGGAGCAGGCGTTCTATATCATCATTGTCAAAATAAAGTGCCACATCCGAGGACATTAATTCGGACGAGAGCTCACCGCCCTCGCACTTGAGCGAGTAGAGCTGCGGACAGTTCGACACGTCGAGTGTTTTGAGGCAGTTGTAAGAGCAGTCGAGGTTGCGAAGTTTGGGGCTGTTTGCCACGTTGAGCGCGGTGATGCGGTTGCTGGCACAATTCAGTTCTTCTAGTTCGGTGCATTGGCTCACATCGAGCGAGGTGAGGCTACCGTACTCGCAGTCTATGTTTCTCAGCTTGGTGCAGCCGGTGATGTCGAGGCTAGTCATGGAGTTTGAGCCACAAGAGAGTGTGGTGATGTTTGGGCAGTTGCTCAAGTCAAGCGTGTTAATGTCGCACCACGAACAGCTGAGGCTCTCGAGTAGCGGCATTGCCGTCACATCGAGTGATGAAACCAAGGTGTTGCCACAACGCAGCGACTTGACCTTGGTGAGGCCTGTGAGTGTGAGCGTTTTGAGCATGTCGTTGTTGGCCACGTCAATGGTCTGCAGGTTGGGCGCCGTGCTCAGGTCAATGCTGGGGGTGGTATTGTTGCTCTGCATGTTAAGCGTCCTCAGCTTGGGGTTGCCACTGAAGTCAAGAGATTGAATGCGGTTGTTGCTCAATGTGGCCTCAATGATTTCGGGGAAGAATCCGATGCCCACGACACTGGCAACGTCCTTCTTGTTGATGTTGATGCCCATGACGCGGTAGCGCTCGTAGGCATTCAGTTTGGAGTCGTTGTCAAGGTCGAAGGCGGATACGTAGGTGCGGAAGTTGTTGTCGGGGAAGTTGGTGGCGTTAATCTCCACGGCTTCGGGAACGGTGGCGAGCAGGCCGTAATCGCCGAGGTAAATGCCGCCATTGACAAAGTCATATTCGGGCGACTGCGATGCGCCCTGTGCCAAGTTGTTGTTGAAGATAATCTTCTCGGGCGTGCCTTCCTCGTTGTCGCCTTGTTCCCAGCGATAGATGGTGAATTCATTCATATAGGCAGCCCACGTCATTACATCACCGGGCCATGTGCCAGCCATTGCGGGATGGGCGGCAGAGTAGGGCCACGCTGCACAACCGTTATTGATGTCCCATGTGCCGGGGACGGCGAAGTAAGCGTAGTTCTTGTTGGTCATGTAGTTGGAAACGCCGTTGTCGTTCTTGAACAATTCATTGTAGGTTTGTAGCATTTCCAGCGTGTTGCGGGACAACGAACCGCCGCTACCATAGACAAACCAGTCACCGTTGATGGCGCCGCGGAAGTCTTGGCTCTTGGCGATAGGCTCTGTGGCACCATCGGGAATGCCGCGGTGCAGGAGGAAGTTGACGGTGTTGAACGAGTAGTTGGTACCGTCCTTATAAAAGTCGTAAAGCCCCTCGGTGCTTACCAACGTCCCGTTTTCGTTGATGTAGGTGCCCAATTGTACCACGGGCCATGCGTAGTCGGGGAGAGGCATGTCTTGCCCGTCGACCGTAATCCACGGGTAGATGTAGACTTCGTCTTCAGCCGTTAAGCCGTCAAACGAGAAGTGCAAGGTCACGCTTGCCTTAAGCGGTATCAGCGCCAAGGTAGCAAAGGTGAATAATAGTAATAGTTTTTTCATACCGTTTAAATTTGGTTATTATAAAAAAATTCAATCCTCAAAAAATCAACAAGTGGCGCAAATTTACGAATAATTTCCATAAAATCGTCAACAAAACGATAAATTTTATATTATTTCCCCTTAAAAACAAACAAAAGCGCACATATTACCCCTTTAGTCCACAATCTTTCCCCTTGGCTCCATTTCCCCGCTTTCAACGCAGAAAAAAACGCCATTTCTTGCCGATAACGGCAAAAAATGCTACTTTTTTACGTTTTTTTTATGTTTTCTTGCCGATAGGTTACTTCCTGGCAAGGTTGTGGGCGATGACGTGCTCGGCGAACTCGCGGACGGCGCCTTCGCCGCCCCGCAGGGTGCACACGTAGTGGGCGAGCTCTTTGACCTCGCGGCAGGCGTCGGCGGGACAGCCCACCAGTCCGCTTTCTTTCATGCATACGATGTCGAGAATGTCGTCGCCTATATAAGCGACGTTGTCGCGCGAGCAGTGGTGGCGCTCCATAAGTTCGCGCAGGGTGTCGAGCTTGTCGTGCTTGCCCTGGTGGAGTTCGGTGACGTGGAGCTCACGTGCGCGATTTTCGACGATGCGCGAGGAGCGTCCGGTAATGATGGCGGGAATGATGCCGTGTGCCGGCAACATTTCGTTGATGGCATATCCGTCCTTGATGTTGAACGACTTGAAGAGTTCGCCTTCGGGCCCCATATTGATTTTCCCGTCGGTGAGCGTGCCGTCCACGTCCATGACAAAGAGTTTAATCACGTCGTTCATGGCGTCACTCCCCACATTCACGTTTGATACGGGCCAGGATGTCCTTGAAGGTTCCCTGATGGCCAAAGAGCGCCGAGGTGCCGAGGACGAAGCCATCGACGCCGTGCTTGCTCCATTGCTTCATGCGCTCTACCGAGCAGGCCCCATCGAGGATGATTTCGAGATTGTACTTGCCGCGCAGCGCGATGAGCTTCTCAAGTTTCTTATCGACGTGCGGCAGGTAAAGGTGGCCTGCATTGCCGGGCTTGACGCCCATCACGAGCACCTTATCGACTTGCTCATAGAACTCTTGCAGGCTCTCGATTGATGTTTCGGGGTTGATGACGATGCCGGGGCTTTTCTTGGCCTTACGGATGCGTTTAATCACGTCCATGGGGTCGCTGGCCGAGTCGGGATGGAAATAGAAGATATCGACACCGGCGTCGGCAAAGAGTTTGATATAGCGTCCTGGCTCCTTAATCATCATGTGGAGCTCGGTCATGAGCGAGGTGGTGCGGCACACCGACTTCACGTCGCCTAGTCCCATGGCGAAGTTAGGCACATATTGTCCGTCCATTACATCGAGGTGCAGGCGCGATGCACCGGCGGCCTCGAGGCTCAGCGCCACATCTTTGAGGTTGTCAAAGTTGGCACACATTAATGAAGGTGAATATATCATAGGTCGTCATCCCGCATTTTAGAAACGAAAGCCAGCTTCACCTCTCGGGCGTCCAGTCGTTCGCTGGGCCATAACAGGATAGTCGTGCCCGGGGCGATAGTGATGCCTTCACATTCCAAGTTCCCTTTCACGAGGGTGAAACATTCGAGCGAAGGGCTTTCGTTGCAATACGTTGCGGTGTCGTTTATAAGTTTAGTACTGTAGGTTTTTTCCTTAATTTCTTGTCCGTTATACTTTTTTACCACCGACTTGAGGTGGATGTCGAGTGCGGTTGTGGCCTTTTCCACGTGGAGCTCGCGCGGGCGACCCTCGGCGTCGGTGCGGCCGTAGTCGTAGAAGCGGTAAGTGAAGTCGGCGCCTTCCTCAATCTCGAAGACGAGGCTACCGGCGGTGATAGCGTGGAGGGTGCCCGGCTCGACAAAGACGTAGTCGCCCTCGCTCACGGCCAGCGTGTCGGCCATCGCCATGAACTCTCCGCGGGCTATCATCGCCTGCTCTTGCTCAAGGTCGCGGCAGGTGCATCCGTTAATGATGGTGCCTTCGTCGGGCGCGTCGATGAAAAACCACGATTCGCGTTTTCCTCGCGCGCGGTGCTCAAGCGCATTGGCGGCGCGGTCGTTGGGGTGCACCTGTATGCTCAGGTTCTCTCGCGCCTCGGTGAGGGCGAGCGTCAAGGGGAAATACTCGTAGCGTGACATGCCGAACTCGTCCTTGAAGCGTGGAAACACGTCGTTGAGGAAGTGCCCGCGCCACTCGCCGTTGAGAATCTCGTTCGAGACGCCCTCGCGGCAGTAGAGCGAGTAGAGGTGGCCTATGCGGTCGCCATCGACGCCCGCAAGTCGGCTAATCTTGGGCCCGCCCCAAATGGTGTTATGCACTATCCTCTTGAGTATGAGCATGATGTTATTCGTTCACGATTTCGCGTATTTTCATTATTTGGCCAAGCAGGTGCTCCACCTGGTTGAGGTTAAGCATGCAGCTGCCGTCGCACAGGGCTGCCGACGGGTTGTCGTGGACCTCCATGAACAGGCCGGCAAGCACGCCGGTTGCCACGGCGGCCTTGGCCAAGTAGGGGACAAACTCGCTCTTGCCGCTATTGCCATAGTTAAAGCCTCCGCCGCTGATTTGCACGCTGTGCGTGGCGTCGAAAATCACGGGGTAGCCGAGTTTCGCCAGTCTCACGAGCCCGGCCATATCGACCACAAGGTTATTGTAGCCGAAGCAGTTGCCGCGCTCGCACAACATGAAATCCTTGCACCCGAAGTATTCCATCTTGCTCACCACGTTGCCCATCTCCTCGGGGCTCGAGAACTGCGCTTTCTTGATGTTGACCGTCTTGCCCGTCTCGGCTGCCGCCTTAAGCAGGTCGGTCTGGCGGCACAGGAAGGCTGGAATTTGAATGATGTCGGCCACTTGCGCCACGGGTGCTGCCTGTGAGGGCTCGTGTATGTCGGTGACGATTTTTACGCCCAACTCGTTCTTGGCTTTCTCGAGGATGCGCAGCCCCTCTTCGAGGCCCGGTCCCCGGTAGTTGGTGGCCTTGGTGCGGTTGGCCTTGTCCCAGGAGTCCTTGAAATAGAAGTCGAGGTCAAATTTTGCGGCGATATCCCTCAGCCCTTCGGCCAGGAAAAGCACATTGTCCTGCGACTCAATGACGCATGGCCCGGCAAGCAATTTGAACTTATTATCGGTCATAAAATCTTTTACTTAATGCTCCAGATTGATGATACCTGGTTAACGGCGACGCAAAATTAAGAATAAATTGCGACAAACACACACACTTTCTCCAAAAATGTTCAATAGAAACTCGAATAATAATATATTTGGTGGGATGGGGGGAAATGAGTAATTTTGCGGCGCAAAATCATCATGGAGAGAATGAGAGTTTGGTTTGAACGCTTGAGGAAGCAGCCGGGTTTCATCATGGCGGTGAATTTCCTGCTCGTGATGGCGGTGTATATGCTGTCGCGGTGGATGTTCTATTATGCCAACAAAGGCAGTTTTCAGGACGTCACCTTCGGCGACATGATGACCATGTCGTGGGGCGGCATGCGCTTCGACGTGAGCGCGTTGTGCTACCTTAACGCGCTGTGCATCCTCATGCAGTTCTTGCCGCTGAAGTGTCGCCACACGGTCAAATACCAGCGTGTGGTGAAAATCATTTTCTGGATAGTAAACATCCTGGGCGTGGTGGTCAACGTGGCCGATATCGCCTATTTCGAGTTCGGAGGCCGAAGGACTACGGCCCTGATTTTCTCGGAGTTTGGCGGCGAGAGCAACCTGGGCACGATATTCCTGCACAGTATTACCGGCTACTGGTATGTATGGCTCTTTGGCCTGGCGATGGTGGCGGCTGTCATCTTCCTGTATTACAATCCCATCAAGAAGAACTGCGACAAGGACGATTTTCCGCCAGGCAAGGTGTATTATCCCACGCACACGGTGGTCTTTGTCGTTGCCGCGCTGCTCACCTTCGGCGGAATGCGCGGTGGCTTCGGTCTCAAGATGCACCCCATGCGCCAGGACTCGGCCGAGATTTACTGCAAGAAGCCCGTGGAGGCTGCCATCGTGCTGAACACGCCGTTCACCCTCATTACCACCATGCACAAGAAGGGTTACGAGGACCCGCATTTCTTTGCCAAAGAGGAGCTCGACGGCATTTTCAACCCTATCCACAACGAGCATCCCACGGGCGGTGAGATGCGCAAGCTCAATGTGGTGGTCTTCATCATGGAGAGCTTTTCGATGGAATACATGGGATTTTTCAACCACGACCGCGACGGGGGGCGCTTCGAGGGCTACACGCCGTTCCTCGACAGCTTGCTGACCCGCAGCTACAGCTTCGAGTACGGCTTCGCCAACGGCATCCGCTCGGTGGATTGCATGCCGGCGGCTTTTGCGGGCATTCCGCGCTACATCAATCCCTACTGCTATTACTTCTATTCCAACAACACGTTGCAGGGCCTTCCGCAGATGCTCAAGGACGAGGGCTACACCACGGCGTTCTTCCACGGCGCTCCCAACACCACGCTGGGCTTCAAGGGGTTTACCAACTCGATAGGTTTCGAGCGTTACTACGGCATGGACGAGTATGGCGACCGCGACTTCGACGGCACCTGGGCCATCTTCGACGAGCCTTACCTGCGCTATTTCGCCGACAAGACCGACGAAATCGCGCGCGAGGGCAAGCCCTTCTTCCTCACCGTGTTCACGGCCTCGAGCCACGACCCCTTCAAGGTGCCCGACCAGTATGAAAGCACTTTCACGCGCGGCGAGATTCCCATGCACCGCGTCATCAGCTATTCTGACTTCGCGATAGGGCAATATTTTGGGCGCATCAAGGACAAGCCGTGGGTCGATAACACGATTTTCGTCTTCACCGCTGACCACTGCGGCATAAGCCACCGCGAGGATTACAACAACGAGATGGGCCGTTTCCTCATACCCATCTTCTTCTACACGCCGGGCGGCCAGCTGCCGGTCAAGTGCGATTCCACCCGTCTCATCCAGCAGACCGACATCACGCCGTCGCTGCTGGGCCTGCTCAACTACCAAAAGCCCTATTTCTCGTTTGGCAAGGACGTGTTCTCCACCGACCCCGAGTTTGTGAATTTCGTGTTCAACGATCGCAACGGCAACTCGATGTATTACCTCGACGACCTGATGATAGAGTATAGCGGCAACCAGCTGTACGGTATCTTCGAGTACAAAAAGGATTTCTCGCTCAAAAACAACCTGTTGAGCAAGAGAGACCAATTCCCGCAGCTACCCTTCATGCAACGACAAATCGAGGCCATCATCCAGCAATACGTCACCCGCATGAAAGACAACCGCCTTGTGAGCAGTGAGCCGTGAGCTGTGAGCTTTGAGCTGTGAGCAGTGAGCCGTGAGTTGAGTGGCTTTTTGTGGAATCTCACAATTTTTTTGGGGAAAACTACTAGGAATCTCACAATTTTTTTGGCGAAAACTACTAGGAATCTCACAATTTTCAAAATTGAAGCGACTGGTTGGTGTAGTTCGAGGCTCCGCCTCGAAAGTCACGCCTTTGGCGTGGCGCTCGTAGGGGGTGGTTTTTTCGAGGCGGAGCCTCGAACTACACCAACCGGCTGCGTGGAGCTATGGACCTTAAGGGAGGCGCCGCTGGCGCCGCCTTTTTGGTTTATACTGCCCCCCTTGGAATAGGGTTTCTCGTTTCGTTCGAGGCCTTATTCCAAGGGGGGGAGTATTCAGAGGCCGCCCTTCGGGCGTGCTCATAGCTCAATGCTCACGGCTCATTGCTCACAGCTCACCGCTCACAGCTCACAGCTCAGTGCTCAATCGCCGAGGAGGATGTTGTAGAGGGCGGTGACATCGGCACCGCTCACCACGCCGTCTTCGTTCACGTCGGCATCGCCGGCGGGCGTGGCGTTGTCGAGCAGCACATTGTAGAGGGCGGTGACATCGGCGCCGCTGACGATGCCGTCGCCGTTCACGTCGCCCTGCGTCGCCTTGCTCACCGATTTGCCTGTGAACTGGAACTCGGCAAGCTGGAAGGTGTGCTTGCCGTTTTGTTCCACGCCGCAAATCTCGTGAATGTCCAAGCGAAAGTATTGATAGGGCTTGGTGATGACGTTCATTTCAAGCTGGTAATCGACGGTATTGCCTGTGCCCAGACCGGCGGCGGCCCCGTCGGTGACATCGGCAAGAACAATCCAGTTGCCTCTCTCTTCGGTCTTACCCGAGAGTGTCCACGACTTGGGGTTGCGGTTGGGTTAGGT
>JAGCUP010000033.1 GCA_017962765.1 Muribaculaceae bacterium | reverse complement strand
CGACTATCCCGTGGAGATGTCGCCGCTCACCAAGATGCACCGCAGCAAGCCCGGCCTCACCGAGCGCTTTGAACTCATGGTCAACGGCAAGGAGGTGGCCAACGCCTACAGCGAGCTTAACGACCCCATCGACCAGGAAGAGCGCTTCGTGGAACAGATGCGACTCGCCGACAAGGGCGACGACGAGGCCATGATTATCGACCACGACTTCCTGCGTGCACTGCAGTACGGCATGCCGCCCACCAGCGGCATCGGCATCGGCATCGACCGCCTCACCATGCTCATGACGGGCAAGACCACCATCCAGGACGTGCTCCTTTTCCCGCAAATGCGACCCGAGAAGGTGGAACGCCGCGACAAGGAAGAGGCGTTCATCGCCCTCGGCGTGCCCGCCGAGTGGGTGGCGCCGCTGCAAAAGGCCGGCGTGCTCACCATCGAGGCGCTGGGCAACGTGGAGCGTCCCGGCAAACTGTTCCAGGACCTGCTCGACATCAACAAGAAATACAAGTTGGGGCTCAAGGCTACCGTTGACCAAGTGACGGCATGGGTCGAGGCGGCGAAATGACGCCGGCACCACTTGCCTTTACTTGGACGAAATACGCCCCACCCCATTTTTCAACCCTTTTTTATCGCTAATATGAATTTTTTCAAAGGACTAAAACGCGCCTTCGGCCTCAACGACGACGACAACGACGACTACCTCGACGGAAACTCGGGGCAGCCTTTCGTCAACCCCTTCCGCAAAGAGGAGCAAAAAGGCCGCGACGACGAACCGCACTACCAGCCCGTCGAAATCCCCGCACACGACGACACACACGACGACGCACACGCCGTGCCGCAGGCCGTGCTCGACACCCTCGTCGACATTGTCAACGGCAACCTCTCGCCCGTCGTCGCCAAGCACCTCGACATAGAGGCCGAGAAAGCCGAGCTGAAACAGAGTTTGGGCGAAAGCTTTACACAGTTTGTCGCCACCATCCGCCGCGAAACCCTCGCCGGAGCCGAACAACGTTGGGAAGAGCAACGCGCCGAGCTCGTTGAGAAGCTCAAGGTGGCCGACAATGCCGCCACCACGGCCTCGCAACGCATCGACGAGGTGAAACAGAAACTTGCCACCAGCGAAGCCCAGCGCAAAGCCACCAACGCGCGACTTACCGACCTGCAAAGCAAGGTAGAAACCCTTGAGGCCGAGCGCGAACAATATGACCTCGAGAACAAGAGCCTGATGAACAAAATCAAGGTGATGCAGGTGCGTGGAGAGGCCACCGACGACGATGCTCTCGCCAAAAAAGTGGTCACCCTTACCAACGAGCTCGAAGAGTTGCGCGAGCAACAGGCCGGCAAGCCCGACGCGGCCGCCATCGAAGAGGAATTCAAAAACAAGATGGCTATCACCAACGAACTCATCAACGGCTTGCGCAACGAGGCCGCCGAACAGGCCGCACACGCCCGCGACCTGCAGACACAAGTCGAGCAACTCACCGCACAGCTCGACGAGGCCAACGAAAACCTGGCCATCGCCAACGACATCCAGCAGCAAATCGAGCGCGTGGAGCAAACCATCGCCCACAAGAACGAGGAGATAGCACAACTGCAAGCCACCATCAAGCAGCTCAACGAGAGTAACAAAGACGACGCCCTGCGGCAAATGGTGCAGACCCTTGAGCGGGAAAAAACCGAGCTCGAGACGCGTTTTGAAACGGCGCAACGCGAAGAGCGAGAGCGCGCCAAGACGCGTAAGCGGCGCGACGTGGAAACCGCCAACCATATCGATTCGCTCAAGGAGCAGCTCGCAGGCGCCGCCCGCATCAACGAGCAGCTCCACAACGAGGCCCGCCAGCTCAACAATCTCATCGACAGCCTCAACAAGAAAATCGAAGAACTCACACAGGAGAAAGAGGCGGCCACGGCTCAGCCCGTCGCAGAGCAGGAACCCGTGGTAAAACCCGAGCCGAAACCGGAACCCAAGCCCGAACCCAAGCCCGAGCCAAAACCCGAGCCCAAACCCGAGCCCAAACCCGAGCCGAAACCGGAACCCGAGACCCCCATCCCGCTCGACGATATCGACGACATCGACTGGATATCACCACAAGAGCCCAAGAAAGCCGAAACCGAGCCGAAACCGGAACCCAAAGCCAAACCAGAGCCTAAGGCGGAGTCGAAGAAGCCCGAGCCTGAGAAGCCCGAGTCGCGCCAAATGTCGCTGTTCTAAACGCCTCACGAAAAGATGGACGAGAACGGGTTGAGGGGATATGTGTGTGTTTTCGGCGCCTCGGGACGCGAGCTGCGCGACGTCTTCAGCGAGGCCGCACGCGAACTGGGCACACTGCTGGCCCAGCACCATTGGGGGTGCGTCAACGGGGCCGGAAGTGAAGGCCTCATGCGCGCCGTGAGCGACGGTGTGCTCGACGGCGGCGGCGAGGCAGTAGGCGTCATCCCACAATTCATGGTCGACAAGGGGTGGCACTACGAGCGCCTCACGCGCCTCATCGTCACCCATGACATGCACGAACGCAAGGAACGGATGAACGCCCTTTCGGTGGCCACCGTAGCACTGCCAGGCGGTTGCGGCACCCTCGAGGAATTGCTTGAGCTCATCACGTGGCGGCAACTGCACCTTACCGACAAGCCCATCATCATCCTCAACACCGACCACTACTACGACCACCTGCTCGCGATGCTGGCACGCGCCGACGAAGACGGTTTCATGCGCCCCACGAGCCGACAGCTGTGGCACGTGGCGGCCACGCCTGTCCAAGCCCTCGACCTCCTGGAACGCGAATTAACGCTTCATAATCTTTAAACTGTAATCTATATGCCCGTTCCCCACGACAGCGACACGGTCGTCACCCCGCAGGAGCCCGTTTACTACGAGCCCGCCTTCCACGACCATTTCGCGCCCGTGGCGGTCAACGACACGTCTATCACGCCGCTCGACAGCCTGCCCGTGATGGCACCGGCGCAGGGCGTAGCGCCACAGTCGCAGGCTCACTCTCCGCTCCACGACACGGGAGTGATGGCGATGCTGCTCGTGGTAATCATTTTCCTGCTCACGAGCTTCAACAAGGGGTTCAAATATGTGCGCAACATACCGCGATACCTGTTCTCGGTGAAACGCCGCGAGAACCTCTTCGACGACCACACCGTGAGCGAGACGCGCATCCAGCTGGCGCTGGTGCTCAACACCTGTTTCATGGAGGGACTGCTCGTCTATTGCTCGTTCAGCGACGCGTTGCAGACCGCCATCGGGCCCCGCATCGCCCTTTATGTGGGCATCACCACGCTGGCCGCCATCGTGTTCTACTGCGCCCAACTGCTGCTCTACCGGCTGCTGGCATGGGTGTTTGGCGACGACACGAGCGCAGGCCTTTGGCTGAGCGGTTTCAACGCCACACAGTCGCTTCTTGGGCTCACCCTGCTCCCCGTGACCATCATTACGCTGGTTTATCCTTCGACCACACCAACGATGCTCATTGTGGCCCTCGTATTGTATATTTTGGCCCGAATAGTGTTCATTTCGAAGGGTATTCGCATTTTTTTCAGCAATTTGTCCTCAAGTCTCTATTTTATTTTGTACCTTTGCAGCGTCGAAATCATACCATCTCTCCTCACATACTTCGGCACGTTATATATTTGTCAAACTATCAAGTTTTAACCTCTAAGAAGTGAAGATTAAAAAGATCTTGGTTTCACAGCCGAAGCCGTCGGCCGAAAAGTCTCCCTACTTTGATTTAGAAGAGAAATACGGCGTGGAGATTGTTTTTCGCCCCTTCATCAAAGTGGTGGGGCTCAGCTCCAAGGAGTTCCGCCAGACCAAAGTGCCCATCACCGAGCACACGGCCGTGATTTTCACGGCTCGTACCGCCGTTGACCACTATTTCCGTCTGTGCAAGGAATTACGCTTCAATGTGCCCGACACAATGAAGTACTTTTGCCAGAGCGAAATCATCGCCAACTACCTGCAACGCTACATCATCTACCGCAAGCGCAAGATTTTCTTCTCGCCCACGGGCCGCATCGAAGACCTGGCGCCGTTCATCAACAAGCACTCGAAGGAGAACTTCCTCTACCCCACCAGCGATGGCCACGACAGCAAGCTGGCTGCCATCGAGCAGTTCCACATCAAGTGCACGAGCGCGGTGATGTATCGCACCGAATACAACGACTTCGGTCCCGACGAGGTCTTTGACTACGACGCCATCGCCGTTTTCACTCCCGCCGGCATCAAGTCGCTGCTCTACAACTTCCCCAATTTCGAGCAGGGCGACATCGCCATCGGTGGCATGGGTAACAAGACCATCGAAGAAATTGAGAAAGAGGGCCTCAGGCTCGACATTACCACGTCGCATGACGCGCCCTCGATGGCCGCCGCCATAGGTCAATTTGTCGAGGCACACCTCAACGACCCCGAGAGCACGCGCGAGCCCTTACAGCCCAGAGCCGCCATCGAAAAGGCGCAACAGGAAGAGGAGGAACGCAAGGCACGCGAGGAAGCCGAGCGCATAGCCCAGGAAAAGGCCGAGCGCATCGAGCAGGAGCGCCAGCACATGGCTGAGGAGGCCAAGCGCATCGCAGCCATGGCCAAGAAGAAAGCCGCCGCACGCAAAGCCGCCGCCACGCGCAAGCGCAAAGCTGAGGAGGCCAAGAAGGCCGAAGAAGAGGCCGCCGCAAAGCGTAGCGCCGCCGCACGCAAGGCCGCTGCCACGCGCAAGCGCAAAGCCGAGGAAGCCAAGGAGGCCGCCGCAAAACGCAGCGCCGCCGCACGCAAGGCTGCCGCCACACGTAAGCGCAAAGCCGAGGAGGCCAAGAAGGCCTCTTCAAAGTAAAAAAACAAACTTCTTCATAACCCGAAGCCGTCCCCAAGCAACTTTTGCCCAGGACGGCTTTTTTGATTATACACCAAAATGAGGGCTTTCAGCCCCGTCAGGGTGCCACATTTTCGGGCGGCGCGAGGTGGCGGATGAGGCGGTCGCGGGTGCGGCGGAAAGCGTTGAAGGTGTCGAATACGTCGGTGAGGGCGATGACCGAGTTCTCGGTCTCGCTCTGGTAGAGGGAGGCCGAGTTGCCACGGCTGTCGCTCTTTCCCTGTAGTGCCCCGCTCACACCACTTATCTCCTCGAGCAGCTTCATCTGCAGTTGCACCATCTCGTAGGCACCAATGTTCGTATTGTTGGCCGAGATTTGCTCGGGTTTCTCGCCATTGAAAGTGGGGACGTAGGGCAGGATGCCGTTGCAGTGGCTCCACACCTGCCGCATGTCGGCCCACGTGAAATTGTCGGGCAACGCGTTCTGCGGAAACAGTAGCACGCCTTTCGCGCTCGACATCATGATGTGGTCGATGAGCGAGATGAGGCGGTTCACATACTTCTGCTGGTCAATGACATCCTCGACGAACGAGTGGACCTCGCCGTCGGTGAGCGGATAAAACTTGAGGGCGAAAGGATGCAGGCCGTGGGCGTAGGGCGACACGTAGTGCGCCAACTCGTCGCCCATGGGCGTGAACCAGCGGCAATGCCACGACGTGGCCACGTCCCACCGCAGCTCGGCATCGGTTTCTCGCTTGAGGCGCCGCAATGCGCCCAGCGGATGCACCGTGACTTGGGCCGCACCGCGATCGTGGGCCACAATCACCTCTTGGCTTTCGAGCGTCCACACCTCAATGGCGCGGCACTTGCCGGGGCTCGCCGGCTGCCAAAAGTCGAGGGCGCCTTGGCTATCGGCTCCCATGGCTGCCATCACTTCGGTGGTGCGTGTCTCGGCGCTGTCGCTGTAGAGCTGCCTCACCCAAGCGGCCTTTCGGCGCGAACCTTGCGCCACGCGCTTGATGAGCTGCGCGATGCTCATGTCGTGCAACTGGCCCACGATTTCGCAGTCGCGTCCCAGTGGGTCGCTGAAAGCATTGACGAAAAAACGGGTCATGTTCACGTTCTCCACGCTTATCGTGGTCGAGGTCAGCGTGGGGACGCTATCGACACGCTGCACGCAGCATCCCGAGATGAGGAACTCCTCGAGGGCGCGGCTGTCGAGCTCGGCGAGCTGGTTGAGGTCATAGGCCTCGGTGAGCGCCTCGTCAATTTTCTCCTCATGGACATATTGCGTCCTGAAGCGTCCCACGATAGTTTTCACGAGTTGGCGGATGAGGTTGTTGGTCATGGGTGTGGCCCCGTCGTCGTAGTAACGCTCCTTCTCGGTCATCACGCGGCCGCGAGGCGTGACGATGACGTCACCCCACTGGTCGCCGTAAGTAAAACGCTTGTTGCGCAACCGCGCGGCACGCAGCCCAGCCGCCGCGTTCCACGCCTTGAAAGCTGCCTGCAGTATGGCGGCACTTTGCTCCATGTTAGTGTTTTCCATAGTGTTTTTTGCCACAAAGGAAACACCCTGGTGTCCCCATCGGCAACCCCAAGGTGTCTCAACCCAGCATTTTTTTGTTTTTTGTTTTGATTTTTTAAATAATTAAGACTACCTTTGCCGTGAATATTTTCAACACTATTGCAAAATATCATGATAATTTTCAGTAGTAATGAAAATAATCACAATTACAAACACAAAAACCAGCTATTCAATATGCTATTAAACAGAGTTTTAACAATTCCAGAAATAACAGAAGACAGTGTATTCCTATGGGGTGCACGACAAACAGGAAAGAGTACATTACTAAAGTCCATGTTTCCTGATGCGGTTTATTATGATTTGCTCTTACCCAACGTGTATTCACGGCTCAAGCGCAAGCCCGAATTGCTCATTCAAGAGCTGGAAGTAAAGAATGAAAACCACATTGTCATCATCGACGAAGTGCAAATGCTGCCCGAACTACTCAATGCCGTGCATTGGTTAATTGAGAACAAGGGGGTTCGGTTTTTACTATGTGGCTCAAGTGCCCGTAAGCTCAAGCGGCTAGGTGCCAACATGCTCGGCGGGCGGGCAGTTAAACGCCAACTATTTCCTTTCGTCAGTTGCGAAATTCCCGACTTTGACCTCATCAAGGCATGCAATAATGGTATGCTGCCAAGACATTATCTCACAAACGACCCAGAAAACCGCCTCGAAGGCTACATTGGTAATTACCTACATCAAGAAATTGAAGCCGAAGCCATTACGCGCAAGATAGGCGTCTTTACACGATTCCTTACGGCAGCGGCATTTACCGATGGCGAGATGGTCAACTACAACAATATTGCGAGCGAGTGTGGCGTGAGCGTAAACACAATAAGGGGCTACTTCGACATCCTACAGGACACCATGATTGGCTATATGTTGCCGGCATTCACCACAACCAAGAAGCGCCGCCTTATAAAATCGCCAAAATTCTACTTTTTCGACATTGGCCTGGTAAATCATCTGCTCGACCGCCACAACATTACTCCGGGTTCTGCCGACTTCGGCCACGCACTGGAACATCTTTTTGTTCAGGAATTGTTTGCCTATGTATCTTACAGAAAGCTCCGCAAGACCCTGTCCTACTGGCGCACCACATCGGGATATGAAGTGGACCTGGTGTATGGCAATGCCGAAGTGGCCATCGAAATAAAATCCTCGACCGAAGTACAGTCACGCCACCTACACGGATTGAAGGCTTTTGCCGAAGAACATCCCCAGGCACGCCTCATCGCCGCCTCGCTCGATGATACGCACCGCATGATGAATGGCGTGGAAATTTGGCCCATAGAAGAACTACTACAGGCCATTTGGCGCAACGAAATCCTGCAGTAGTTACACGGGGAATGTGTAGAGGAAGCCGCCGGCGATGGGCTCGGCGATGACGTAGAGGTTCACCCAAGCATCAACGGGCTTGCCACCGCGCATGGCGGGTATGAAAGGCGGCAGAGCCTCGATGAGGCGCTTGACGGCGTTGCTGTCGGTCTTGAAGTCGCATGGCATGGTAACCGAGACGTTGTCTACCGAGCCGTCAGTGCCTATGTGGAATCGCACATAATACACGCCATAAATGGTCGAGGCGGCTTTGCGCGCACCTTTGTAGTATTTGGTGTTGAGGTTATACACTTTGTTGAGTTCGTTGCCAAAGTAGGGAGCAAACGTCTCGGGATAGCCACTCTGCGGATCACTGACGTCGCTCAGCGAGCGTCCAGCCTCGTAGAAAGTGATGTTCGCCAGTTCTTCTTTATACCTCTCCACATTGGCGGGAAGGAGGCGATTGGTCTCGGCCATGGCACTGAAACGCGGCAGGGCGTCGAGGTTGCGCACCATCGAGAAACCGACCGAAAACACCACCTTGTCGCCCGGTTGGTGGTAGCGCGAACGGTCACCGTCGAAGACGTATTGGCAGTCGGTACGTTCCAAAGGAAATGCCTCATATTCGATGACGCAGTCGCTGGCGATGGTGCCCACCCGCTTGATGTTCCTGCACTCCTCGAAGGCGCTCGCCCCGATGCGACGCACGCTCCGCGGCCACTCGAGGACCTCGCGCCCATCAGGTTGCGTCACAGCATGCGACGCAATCTCGGTGGTTCCCTCGCGAATGGTGAGTGTGGTACCGGCCGGCATGGTGCCCACATAACGGTAGGCCACCTTGCCCAGGTAGTTCATGCCTGCGGGCAAGTTTTTCTCGAATGGCGTTTCCTCGAAGGCGGTGCCGTCAACATGGGTCACCGTCGAGGGACACACCACGCGCCGCAAATTGGGACAGTTGGCGAACGCGTAGGGAGCAATCGTGGTGACTCCATCGGGAATGACAATCTCCTTGAGCGGGCAGCCCACAAAGGCTCCGTTCCCTATCTCCTTGACCGTGGCGGGAATCTTGAACGTGAGCGACTTGGCGTGCGGCACGGCTACAAGGCGCGTCATGTCCTTGGAATAAAGCACACCATCGACGACAGTGAAATAGGGGTTGCCAGCCTCGACACGGAATTCCTTGAGGTTGTCGGGAATCTGCCAAAAACGGGCTTCCACCACGGTGACCGACTTGGCATCATCCCAGTCACACTTGATAGTAAGCGGCAACGTGAACACGCCGTTCTTGACGGCTTCCTTCTCAATGCCTTTGATGAGGGCTTCATTTCCCTCGTTGAGGTAATCGACGAGGTCATAGACGGCATGCTTGTACTCAAACGTGTAGTCAACCGCGCGGGCTGAAACGGCGACGGCCAAGAGGGCCATCAGTAAGAATAATTTTTTCATAAAGGTGGGTTAATCAGTTGTTTCGATTTAGACTGAAACACCACCATAAAAGTTTAGCGTCAAAATCAAAAAAACTGGGAGGTAAGAGGGAAAACTGAAAACTTTTTGCTACTTTTGTGGATTGAATTCATTAAAAAAGGAGTTTGTTATGGCAAATATTGTTCAATTGAGGCGACGCGCGCTCATCATGGATGGCGTGGCGCTTGCCATTGGGTTAGTGTTCCTCTTTGTGGGCTTCAAGCAGTTGGTGCCCATGTGGTTATTGGCAACGGGCACGGTGGTCGCCTTCGTGCTGCTCGTCCTCTCGATTATCGACCTGATGCGGGTGCGCCGCATGGAGCGCCAGATGTTGCAAGACTACATCGCTCGCGAGCGGCAGCAACGCCGCCAGGACAAGGACGCAGAACCGGCCGAAGAAGCCCCAAGCGCCGACGAGGAATGACACGCCTCATCTCGTGGAACGTAAACGGCCTGCGCGCCGTCGCCACAAAAGGGTTCACTGAAATTTTCACGCAACTCGACGCCGATTTCGTGTTCCTGCAGGAGACCAAGTTGCAGGAGGGCCAAATCGACCTCGCCTTCGACGGCTACACCAGCTATTGG
Source organism: Muribaculaceae bacterium (assembly GCA_017962765.1). Classification (GTDB taxonomy): domain Bacteria; phylum Bacteroidota; class Bacteroidia; order Bacteroidales; family Muribaculaceae; genus Sodaliphilus. The sequence goes on along the minus strand of JAGCUP010000033.1, from coordinate 4,540 downwards.
GACTATGCCGAAAAAAAGGGCTACAGCGGCACCGCCATCTACACGCGGCACGAGCCGCTGAGCGTGACACGCGGCCTGGGCGTCGATGCCCACGACCACGAAGGTCGCGCGGTGACGCTCGAGATGGACGACTTCTATCTCGTCAACGTCTATGTGCCCAACAGCCAAGACGGCCTGCGGCGCCTCGACTACCGCATGACGTGGGAGGACGACTTCCGCGACTATGTGAAACGGCTCGATGCCACGAAGCCCGTCATCATCTGCGGCGACATGAACGTGGCCCACAAGGAAATCGACCTCAAGAACCCCAAGTCGAACCGCCGCAACGCCGGCTTCACCGACGAGGAGCGCGAGAAAATGACACAGCTGCTCGAAGCCGGCTTCATCGACACCTTCCGTCACTTCCATCCCACTCAAGAAGGCATCTACTCGTGGTGGAGCTACCGCTTCAAGGCGCGTGAGAAGAACGCCGGCTGGCGCATCGACTACTTCCTGGCCTCGCAACGTCTCGCGCCAAGGCTCGCCGAAGCTTCCATCCTCACCCATATCATGGGCAGCGACCACTGCCCTGTGGAACTCATTCTCAAGTGACACGATGAAAAAATTGTTGTTTATTTTAGGAATTGCCGTCGCCATGGCAGCATGCGGCAGCGGCGAAGGACAGTCGCCACGCAGCGACGAGGCCCGTGAAGAGGGCCTGGCTGCCGCCACACGTCTAGTGAACACCGACCATAGCGACACGCTGGCGATGCAGGAGGCCATCCTCGACGCGCGCGCCACTGCCAGCAAATATATGATTCTCGACGACACCGTGGCCTTAAAAGTCTTCGACGAGGCCTTCCATGAGTATCTCAAAGAAAAAGACCCTCAACTAGCCAATGAAATTTTCTAACCCACTCACAATAGCAAGATGAAAAAACTATCCATCATTCTCCTAAGTGCGGCAATGGCCACACTCGCCGCATGCTCCAGCGGCAGTGAAGACGGCACACGGCTGGGCAACGAGCTGGCCACAGCTTGGAACGACAGCACCGCGCTCGACAGCGTGATGAATGCTGTCAAAGCCATGCGCGACGACCTCACCTTCACCGGCTCGTTCGATGAAGCGCTCATCGAGTCGGCCACACAAAGCGGTGACACGCGTGTTGAAATGGCCGCACACCTGCTCACCGAGAGCGACGAGAATTTCGCCGAAGGCCAAGCACAACACATCATCGACGGCTTGCTCGAGAAGAATTTCGACGCCCACGCAGCACAAGGACGTCTCGTGGCCGCGCACGCCGCCGCCGAGCGCCTCAACCGCCAAGACGCCATCAAGGCCCTCGAAGCCACCCTCGACGAAAAGGCGGCCTCGCTTTCCATCAATGACCAGATGCGCGTTTATGCCGCCGCCTCGACGCCGGCCGCCCTGGGCCGCGCACTTGCCGATGATGCCAGCGAGCCAAATGCCGACAAAGAGCACATCAACAAGCAAATTGAGGCCCTGCGCTCCATCTACAGCGCCGAGGATTTCCAGACTTTCATGAAGAATTACGAACAATAACCCCTGCACCACCATGCTCTCTTTCCAGCAATATCTTGACAAGGTGAACGGCGCCATCGCGGCACTCAAATACCCCGAGCGGCCAGCACTCCTCTACGCGCCCATCGCCTACACCATGGACTTGGGCGGCAAGCGAATCCGCCCCGTGCTCACCCTCATGGCTTGCGAAGCCTTGGGCGGCAATGCCAATGACACGCTAGACGCGGCCGTGGGACTGGAGATGTTCCACAACTTCACCCTGCTCCACGATGACGTCATGGACCGCGCCGACATGAGGCGCGGCAAGCCCACCGTGCACTGCCGCTGGAACGACAACGTGGCCATCCTGAGCGGCGACACCATGCTTACCCTCGCCACGCAACTCGTGGCACGCAGCGGACGCATGGAACTGATTGAGCTTTTCAACCGCACGGCCATCGAGATTTACGAGGGCCAGCAGCACGACATGGATTTCGAGAGCCGCGACGACGTGACCATCGACGAATACATGGAGATGATACGCCTCAAGACCTCGGTCCTGCTGGGATGCGCCTGCAAGATGGGCGCACTTGTGGCCAGTGCACGCGAAGATGACGCCGAGACTCTCTACCAGATGGGCGTGGACCTGGGACTCGCCTTCCAGTTGCAAGACGACTGGCTCGACGTGTGGGGCGACCCCAAGACCTTTGGCAAGGAGATTGGCGGCGATATCGCCAACAACAAAAAGACATTCCTGCTCATCAACGCTCTCAACCGCGCCGAAGGAGAAAACGCCAACGAGTTAAAACGCTGGCTCTCCACTGGCGATGAGCGCCGCGACGACAAGGTAAGGGCCGTAACCGCCATCTACGAGCGGTTGGGCCTCAAGGAACTGGCCCGCAAAGAAATCGAGCAGTATAGCGACCGCGCTTTGCAGGCACTCGCCCACGTGCAGATAGGTACCGCGGCCCGCGAGGCTTTCACCACGCTCATCAACCGCCTCACGCGCCGCGACCGATGATTGACAGCCACGCACATCTCTATTGCGAGGCATTCGACGAAGACCGCCGCGAGGTCGTGACGCGCGCCCGCGAGGCCGGCGTTACCCATGTGGTGCTCCCCAATGAGAACGTGGCGAGCCTTGAGCGGCTGCATGCCATGCAGCGCGAATTCCCCGACTTTGTATCGCTCACCATAGGCCTCCACCCCGAGGAGGTGCACGATGATTTCCGCGACCAGCTCGACGAATTGAAGCGGCGCCTCGACGAGGCTCCCGCAGGCACCTACGTCGCCGTGGGAGAGATAGGCATCGACCTCTATTGGGACAAGCAATGGCGCGACCAGCAGCTCGAGGCCCTCGACACACAGCTGCGGTGGTGCCGCGAGCGTGACCTGCCCTTCATTATCCATTGCCGCAAGGCCCTCGACGAAATCCTTTGGGTGCTCGACAACTTCGGCGAGCCGTTGCCGCGAGGCGTCTTCCATAGCTTTACGGGCACACCCGACGACGTGGGGCAACTGCGCCGCCGCAGCGACTTCCACTTCGGGGTGAACGGCATCGTCACCTTCAAGAAAAGCAATGTGAAGGAAATCCTGCCTGTCGTGGGACTTGACCGACTGCTGCTCGAGACCGACGCCCCCTATCTGGCGCCCGTGCCACACCGCGGCAAGCGCAACGAAAGCGCCTTCGTGGCCGCCGTCGCCGCCTTCGTGGCACGTGAACTTGCCCTCTCGCCCGAGTCGGTTTCGGCAGCCACCGAGGCCACCGCTCGTGCCCTCTTCAAGATATAATTGACAAAAAAACGGCATTTTTTTGAAAATTTTTAGGCAAAAATGTTTGCAAGCGGCGAGAATGTTGTAAATTTGTGAGTTGATTGGCCCTGGTGCCCGTTGTGGGGCGCCAGCCACCACACAAGAACATAAACTTAAAAACGATAATAAGATGGATCTAGAAGGACGTAGACAAAGTACGAATGTGGAAGACCGCCGCGGTATGAGTGGCGGAGCAAAACTTGGTTTGGGTGGCGGTGCCACCGGTCTCATTATGATGCTCTTGCTCATGCTGTGCCAAGGCGGTGGAGGCGGCCTTGACCTCGGCAGTATCTTAGGACAACTGGGAGGCGGCAACATGGTTCAAACGCAGAGCGGAGAAGGACGCGAACTCACCCAAGAGGAACAAGAGCTCGCCACTTTCAGTGCGCAAATCCTCGCCGGCACCGAAGACGTGTGGACCGAAATTTTCAAACAGCAAGGATGGGGCGAATACACCCCGCCCACGCTCGTGTTCTATGACACCCAGACCTCGACGGGTTGCGGTGTGGGACAATCGGCCATGGGACCCTTCTATTGCAGTGCCGACCAAAAACTCTATATCGACCTGTCGTTCTTCCAAACGATGAGGCAACAACTGGGTGCCGACGGCGACTTCGCCTACGCCTTTGTCATCGCCCACGAGGTAGGACACCACGTCGAATACCTTACCGGCACTTTGGGCAAGGCTCACCAACAAATGTCGCAATACGGCCAGAACAGTGCGAAATCCAATGAGATAAGCGTGCGCCTCGAGTTGCTCGCCGACTTCTATGCTGGCGTTTGGGCCCACCACGACAACAAGAGGTTCAAATCGCTGCAGCCCGGCGACCTCGAGGAGGCTATCGACTGCGCACAAAAGATTGGTGACGACTGGCTGCAACGCAAGGCACAAGGCTCGGCCGTCCCCGAGACGTTTACTCACGGAACGAGCGCACAACGCATGCGCTGGCTCAAACTGGGCTACCAGACGGGCGACGTGCGCCAAGGCCGCACCTTTGACCTCCCCTACAACCAACTGTAAACATCAAAAACCCATCATTAAAAGTGGAGAAACGGCGCACGCCATTTCTCCACTTTTTTGTCGTGAACCCGAATCGGTCATTAGAAATTATGCCAGAACGAAGTTTATTTTGAGTGGATTGCTGTTAGTGAAATTGAAGGCATAGCGGGCTATGTCGAGATTTCAATGACAGCAAGACGCCAAAATAAAGCCGTTATGGCATAATT
>JAGCUP010000032.1 GCA_017962765.1 Muribaculaceae bacterium | reverse complement strand
TCTGACGGAAACGTCCCTGCTTACCCTTGAGGCTGTCGCTGAGCGACTTGAGGGGGCGGTTGGCATCGCTCTTGACGGCGCTCGACTTGCGCGAGTTGTCAAGGAGCGAGTCGACGGCTTCCTGGAGCATACGTTTCTCGTTGCGCAGGATGACATCGGGAGCCTTGATTTCGATGAGACGTTTCAGACGGTTGTTGCGGATGATGACGCGGCGATACAGGTCGTTCAGGTCGCTCGTGGCGAAACGGCCGCCATCGAGAGGCACGAGAGGCCTCAATTCGGGCGGAATGACGGGGACGACCTTGAGCACCATCCACTCGGGGCGGTTCACGTTCTTGCTCATGCGGAACGATTCCACCACCTGGAGGCGCTTGAGGGCGTCGGTCTTGCGTTGCTGCGAGCTCTCGTTACTAGCGCGGTCGCGCAGCTCGTAGGAGAGGCTGTCGAGGTCAAGGTCGGCGAGGAGGTCGTAGATGGCCTCGGCACCCATCTTGGCGATGAACTTGTTGGGGTCGCTGTCCTCGAGCATACCATTCTCGCGGGGCAATTTCTCGACGATGTCGAGGTAGTCATCCTCGCTGAGCAGGTCGTAGCGTGCGAGTCGGTCGGCATATCGGTCGTTCTTGGGCGAAGCCGAAGAGATGCCGGGAATTACCTCGAAGGTGTCGTTATCGCCACGCACCACGTTACCCGGATTGATAACGATGTAACGCTCGTAGTAGATGACGGCGTCGAGTTTCTTGGTGGGGAGGCCCAGCAGGTAGCCAATTTTGTTGGGCAGTGAGCGGAAATACCAGATGTGGGCCACGGGGACCACGAGCTGGATGTGTCCACTGCGCTCACGGCGCACCTTTTTCTCGGTGACCTCGACACCGCACCGGTCGCACACGATGCCCTTGTAGCGGATGCGCTTATACTTGCCGCAGTGGCACTCATAGTCCTTGACGGGACCGAAGATGCGCTCGCAGAAGAGGCCGTCGCGCTCGGGTTTGTAGGTGCGGTAGTTGATGGTTTCGGGCTTGAGCACCTCGCCGAAAGAATTCTCGAGAATCTCGTCGGGCGAAGCGAGCCCGATGGTGATGCGCGAGAAGTTCGTCTTTATCTTGTTATCTTTTCTAAAAGCCATTTGCTGAAATGATTTTAAGATCGGTTGGTAAGAAACGTGGTGATTAATCGAGCTTGACGCTCAGGCACAGACCGCGCAGCTCGTGCAGAAGCACGTTGAGCGACTCGGGAATGCCGGGAGTGGGCATGGGGTCTCCTTTGACGATGGCCTCGTAGCTGCGGCTACGTCCGGTCACGTCGTCACTCTTGACGGTGAGGATTTCCTGGAGCACGTGGGAAGCGCCGAAGGCTTCGAGTGCCCAGACCTCCATTTCACCGAAACGCTGGCCACCGAACTGCGCCTTACCACCGAGCGGCTGCTGGGTGATGAGTGAGTACGGGCCAATGCTGCGTGCATGCATCTTGTCCTCGACCATGTGGCCGAGCTTGAGCATGTAGGTGACACCCACGGTGGCCTGCTGGTCGAAGCGCTCACCGGTTTCGCCGTCGTAGAGCCAGGTCTTACCCACGCGGGGCAGTCCGGCCTTGTCGGTCCACTCGTTGAGGTCGTCGAGCGATGCGCCATCAAAGATGGGGGTGGCAAACTTGACGTCAAGTTCGCGTCCGGCCCAACCGAGGACAGCCTCAAAAATCTGACCCAGGTTCATGCGCGAAGGCACGCCCAGCGGGTTGAGGACGATGTCGACGGGTGTACCATCGGCGAGGAACGGCATGTCTTCCTGTCGCACGACACGCGAGACGATGCCCTTGTTACCATGGCGACCGGCCATCTTATCGCCGACGCCAATTTTACGTTTCTTGGCCACATAGACCTTGGCGAGCTGCATGATTCCCGAGGGGAGCTCGTCGCCAATGCTGATGTCGAACTTCTTGCGGCGGAGCTCGGCGTCGATTGCCTTGCTCTTGCGCAGGTAGTTCATGACGCAGGCGCGAATCATGTCGTTGCGGTGCGCGTCGTTGGTCCAGCGGCTCAGGTTCACGCTCTCATAGTCGATGCCGGCGAGCACGCTGGCAGTGAACTTGGCACCCTTAGGCACGATTTCGGTGTCGAGGAAGTCCTTGACGCCCTGCGACTGCTTGCCCTCGGTGAGGACAACGAGCTTGTCGATGAGCTGCTTCTTGACGGCCTCGAGACGTGCGCCGTACTCGGCGTCGAGCTTGGGGAGCTCGGGGTCACCGCCCTTGGTGCGACGTTTCTTGACGGCGCGTGCAAAGAGGCGGGTGTTGATGATAACGCCCTTGAGCGAGGGATTGGCCTTGAGCGAGGCATCCTTGACGTCGCCTGCCTTGTCGCCGAAGATGGCGCGCAACAGTTTCTCCTCGGGGGTGGGATCGCTCTCGCCCTTAGGAGTGATTTTGCCGATGAGGATGTCGCCGGGCTGGACGTGTGCGCCGATGCGGATGATACCGCGCTCGTCGAGGTCCTTAGTGGCATCTTCGCTCACGTTGGGGATATCGTTGGTGAGTTCCTCCATACCACGTTTGGTCTCACGCACTTCGAGGCTATACTCGTCGACGTGCACCGAGGTAAGGATGTCCTCACGCACCATGCGCTCGTTGAGCACGATGGCGTCCTCGTAGTTATATCCCTTCCAGGGCATATAGGCCACCTTGAGGTTGCGTCCCAGGGCGAGCTCGCCGTTGGCGGTCGAATAGCCCTCGGTGAGGATGTCGCCCTCGTGCACCCTCTGTCCCTTGACGCACACGGGTCGCAGGTCGATGGTGGTGCTCTGGTTGGTCTTGCGGAACTTGGGCAGCTTGTAGACCTTCACGGGGTCGTCAAAGCTGACGAAGGCCTCGTCCTCGGTCTGGTCGTAGCGGATGCGGATGATGTCGGCATCGACATATTCCACGGTGCCCGTACCCTCGGCTTGGATTTGGGTGCGGCTGTCGTAAGCCAGTCGCTCCTCGATGCCGGTACCCACGATGGGAGCCTCGCTGCGCATGAGGGGCACAGCCTGGCGCATCATGTTGGCGCCCATGAGCGCGCGGTTGGCGTCGTCGTGCTCAAGGAAGGGAATCATAGCAGCGGCAATCGAAGCGATTTGCTGCGGCGAGACATCCATGAGCGACACCTTGTCGGGCGAGACGACGGGGAAGTCGGCCTCGAGGCGCGCCTTGACGCGGTTGTTCTGGAAGGTGCCGTCGTCGTTGAGCGGGGCGTTGCCCTGTGCGATGATCTGGTCTTCCTCGCTCTCGGCGGTGAGATAGACGATATCGTCGTTGTTGAGGTTCACGGTCGAGTTCTCCACCTTGCGGTAGGGTGTCTCGATGAAGCCCAGCTTATTAATCTTGGCGTAGATACACAGCGACGAGATAAGGCCGATGTTGGGGCCTTCAGGCGTCTCGATAGGACACAGGCGGCCGTAGTGGGTGTAGTGCACGTCGCGCACCTCAAAGCCGGCACGCTCGCGCGAGAGGCCACCGGGGCCCAGTGCACTCATACGGCGCTTGTGGGTGATTTCGGCCAGCGGGTTGGTCTGGTCCATGAACTGCGACAGTGCGTTTGTGCCAAAGAAGGTGTTGATGACGCTAGAGATGGTCTTGGAGTTAATCAGGTCGATGGGCGTGAACACCTCATTGTCACGCACGTTCATGCGCTCGCGGATGGTGCGTGCCATGCGCGCCAAGCCCACACCGAATTGGTTGTAGAGCTGCTCGCCCACGGTGCGCACGCGACGGTTGCTCAGGTGGTCGATATCGTCCACATCGGTCTTGCTGTTGATGAGGCCGATGAGGTACTTGATGATTTCGATGATGTCCTCCTTGGTGAGCACACGCACGTCGTCGGGGGCGGTGGCTCCCAACTTGCGGTTGATGCGGAAACGTCCCACGTCGCCCAGGTCGTAGCGCTTCTCGCTGAAGAAGAGGTTGGTGATAACCTCGCGGGCGGTAGCGTCATCGGGCGGCTCGGCATTGCGCAGCTGTCGATAGATGAAGTTGATGGCTTCCTTCTCGCTGTTGCACGTGTCCTTGTTGAGGGTGTTGAAAATGATTTGGTATTCGCCCGTGTTGATGTCCTCCTTGTGCAAGAGGATAGTGTCGACGCCGGCGTCGAGGATTTCCTGGATGTTCTCCTCGGTAATCTCGCCGTCGCGGTCGATGACCACATCGTTACGCTCGATGCTATAGACTTCACCGGTCTCTTCCTCGCTGAAGTCCTCGGTCCACGAGTGGAGCACGCGGGCTGCCAACTTGCGGCCTACGACGGCCTCCAGGTTGGCGCGGTTCACTTTAATCTCCTCGGCAAGGCCGAAGATTTTGATGATGTCGTTGTCGGTCTCGAGGCCTATCGAACGCAGCAGAGTGGTCACGGGGAGCTTCTTCTTGCGGTCGATGTAGGCGTACATGACGTTGTTGATATCGGTGGCAAACTCAATCCAGCTGCCGCGGAACGGGATGATGCGGGCCGAATAGAGCTTGGTGCCGTTGGCGTGCACGCTCTGTCCGAAGAATACGCCGGGCGAGCGGTGCAGCTGCGACACGATGACACGCTCGGCACCGTTGATGACGAAGGTGCCCTTGTCGGTCATGTAGGGGATGGCGCCCAGATACACGTCCTGTACCACGGTGGCGAAGTCCTCGTGGTCGGGGTCGGTGCAATAGAGTTTGAGCTTAGCCTTGAGCGGCACGTTGTAGGTGAGGCCGATGTCGAGGCACTCCTCTATGGTGTAGCGGGGCGGGTCGATGTAATAGTCAAGGAATTCAAGCACAAAGTTGTTGCGAGTGTCCGCGATGGGGAAATTCTCGCTGAAAACCTTATAGAGTCCCTCGTTTTTTCTTTTCTCAGTAGGAGTATCTAATTGCAGAAAATCTCTGAAAGATTGTAATTGCACCTCAAGGAAGTCGGGGTAGGGATAATGCTTCTTGACGCGTGCAAAATTAATGCGTGATTGATTTGAAACTGACATTTAAAAATTGATTAAGTGAACTCAAATAAAAATGGGGAGCCTAGCAAGGCGTCAACGCCTCAGTGTCAAGAGGTTGCGGGGACGCGACACGCGCACCGCCACTACGGTCCCGCCAGGCCCTCCTTAAAAAAATGACACAAAAAGGTTAAGAATCGACTTTTGAGTGGGGATTCTTAACCTAAACACCTGAATATCAGGCGTTATTATTTAAGTTCAACTTCAGCTCCGAGTTCTTCGAGTTGCTTCTTCATGCCCTCGGCATCAGCCTTGGGAAGAGCTTCCTTGACCACACCGGGAGCCTTGTCAACGAGGTCCTTGGCGTCCTTGAGGCCAAGACCGGTGAGTTCCTTCACCAGCTTGATGACTTTGAGCTTCTCGGCACCAGCGGCCTTGAGGACGACGTCGAACGAAGTCTTCTCCTCCTCGGCTGCGGCGGCACCTGCGGCGGGACCTGCGGCCACGACTGCGGCGGCTGCTGCGGGCTCGATGCCATATTCGTCCTTAAGGATTTGGGCGAGCTCATTAACTTCCTTTACGGTAAGGTTAACCAATTGTTCTGCAAAAGCTTTTAAATCTGCCATGTTAGGATGAGTTTTGATGGTTTTGTGATGTTAGTCGTTTTCTTTTTTCTCTTTGATTCCGTCAAGCAATGCGTGGAGCTTGCCGCCGCCACCGCCGCTCTGGAGAGCGCTGATGACGTTCTTTGCGGGCGACTGGAGCAGAGCCACGACATCGGCGATGAGCTCGTTCTTGCTCTTGATGTTGGCAAGTATCTCGAGCTGGTCAGCACCGACGTAAGCGGTTTCCTCGACATAGGCCGCCTTGAGTGCGGGAAGTGCTTCCTTTTTCTTGCGGAACGATTTAAGCAGTTTAGCCGGTGCGTTACCGGTGTTGCTGAGCAACAGGGTAGTTGATCCGGCCAGGGAGTCGTAGAGACCAGAGTAATCGACATCGCTCTGTTCCATTGCTTTCTTGAGGAGCGTGTTCTTGACGACGAGCATCTTGATGTCGGCCTTAAAGGCAGCCCGGCGCAGGTCCACGGTCTTGGCTGCGTTGAGTCCCGTCGTTTCGGCGAGGTACACGCAGCTGTACTGTGACAACACGTCCTTGATTGATTGGATCAATGTAGCTTTATCTTCTTTTCTCATTGTAGTGTCAACAGTTAATTAAAGATTAAGCATCGATCGACTTGACATCGATCTTGATACCGGGGCTCATCGTGCTCGAAAGATAAACACTCTTGATATAGGTACCCTTGGCGGTGTTGGGCTTGAGCTTGACGAGGGTGTCGATAAACGCCTTGGCGTTCTCGCAAATCTTCTCGGGCTCAAACGACACCTTACCAATGGAGGTGTGAACTATACCTTTCTTGTCAACTTTGAAGTCGATCTTGCCTTGTTTCACTTCCTTCACGGCCTTGGCCACGTCGGGGGTCACGGTGCCGCTCTTGGGGTTGGGCATGAGGCCACGGGGACCGAGGATGCGGCCCAAGGGACCGAGCTTGCCCATGATTTGCGGCTGCGTGATGATGACGTCGACGTCGGTCCAACCACCCTTAATCTTGTCGATATACTCGTCAAGACCCACGTAGTCGGCACCGGCTTCTTTGGCTGCCGCTTCGGCATCGGCCGTGCAAAGCACGAGCACGCGCACGACCTTACCAGTACCGTGGGGCAGCGAAACGACGCCGCGCACGTTCTGGTCGGCCTTGCGGGGATCGACACCAAGACGTACATCGATATCGGCCGAAGCGTCGAACTTGGTGAAGGTGATGTCCTTCAACAGCGCGGCGGCCTCGGCAAGGGTGTAACTCTTCCCGGCTTCAATCTTCTCGTTGGCTAACTTTTGGTTTTTTGTAAGTTTACTCATGTTCAATTGAAGTTTTAAACGTTTTCAGGGAATGTACCCTTTACGGTGATACCCATACTTCTTGCTGTTCCAGCTACCATACGCATGGCCGAGGCCAGGGTAAAGCAGTTGAGATCGGGCATCTTGTCCTGGGCGATTGCCTGCACTTGTTCCCACGTCACGCTTGCCACCTTCTTGCGGTTAGGCTCACCCGAACCGCCCTTAATCTTGGCGGCCTCGAGCAGCTGCACTGCTGCCGGCGAAGTCTTGACCTCGAAGTCAAAGCTCTTGTCGGCATAGTAGGTGATGACCACGGGCAGCACCTTACCGGCGCTGGCCTGTGTGCGGGCGTTGAACTGCTTGCAAAAGTCCATAATGTTGATACCCTTAGAACCCAGGGCGGGTCCCACTGGCGGTGAAGGGTTGGCCGCTCCACCTTTAATCTGCAGTTTTAACTGTCCAGCAATTTCTTTAGCCATTGTTCTCTGTAAAAATTTTGATTTTTAAAAATTAAAAAATCAGTTGCGGGAATGACGTCCAGCGTAACATTTTCAAGCCGTCATTCACGCTCCACTTGCGCGTTGTCGAGTTCAAGCGGTGTCTTGCGCCCGAACACCTTCACCATCACCTTGAGCTTACGCTTCTCGCGGTTCACCTCCTCGATCTCGCCCGTGAAACCGTTGAACGGTCCGTCGATGACCTTGACCTTCTCGCCTACGATGTAGTCGTTGGGTCCGAGTTCGTCGTCGCCGCTCTCGTCCTGTGCCGCGCCGAGCATGCGCATCATCTCGCTCTCGCGGATGGGCTCGGGCCGGCGGTCGGCGCTACGGTCGCGCACGAAGTCGATCACGTTGGTGGTGTTGCGCAGGTAGTCCTCGACTTCCCCCGTGAGAACAGCATTGACAAAGATGTAGCCCGAGAAGAGGTTCCTCTCCTTGAGCACCTTTTTTCCGGCTCGGTTGACATAAACCTTCTCGGTGGGTACGAGGATTTTCTCCACATACTTGCCGAGGTCGGTGTTCTTGCATGCCTTGTCGAGCATTTCCTTGACGCTGGTCTCCTTACCGGAGATAGCGCGCAGGACATACCATTGGACTGTTTTTGTTTCAGCCATTGTCGGGTGTACTTCTTGTTACGGGGGCAGCCGTTGAGGCTACCGGGGTTAGGTTAATAAACGGTGAATCTTGAAATCACTCCTGTGACCATTGCGGGCCACGGCTTGGGGCATTTTTTCAGGAAGCGGTTATGCCACCAGTCCGTAGAGCATCTCCATTATTTTCTTGAAGACTAAGTCGATGGCAAAAATCACGAGCGAGGAGATGATGAAAACCACCATCACCAGCAACGTGTTGTTTACCAAGTCCTTCTGCGAGGGCCACGAGACTTTGTGAACGAGTTCGTTATAAGCCTCTTGAATGTACGCAAGTATTTTTTTCATCTCTTTTTGTTCTTGGAAAAATTGGCACGGGAAGTAAGACTCGAACTCACGACCTACGGTTTTGGAGACCGTCGTTCTACCAACTGAACTATTCCCGTGTGTAAAGCCCGTCCGCCGCGCAGTGGGCGCGGCGGCCCGGACTTTGGTTTGTTAGGTCTTGGCCCCCGTCGCCGGGGAACAAGCAGCCGTTATCACTCGATAATCTTCGTGATTTGGCCCGAACCCACGGTGCGGCCACCCTCGCGGATAGCGAAACGCAGACCTTCGCTGCAAGCCACCGGAGTGATGAGCTTCACGTTGATTTCCACGTGGTCGCCAGGCATCACCATCTCAACGCCTTCGGGGAGCATGATCTCGCCGGTCACGTCAAGGGTGCGGATGTAGAACTGGGGACGATAGTGGTTGTGGAACGGGGTGTGACGGCCGCCCTCTTCCTTCTTCAGCACATAGACCGAAGCGGTGAACTCGTCGTGGGGCTTCACAAGACCCGGGTGGCAAATCACCATACCGCGCTTGATTTCCTTGTAGTCGATACCACGGAGCAGCAGACCTACGTTGTCGCCGGCCTCGCCCTGGTCGAGCAGCTTGCGGAACATCTCGACACCGGTAACCACCGACTTGAGGTCGGCACCCAGACCCATGATCTGGACGGGGTCGCTCACCTTCACGATACCAGTCTCGATACGGCCAGTGGCCACAGTACCGCGACCCGTGATCGAGAACACGTCCTCGATGGGCATCAGGAAGGGCTTGTCGATGTCGCGCGGAGGCAGAGGAATCCATTCGTCAACGGCCTTCATCAGCTCGAGCACGGTCTCTTCCCACTTGGGCTCGCCGTTGAGGGCGCCGAGAGCCGAACCCTTGATGACGGGGGTGTTGTCGCCGTCATACTCATACTCCGAGAGGAGCTCGCGCACGTCCATCTCGACGAGCTCGATCATCTCCTCATCCACATCGGGAGAATCACACTTGTTCAGGAAAATCACCAGACGGGGGACGTTCACTTGGCGGGCAAGCAGGATGTGCTCGCGCGTCTGGGGCATCACACCGTCGGTAGCGGCGATAACCACGATAGCACCGTCCATCTGGGCAGCACCAGTAACCATGTTCTTCACATTGTCGGCGTGACCCGGGCAGTCCACGTGAGCATAGTGACGGTTTGCCGTCTCATACTCCACGTGAGCAGTGTTGATGGTGATACCACGCTCTTTCTCCTCGGGGGCGTTGTCGATCGAGTCGAACGAACGCACCTCCTGGTTAGACCAACCTTGCTTCGACAGCACCAGGGTGATGGCTGCGGTCAAAGTGGTTTTACCGTGGTCGACGTGACCAATAGTACCGATGTTCACATGCGGTTTGGTTCTTACGAATTTCTCTTTTGCCATAGTTTGTTGTAATTACTTGTATAAATTAAACTGTTAAAAAATTGTTCCACTTTATCGCACATTTCACTTCGCCCCCATCAACCACTTTCATTAAGCAATCAAAGAGAAGCGAAGGCCGTGAAATATGTTCTCTTGAGCCGATGGCGGGAATTGAACCCGCGACCTCATCCTTACCAAGGATGCGCTCTACCCCTGAGCTACATAGGCGTTCCTTATTCTTTTTTGAGCGGAAGACGAGGCTCAAACTCGCGACCCTCAGCTTGGAAGGCTGATGCTCTATCAACTGAGCTACTTCCGCAATCATGTAGTGGGTAGAGATGGATTCGAACCACCGAAGCGATGACGCAGCAGATTTACAGTCTGCCCCATTTGGCCACTCTGGAATCTACCCTTAATTTTTTCAGGCCTCTCAGCTCTCTGAGCCTCTTGTCGGATTCGAACCAACGACCCCGAGATTACAAATCACGTGCTCTGGCCAACTGAGCTAAAGAGGCGTCTTGCTCCCGCCTTATCCCTCTCTTGGGTGCGAAAGCGGTTGCAAAGGTACGCACATTTTTTTAACTGGCAAACTTTTATCCACTTTTTTTTCAAAAAAACCGCAAAAACGCCCCGTTTCGGCCAGTTTATCGGGTAGGTTCACAGGAATTTCAATGCGAATTTCGCGAATTGGGCGAATTTCACGAATTATTTTTCCTGGTTTCTCTCGCGCGTGCCCGCGCGAAACAATAAATATATTATAGATTACAGATTTAAGCTCGCTGGTGATTTCAATGCGAATTTCGCGAATTATACTAATTTCACGAATTATATTTTCCCTTAGAACACGATAAAATAAAACTGAAATTCGGGTTAAAAGCTGATAAAATAAAACTACGGATTATTGCTAATCCGTAGTTTCTTTAATTAAAAAATTCGTGAAATTCGCTTAATTCGTGAAATTCGCATTAAAAACCCTGAAAAGCTCACGGCTCATCGCTCAAACCTTATTCCACATAGATTTTGCGGCCGTTCTCGATGACGATGCCCTTGTAGTCGGGGCCTACGGGTTGGCCGAGCAGGTTGTAGCGCTGTCCGTTGGTCGGCTTGGCGGCGTTGATGTCGTCGATGTCGGTCGGCGTACTCTTCTTGAACACGGCGTTCACGGCCACGGGTGCCGCGGGCATCGCGAACGTGTAGGTGTTAGGCTCGTCGCCATCGGTCACCTCCACTGTGCCGCCACGCAGACGCATCGGTGCCCCGCTGGGCTCGTCCTCGCCACTGACGATGGTGACGGTGATTGATTGCAGTTTGTAGCCCTTGTCGGGAGTCACGGTGAGGGTGACGATGGAGCCAGTGACCACCACGTCGCCGTTCACCAGCACCTTGTCGCCCTGCGTCGCTGCCAGCGTACCATGCTCAATGTCGTTGGGCAACGTAATGGAGAACAGTCCTGTGAGGTAGCCCGGGCTTTCCGTGCCACCGTCGATGCGGGCATATTCTACATCGGTGTGGTCCTCATTGTAGGCGGTGCCCATGCTGCCCACCAAGTTAGTACATTCTAAGAACATTCCTGACGATTCGATTACATTCTCGGTGTTCCAGCCTGCTCCCGCATAGATAGTGGTGAGGCTCGTGCATTCAGTGAACATGACGTTCATGTCGGTGACATTGCCCGTGTCGAAGTGCGACAGGTCGAGCGTCTCAAGGCCACTGCACTGATAGAACATGCCGTACATGCTGGTGACATTACCCGTGTCGAAGCTTGTAACGTCGAGCGAATCGAGGCTTATGCAGGCGGCGAACACGCCGCTCATGTCGGTGACATTGCCCGTGTTCCAGCCACTCACGTCGAGCGACTCGAGGCCCTCGCAGAAGGTGAACATTTCGCTCATGTCGGTGACATTGCCGGTGTTCCAGCCACTCACGTCGAGCGACTCGAGTTCCTCGCAGATGTAGAACATTTCGCTCATGTTGGTGACATTGCCCGTGTTCCAGCCACTCAGGTCGAGCGAGTCGAGGTTCTGGCAGGCGTAGAACATGCCGCTCATGTCGGTGACATTGGCGGTATTCCAACCACTCAGGTTGAGCGTCTTAAATTCTGAGCCGTAGAACATTTCGCTCATGTTGGTGACGCTGCCCGTATTCCAGCCACTCAGGTCGAGCGACGTCTGGCTCCCGCAGGAAACGAACATGTCGCTCATGTCGGTGACACTGCCCGTGTCGAAGTGCGACACGTCGAGCGTATCGAGGACCTCACACCCGCGGAACATGAAGCTCATGTCGGTGACATTGCCCGTGTTCCACCCACTCAGGTTGAGCGTCTTGAGGCTCTCGAGGCCGTAGAACATTTTGCTCATGTTGGTGCAGCTGTCGGTATTCACTTTGCTCAGGTCCATGCTCTTGCAGTCTTCGAATCCTTGAAACAGGGTCGAGCAGTCGCCGGTGAAGCGCACCTCGTCGGTGGCCGTCACGCTCGTGACATCGGTGATGGTCACGTCGTCGCCCCACTTGTCGTCCTTGTTGAACGCGCCCCAGATGAGTGCCAGCACGCCGGTCTCGCTGTCGAAGGTGTAGCGTGGCGCATCACCGAATGTGACTGTCACGGTTACATCCTCGAAGGGCATCGCGAACGTGTCGCCCTCAATGGCGTTGCCGTTGACGGCAAAGACCGCCACTTGGTGTTCGGGCACCTCGCCGCCGTAGCTCAGCGTGATGGTGTCGCCGGCGGCATAGAGGTTCACGTCGCCGTGCGTCAGCGTGGCAGCCGGCGAGGCGGTCACGTCGTCGGGCAGGGTGAGCGTGAACACGCCCGTGAGGTATCCGGGCTCATCCTCGCCACGGTCATAGCGGGCGTAGTCGCCATTGACATGATTATGGTGCGGGGAGTAGGTGGTGCCCATGCCACCCACCAGCGAGGTACAATTGTAGAACATACCACCACCCGCCGAGGCGGCATTCTCTGCGCTCCAACCTGTTCCCGCATAGATGGTGGTCAAGTTAGAGCATTCCTCGAACACACTGGTCATGTCGGTGACATTGCCCGTGTTCCAGCCACTGAGGTCGAGCGTCTTGATGCTCGAGCAGCCCAAGAACAGGCAGGCCATACGGGTGACATTGCCCGTGTCCCAGCCACTGAGGTCGAGCGAGACGAGGCTTGAGCAGTTCTGGAACATGCAGGTCATGTTGGTGACATTGCCCGTGTTCCAGCCACTTAGGTCGAGCGAGACGAGGTTCGAGCAGTTATAGAACATGCAGGACATGTCGGTGACATTGCCCGTGTAGAAGTGTGAGAGGTCGAGTGAATCCAGACCAGTGCAACCAAAGAACATGGAGTTCATGTCGGTGACATTGCCCGTGTCGAAGTGCGAGAGGTCGAGCGTCTCGAAGCTCGAGCAGCCATAGAACATGACTCCCATGTTGGTGACATTGCCCGTGTCCCAGCCACTGAGGTTGAGCGAGACGAGGCTCGAGCAGCCATAGAACATGGCGTTCATGCTGGTGACATTGCCCGTGTCGAAGAACGAGAGGTCGAGCGTCTCAAAGCCAGTGCAGCTGCTGAACATGCCGTTCATGTTGGTGACATTGCCCGTGTCGAAGAACGAGAGGTCGAGCGAAGTGAGGCTCTGGCACATGCCAAACATACTGCCCATATTGGTGACATTGCCCGTGTCGAAGTGCGTGACGTCGAGCGAATCGAGGCTTTCGCAGGCGCTGAACATTCTGCTCATGTCGGTGACATTGCCTGTGTTCCAGCCACTGAGGTTGAGCGAGTCGAGGTTTTGGCAGCCGTAG
Source organism: Muribaculaceae bacterium (assembly GCA_017962765.1). Taxonomy (GTDB): domain Bacteria; phylum Bacteroidota; class Bacteroidia; order Bacteroidales; family Muribaculaceae; genus Sodaliphilus. The sequence continues at coordinate 1,036 of JAGCUP010000032.1, read as the reverse complement.
AACATGTTATTCATGTCGGTGACACTGGCTGTGTTCCAGCTACTCAGGTCGAGCGAGTCAAGTTGATTGCATTGGTAGAACATGCTGGCCATGCTGGTGCAGCTGTCGGTATTGACTTTGCTCAGGTCCATGCTCTCGCAGTTATATAATTGATAGAACATGTTCGAGCAGTCGCCGGTGAAGCGCACCTCGTCGGTGGCGGTGACGCTCTTGACCTTCCAGTTGGTCACGTCGTCGCCCCACTTGTCGTCCTTGTTGAACGCGCCCCAGTTGAGCGCCAGCACGCCGGTCTCGCTGTCGAAGGTGTAGCGGGGCACATCGACGACGGTGACCGTCACGGTGACATTCTCAAACGGCATCGCGAACGTGTCGCCCTCGATGGCGTTGCCGTTGACGGCAAAGACCGCCACTTGGTGTTCGGGCACCTCGCCGCCGTAGCTCAGCGTGATGGTATCGCCGGCAGCGTAGAGGTTCACGTCGCCGTGCGTGAGCGTGGCAGCCGGCGAGGCGGTCACATCTTCGGCCAGGGTGAGCGTGAACACGCCCGTGAGGTAGCCGGGCTCAGCGTCGCCGCGGTCGTAGCGCCCGTAGTCGCCATTGATATGTTCAGCGTCGAATGCGGTGCCCTTGCCACCCACCAGCGAGGTACATTTATAGAACATTTCACTACCCACCGAGGCGGCATTCTCTGCGCTCCAGCCTGCTCCCGCGTAGATGGTGGTCAGGTTCGTGCAGTTATAGAACATGCCGTACATGCCGTACATGTCGGTAACCTTGCCTGTGTTCCAGCCGCTGAGGTCGAGTGTGGTGAGGTTTCGGCACTCAAAGAACACTTCGCTCATGTCGGTGACACTGCCCGTGTCGAAGTGCGAGACGTCAAGCGAGGTGAGGTTGTAGCAGCCATCGAACATGTAGCTCATGTTGGTGACATTGCCCGTGTCGAAGTGCGTGACGTCGAGCGAAGCGAGGCTTTCGCAACTCTGGAACATGCTACCCATGTTGGTGACATTGCGCGTGTCGAAGTGCGTGACGTCGA
>JAGCUP010000031.1 GCA_017962765.1 Muribaculaceae bacterium | reverse complement strand
GGTCGCCCTTGCGCTGCTTGTCGCCCAAGTTCTTCCCCATACAGGCGGGGAAACGTACCAGCAGCGTGGTATCGCCACCATTGGGACAATAGACACGCAGTTCAAGTCCCTTTTTCGACACAACGATGAAATTCCCTTGTGCTTTACTCTCACCCGGGGTGGCCATCGCAAGGCACGGCACGAGCAAGAACAATAAAAATAATCTTAATTTATTCATAACAAAAATAAAAAATGTCAATAAATATGGGCAAAATTAGTCCAAAAATGCCAAAAACACAAACTTTTTGCCGTTTTTTGGCGCAATTGTAACTTTTCGGTCTTTTGGCTATTTAAAAGTAAATAGTTATCTTTGCAGGCTCACAAGCAAGTCATGAACACCTTATTTCGATATTACATCACTCTAATGCTCGCGGCGCTGGCAGCTTTCGCGGCCTTCACGGCACGTGCCGCCGACAACGTCCCGGGGCAGGAAGTCACTGTCGTGGGCGACGAAAACTACAGCAACGCCGAGGTGCTCGTCTATGACGGCATCGACGTGTCGAGCTATCAGCACGACATCGACTGGACCTCGACCGCCAAGGACAAAAACATACAATTTGTCTATATCAAAGCCACCGAAGGCGCCACTCACGTATCGCGCCACTACCGTCGCAACATCGAACATGCGCGCGCACAAGGCGTGAAGGTGGGCGCTTACCACTTCTTCCGCACCACTTCGTCACTGAAGTCGCAGTTTGACAACTTCACTCGCGTGGTGAAAGTCGAGGAGCAGGATCTATTGCCGCTCATCGACGTGGAAACCTGCAAGGGATGGTCGGCGCAGCAACTGCGCGACAGCGTCAAGGTGTTTGCCGACATGCTTGAGGCACATTACGGCTGCCGCCCTATGATATATGCCAGCAGTTCATTCTTCAACTCTTACCTTGGCGCCACCTTTGCCGACTATCCGCTGTTCATCGCACGTTACGCCCAGAGCGAGCCGCGCCTTAACTATGGAGCAAAATGGATTCTGTGGCAGTTTACCGACCGCGGACGCATCAAGGGCATCGACACCATGGTCGACTTGAGCCGTTTCAACAAGGGCTGCGACGTGAACAACATCCTCATCAGCGGAAAGAAGAACAACAAGCGACGTCGCGGAGGACGACAAGAGACCGTGCCACCACCGCCACCCAAGCCCAAGAAAGTGGAACAGCGCGAGGTGCCAGCCACCAGCAAGAAACAACGCGAAAAGGCCGAGAAGGAACGAAAAGAAGCCGAAAAACGTGCCGAAAAAGAGCGTAAGGAAGCCGAAAAACGCGCCGAAAAGGAGCGTAAAGAGGCCGAAAAACGTGCTCACGAACAGGCCGAGCGCGAACGCAAACAGGCCGAGAAGGAGCGTAAGGAGGCTGAAAAGCAAGCCGAGCGCGAACGCAAACAGGCCGAAAAAGAGCGCAAGGAAGAACTTGAGCGCGAACGCGAAATAGCACGCCAGCACAGCAACGAGCAAACGGAGCAAGAGCAGGATCAGAAGCAGGACCAGCAAGCACAAAGTCCGGGCACGCAGAACCCACAACAAACCGACGAGGGCTCTAAGACCACGACTCCCGCCAAGCCTTCGCCCGAAGCCCCCTACTCCAAGACGAAGAACTCGAAGAGCACGTTCAAGCGCGTGAACAAGAACTCGACCGATAACGACAACGTGGACTACCCCACCAAGCGCAACAAATAACTAAACGATGCGACGCGACACTACGGCAGCACTCTCCACAGGTCGCACGCTACAGCTGGCGGCGTGCTGCCTCCTGGCTTGCCTGTGCTGGGCCTGCCACCATGCGGGACAAGAGCGGCACACGGACAGCCAACGCATCTTCGCGCCGCGCGACATCACCGCTCCCTACGACGGCATCGACATTTCGAGCCACCAAGGCATGATTGACTGGGCACGGGTAACTCAGGATAAGAACATACGTTTCGTCTTCATCAAGGCCACCGAGGGTGCCACCTACGAGTCTCCGCACTATGGCTACAACGTCGAGACGGCGCGCAAGCTGGGGCTCGTGGTAGGAAGCTACCACTATTTCACCACCACGGCGAGCGTCCAGAGCCAAGTCAACAACTTCACGCGCCTCGCTCCACGCGCCTCGCAGGACCTCGTCCCAATGATTGACGTGGAGACGCGCGGCGACTGGTCGCGGCGACAGCTCGTCGACAGCATCGCCCGCATGGCGCAACTCCTCGAGAAACACTACGGTCGGCGCCCCATCATCTACAGCACCACCACGTTCTATAACGACAACCTCGCGCCGGCTTTCAACGACTACCAGCTTTATTTGGGACGATACAGCGAAAACGAACCCGCTGTCGATTGGAACGGACGATACACCATCTGGCAGTTCTCGCAGTGCGGCGTCGTCCCCGGCATCGACGCCTACGTCGATCTATGCCGCTTCGCCGACGACACCTGGCTCAACGACATCGCACTGTGACCCCCTCCCTCTCCCCCGAGGCCAAACCCGCCTCAACAAACAACATGGCGGAAACCCAAAATGTTAAAAACGACCTCAAATTTGAAGTTGACAGCCCGATAATTTGGTTTATCGGCTGACAATGCTTAATTTTGCAAAGCAAAATTTGCTGATATAATTATCAATTATGAACAACGAGGGCAATATATCAATTCGTATTGTTGGGCAGTTTAATGGCAAAGCCATTTCTCCCAACAATTATGACATTAGGCTTGCACGAAGTGTCATAGACAACATAATTTTATTGCTTGGTGATCATCTTAAAGACAAAACACAACCGAATGTTTACAGCATTGAAGAAGGGTCGTTAGTGAATATCGTAAAAACATCGAAACAACGTGCTGTCGAAATTGCCGCTATGTTGACTATGTTTAGTACCACCCTCAATATTGATGCTTTAGAGACGAATACCTCAAGAGCCATGAATGGGTTTCGGGATCTTGCCATGAGAAACAACATTGAGTTTTCTTTAAGCACCTCGGAGTCCACAGATACTCCTTTTCATATAAAGCCCGACACTCAATTTGTTCATAATGAAAATGTTTGGGTTGAGGCTGAATTGTATTTCTTTGGAAAACTGATTGATGCCGGGGGCAAGGAGAAATCAAACATTCACCTCGTCACAGACTTTGGCACCCTTACAATCAGTGCTGATAAAGAATATCTCGCCAGTCTTGAGAGAAACCCTTTATATAAAGAATATGGAGTTGTCGTCAAAGGCAAACAAAATATCATCACTGGTGAGATTGATTACAAGACATTAACCCTTATAGAGCTAAAAGGGTTTTCCTTGCAATTTGACGAAGACTACCTTAATGAGAAAATCAATCTTGCCTCTCAAACGTGGGATGGTGTCGATGTAGATGAATACATACGAGAAGTGAGAGGAGGTGGGGCCTTATGAAAACACCTAAGATAGCATATTGCGACACTGGTTTTATAATACGCCTCATATCTTCAACAGACCCATTACATAATAATGCTGTAGGCTATTTTCAGCATTTTTTGACAAGTGAAAATTGTATATTTCGCTTGAGTTCAATCGCTCTTGCAGAATATCTCGTAAAAGGGAAAATTGAAGAGCTGCCTTTAAATAATATACAACTCGTTGCTTTTAATCCCTTTGATGCCACACTCGCTGGAGATTTCGCGAACATCCTATTCGAGGCTAAGAGTAAAGGTGTGCTAAAAGTTGAAAGTCGCATTATGATACAGAATGATGTTAAACTTATGGCTCAAGCGCAAGCAGGTAAAGCTTCATTCTATATTACTGCAGACACCTCAAGTAAAACAATGTATGACATTCTTCAACAACGAGGAAAACTTGACTATCAATTTATAGATATTCATACATCTGTGGCTAATAGATTTGGTCTTTTTGATTTTGAGAACACGACTGAAGATTAACTCAACTATCGTTAGTACAGAGTTATTATAATATCAAAAACAGCCCCTGCTCTTTGCGAGTGGGGCTGTTGCCTTTACTGAGGCCTTATATACGCACACCGCCCAGTCTTCGACTTGTCTATCCTCCGCAGGCCAAGACTTAGCAGAGATTGAAAGGATCGAGTTGCGGTTAAAGCATCCTAATTGCGGACTATGCCTGTACCGTTACACGTTCGACACGGCTTGTCGATGATTCCCCTTGCATCACAACGGCTGCATGGGATTTTCCCCTTGTAGCAGCTGCTGTTAGGACACTCCTCGGCACCACGGCCTTGACATCGACTGCAATACTTCTCGCCATAGCCGCCACAATCACCGCAATAGGCGGTACGATCCCTGTTTGTTCCCGTCCCTCTACATGTTGAGCACTGTGTCTTGCCCGAGCCGTCGCAGCGTGAACACGTCACCCACCCCTGTCCTCGGCAAGTCCTGCAGTTATTATACCCATGATAACAGTCGGGACAATAATCTTGGTATTTTCCCGAGCCCTTGCATTGACTGCAATAGCTGTCGGCGTAGCAAACGTCTGCCACCGACAACGACGCGATTACCATTAAAAAGAGAAAAAGTTTCTTCATTTTTGTTTGTTATTTAGTTAGTAATATGTTTAATCTTCATTTCTCGAGAGAATTCAAATGCTTCATGGCTTTCGTTTTCAAGTCAGTATCATCAGTTTGCTCAAAAACCTTAGTGAAAAGACGCCTCGCTTCGTCGGTCGATTTTGCCACGCCCCAACCGTTCTCATAGTGAACCGCTAAAAAATACAAACAGTGATACGAAAAACTAATATCATCGCATTTTTCATACGCTGTCTTTATATATATGAACGACTTGTCCCTATCTTTGGGAACGCCATCACCATAACAATATAAATAAGCTAATCTATAACAAGTTTCATAATGGCCGGGTTCATGAGACAAAAAGCGGTGCAACCAATAAGCTGCTTTTGCGTATTCATCACTTATATGGTAATATAATCCCAAAAGGAATGTAGAACTCTTGTCACCTTTTTCCACTGCCGTTCTAAGCCATTTTATTCCTTCGGCGGGATTAGCGACACATCCTGTACCATATAGTAAGTCGTCCCCATAGAGCCGCATTGCATCCACATCTCCCTTATCCACCCCCTTTTTTGCCCAATCAAAAGCAGTCTTTTCATCTTTTTTAGCCTCATAGCACAAACTTATCACGCCATAAGCAGAAGAATAACCATTATCGGCACTGGTTTTTAAATAACATATAGCTTTGTCATAATCAGGTTGTTGTATTCCAAAATCGCCTGCTTTGTACTTAAAGACAATGTCCTTGTCATCCTTAATTGAGTTTGTTGTAAAACTTGTTTTTTTTGAGGTTTCGAAATAATAGGAAATCCCCAAAATATAACAAGCATATTTGTGGCCCTTATCGGCGGCATGCCTCACATAGGTCACGGCCTCTTTGTGACGCCCCGCCTCAACGGCCTCACGGAATTTGTCCCAAAGTTCGTCGGCCGACAGATTAGGGTCAATTTTTATCCCCTGCTGGACCGCGGTGTTCGTTTTTTTCCTTGTGGCACCTTTTTTCTTTTGTGCCTCCATACTCATTGGGAAGATCAGCGCAGTAAGTAACAATATGATGATGTACCTCGTTTTCATAAGTAGCATTGTTTGTTATTTTTTCAGCTTTCCCTGTTTTAACGTGCTTGTGTTTGCGGGAAAATAAAGTTCTGTTTCGTATGTGCAGTCGGCTATTGAACGCAACATCGCTTGAATGGTCAGTTGCGTGGAGAACGAGCCGAACTTGGTCTTGAATGCCCCCTTGCCCAATTCAAGCGACTTGATGTTGCTTGAAGAAATTGCTTGGCCAATAAACGTTTCGTGGTCAAGCGAATCAGGGTCTGGCTCTCCCTTGGCGTGCAAGTCCGAGAAACTGATGCCGACATACACGCGACACAGTCTATGGTATTGGGGATAATTAGGATCCAAGGTGAAAGCTCTTTTCACCACATCACCCTTGAGTATATCCGTGGAGCATCGGCATACGCCATTGAGTTTTTTCCCGTCTTTCATTTGGATGAGGATGGGCATATCGACCCAACCCTCGCCCACCGAGCCGCAGAAATCAAAAATGCTACCATCTGCGAGAGCGCCAATCGTAAACCTCAACTCCTTAGAGTAACCCTCTTTTCCTGCTAATTGCAGGTCCACAACCTGATGGTTACCTATTTTTATAAAACAGCCGAATACTTCGAACACCAGTTTGGGCGGATCGTTGCGGAAAAGGCGACACACGAATTGTTGGTCATCCTCATACCACAATGTCTCGGTCTTAGCCGGACCGTATTCGTATTCTGCTCTCGCAAATTGCGCGAAAGCGATTATTGCTAATGAAATTAGGGCAAGTCTCTTCATTTGAAACATTCTTTTAATCTAACACTATGCGATACACGAGTCCCACATGCCAAATAAACTTGAAATAAGGGTCGCCGTCAACATCGGTTTTGAAACTTAAAGCGGCACCTAACGAGCCTTCCACACCGAGACCCTTATAGATTTTTTGGCTGTACCCCGTCGAAAGACCCAAACCATAGGAAACATCCTCCAGTTTTTTATAGTATGTTTCCCCCACCGACAACTCCAGTATATCCCAATTCTTGAGCCAGAATTGCAAGCCGGCGTTCCAACGGAATTTCTTGATGTTCCCCTTCATCTCGTCATATTTCAAGTTGTATCCTGCGCGGGCAAAAACGCCGAAGAACAACGGAGTGCGATATTGTACGCCCAACGCCGGTCCTTCAATCGAAGCGTCATAGCTGACCGTGATGTCAACACGCTTGGAGTCCTCACCCCACTCCCTCATGCCCTCAAGAGCACTCCGCGTCACGTCTCCAACCACTTCTCCCACTGCTGATGTGAATTTCTGCACACCAGGGCCATTTAACATGTCTGACGAGGAAGATGACCCCGGGACTGTTGGAGACGACAGTGGGTCTTCGTTTGACGTGGTGGGTGTCCCTAAGTTTCCCACTTTTGAGGGTAATTTTTTAGGCTGAAGTTGCGAATAACAAGGCGAAACCATTGACATTCCAGAAAGAATTGTGACAACAGCCAATAGAATTCTTTTTTTCATGTAATTGTTATATTTCGGTGAATATTGAAAAGTCATGAAATATTTGTTGCAAAGATAGGCCGTTCTGAATTTGGCTCGACTTTTCATGTGTCATCAATGGGTTTACATGTAACATATTTGATTACATCCTGAATAAAAAACTCTAAAAAAAACTTCAGTTAAGGAAAAAAACACTACTTTTGCATTGGATTGAGACCAATCCAGACATGATTAAAAGAGCGTATTGCTTTAACTTGTAAAGGAAAACGTAGGAAATTTTCTATTGACGCAAGTATAGCAAGCGGCTCTCGCGCTATAGGCGTGGGCTGTTGTTTCCATCACTTCGTCAAACGGTTTTTCCTACGACCTTCCTTTGGAGTGTGGCGATTCAGTTCACGCTACTTTTGTTTTTATAACGCCTTACGGGACTGATTGGGCACTAATACTTATTAATCAATGAAAAAGAAAGTTCTTTTATCTACGTTGGTTGCAATTTGCACCATAATTACAGCATTCGCTTATGGCCGCATTGTTTTAACCAAGGTCACTGACAATTGCACAAATGGATGCACCATCACTACTACAGAATACAAATGTGGGAAATGCACCCATTCAATGAGTTCGCATTTAATCGAGACCGGCTCGAACGGTAAACAAAAAATGCGCTTTGACTGCAATTCGTGCAATCACAGTTGCACCTATTGGGTACAATACAAATAACACTTCCTTCTTCTGGAAGGATATGCTGTTTATCGGGGCACTGATTAGAAAAGAATTGCGCCATCAACAAAAAACTGTTGTGTGGCTCGCACATGAATTGTCTTGTTCGCGCAACAATGTGTACAAGATTTTTCAGTCGCAGTCAATCTCCACTCACGAGCTGCTTCGCATCAGTTTGATTCTAAATCGCAATTTCTTTGAATATTACATCAGTGAGTTTAACGAGCGAAAAGGTGCCAAAATGCCACCTCAAAAGTAAACGACCCGAAAAATGAGAGAAACGGGCTGGAGAGAAGGATTATTCGTGGGCTAAAGTGACTATTTCGCGGCCGTCGTGGATTTCTTTCGAGAGTTCTTGGCCGGTGATGGCGGGGGCCGGCACTCCGTCGTGGAGGAGCGTGGGGGCCGTTTCGATGCGGGCCTCGTCCCACAGCCCGGAGGCTATCAGCTGGGTGAGCACATTGGCTCCACCCTCGACCATGACGCTGGTGACGCCACGTCGATACAGGTCTTCGAGCCACGATGCCGGCTGTGAGGTGTCGAGCGACACCCATTCGACCGCTCCCTCTTTCACGTTCCTCAACTGTGAGTAAACCAAGGTGGGGTTCCCATCGGTAAGCAACCGGCTCCCGGCGGGCAGCGAGGCGCGACGCGAGAGCACCACGCGCAACGGCGAGTTGCCGCTCCAGTGTCGCACGGTGAGTGACGGGTCGTCAATGGCCACGGTGCGCGCCCCCACCACGATGGCATCGACGAGGGCACGCTCGCGGTGCATGAAGACCGTGGTGAGCGGCGATGACAAGGCGCTACGGCCTTGTGACGGCGCGATGAATCCGTCGGCACTCTGCGCCCACTTGAGCAACACCCAGGGTCGTCCCGCGGTGTGCGCCTTGATGAAGCGACGGTTGAGCTTTCGGCACTCCTCCTCGAGGATGCCCACCGTCACCTCAATGCCCGACTCGCGCAGCATGGCCACACCGCGCCCCGACACTTTCTCGAAGGGGTCGAGGGTGCCCACCACGACGCGTGCCACCCGGTGGTCGATAAGCAGTTGGGCGCACGGCGGCGTCTTCCCGTAATGGGAGCACGGCTCGAGCGTCACATAGACGGTGCTCGATGGCAACAGCGAGCGATCTTTCACACTGGCGATGGCGTTAACTTCGGCATGGCCTTCGCCCCAACGGCGGTGGAAACCCTCGCCCACAATGCGGCCGTCATGCACGACGACGGCACCCACCATAGGATTAGGCGAGACGTGTCCCGCCCCGGCGCGCGCCAGCTGTAACGCCCGCCTCATGAAAATCTTGTCGCTCTTTATTTTCATTTCGCCCACAAAATTAGCAATTCCCCACCACATTATTATATTCCGTTAAAACTAATTCCCGAGGAGGAGGTTGTAGAGGGCGGTGACGTCGGCGCCGGTAACCTCGTTGTCCTCGTTCACGTCGGCACCATCGGTGGCGGGGGCACCATCGAGGAGGATGCCGTAGAGTGCGGTGACGTCGGCGCCACTGGTGACCTCGTCCTCGTTGACGTCGCCTTCGAGGATGGGCACAATATTCACGAAGTCCTTCCACTGATCGGCGACACGGTAAGCGTCGGCGTAACGGCTCGGCACGCGCAGCACGCAGGTGTTGACGGGCACATTCAGGAACACGTTGGCCAACATCTGCACGTTTGCAGGGTCGGCGCGGCTCACCACCTTCTCGAGACTCGTGCAGCCAGCGAAGGCGTTGTTGTCAAGGGCAGTCATCGTGGCGGGAATCGTGAGGCGCTTGAGTGGCATGCAGTTGTAGAACACATATTTCCTCACCGATGTCACGGCCAGCGGTAGCGTCAGTTCTGTAACCTTCTCGCCGTTGAGCCACAAGTTCTTAGCGTTGGCGAGTGGGTTGGCATTGGCACTATCAAAAATTACATCGCACCACTCGCCGATATCGCTGATGTTGACGCGCGACAATCCAGTGCATTCGGCAAAAGCGTAGTTCCCCACGTGCCCCAACGAGGGCGGCACGGTCACCGTAGCCAACGCGGTACAGCCTCTGAAGGCGTAGTTGCCCACCTCGGTCAACGATGTCGGCAGGGTCACCGACGTGAGCGACGTGCAGTTATAGAAAGCGTAAGTCTTGATAGCAGTCACCGTGGAGGGCACGACGAGTTCGGTGACCTTGGTGTTGTTGAGATACAGGTTCTTGGCGTAGTATAACGGGTTGGACGTATTGTTACTGAAAGCGATGCCGCACCAGGCAGCCATATCGGCAGTATTGACCCTGTTCAAGGCGGAGCACTCTTTGAAGGCGTCTTTTCCAATCGTTTTGACGCCCGTGCCCATAGTGACAGTGGTCAGCCCCTCGCAGTAGTAGAAAGCGCTGTTGCCTATTTCGGTCACCGAGGCGGGGATGGTTACCGAGGTCAGTTTGTTTGCCGCGTAGAGTATGCTGCGCGGTATCCTTTTCACATTGTCACCAATGATGAAAGAATTTAGATTGTCGCATTCGTAGAAAATCGGGTAACTACTGTAGTCCTCACAACTGGTCGAATTCCAGTTCACCGTAGTGAGGTTCGTACAATTGTGGAAAGCTTTATCACCAATCGAGGTGACTGATGCGGGGATGGTGACCGACGTTATACCTGTGAGGCCGTAGCACAAACCTATAGGAAGTCTTTTCACATTGCTTCCAATAACAAACGATTTGAGGCTGGAACAATCCTTAAATGGGCTCCAATAGCTCGAACTAATGTAATCGCAGCTTGTGGCATTCCATTTCACCGTGGCGAGTGAAGTGCACCCCCCAAAGGCTGTCAGGCCTATTTCGGCCAACGAGGCAGGGATGGTCACCGAGGTCAAGCCGGTGCAGCCACTGAAAGCACTGTTGCCAATTGATGTCAATGACGAGGAAAGGGGCATCGAAGTCACGCCTGTGCAGCCACTGAAGGCACTGTTGCCAATTGATGTCAATGACGAGGAAAGAGTCACCGAAGTCACGCCGGTGCAGCCACTGAAAGCGTTCTTGCCGATTGCGGTCACCGAGTTAGGGATGGTCAGTTTGGTTAAGCCAGTAAGGCTACTGCATAAATAGTTGGGTATGCGCTTCACGTTATTTCCAAAATTGATGATGGTCACATCGGTATAACGGAATGGGCCTGGAACTCCACCATAATAAGAATTCCAGTAAGCACTTGAGCCTAACTCGAAGTCGTTGCAATCAGTAACGTTCCAGTTTACTTTCTTCAAGCCACTGCAATTTAGGAAAGCGCCATTCCCGACCGTAGTCACCGAACTGGGAATTGTCACCTCGGTGATGGCTTTGCAGTACCAGAATGCCCATTCTTCAATAGCAGTTACGGTGTAGGTTGTGCCTTCGTGAGTTACGCTGGAGGGAATGGTTAATGCTCCCGAAAGATTCCCGTATGTGGCTCGCGCAGGACTTATTTGAATTGAGGTTGGAACCGTCAAAGTGACGCTAGTGCCGTTGCTGTTGATGTTATAGCACAGGCCGCCGACCTGAAAGTCGTAGGCCGTGGCGGGCGTGGCGAGTGCTGTGAGTGCCGCAAGCAGAAGTAGTATTCTCGTTTTCATTATGCGCTATATTTCGTTGATTGATTGTACCCTGCAAAGATAAGCCATTTAGGGTAAACTCGCAAGCGAAACACTCATTATTTTCCAATGAACAAGAAAACGAATGGGCCGAAAACGAGAGGACGAGCAGAGGATGCCCATCAAAGGCGTGAGCAAGGAAAAGCTCGCAGTTCAAAGCTCACTGCTTGCGGTAAGCGTCGCAGGCTTTTTTCACCGAGCCGTGGAGGAGGAGCAGGCGCTTGGCGCTGTCGTAGTCGAGACCGAGCTCTTCGACCACCATGCGTGTGCCGCGATCAACGAGTTTCTTGTTGGTAAGTTGCATGTTCACCATCTTATTGCCCTTGACGCGCCCCATCTGAATCATGACGCTGGTCGAAATCATATTGCAGATGAGTTTCTGGCCCGTGCCGCTCTTCATGCGCGAACTGCCGGTGACATATTCCGGGCCCACAATCATTTCGATGGGAATCTCGGCCACCTCGCTCACTGGGGCATCGGGGTTGCTGGTGATGCATGCCGTAAGGCAACCGTGGGCGCGAGCATCGCGGATGGCACCGATTACATAAGGTGTAGTGCCACTGGCGGCGATGCCAATGATGGTATCCTTATCGTTGACGTGATACTCCTGCAGGTCTTTCCATCCCTGCGTCTCATCGTCCTCGGCATTCTCGACGGCGTTGCGCAGCGCATAGTCGCCACCGGCGATAAGGCCGATAATCCATCCCGGGTCCATACCGAAGGTGGGTGGAATTTCGCTGGCGTCGAGCACACCGAGGCGCCCGCTCGTGCCGGCCCCCATATAGAAGATGCGCCCGCCGCGTTTCATGCGCTCTACGATACCGGTCACCAGTTTCTCGATTTGCGGGATAGCGAGCTCAACGGCGTCGGCCACCTTGTGGTCCTCGCGGTTGATTTCGATGAGGAGCTCATGCACGCTCTTCTTCTCGAGGTCGTCATATAGCGAGGGTTGCTCGCTGATTTTCACAAAAGCCATATTTTCGTGGTTGAGAGTTGTTAGCGTTGCAACAAGGGGCTCACTTCGTGCTGTGGAACTTCACCAGACCTTCCATGGGATCCTTGACAATGTGGCCCACGGTGATGCCCAGCGGGCGGGCGGCCTCGACGAGAACATCCTTGAGGAGCATGGCGATAGAGCCGACAAAGTTGCAGGGCAATTTCTGGTAGCCGTTATAGTTGGCCACATTGCGACGGAAGAAGTCGGTGAAGGCGCGCAACACGAGGGCATGAATCGACGGCTCGTTCACGTGTTTGATGATGAACGGGGCGAACTGTGCCAGGAAGGTGTTGGCTGCCGGCTTGCGGTACACGCGCTCGATAATGGCGTTGCGGTCCAGCTTATACTCCGCGAGGAACTCCTTGCACAGGTGGCCGGGCAGCTGCTTCTTGAGCACGTCGCCCACAAGCATCTTACCTAATACTGCGCCACTGCCCTCGTCACCCAGGATGTAGCCCAGGGGCGACACATTGTCGACAATCTTCTCACCATCGTAGTAGCAACTGTTACTGCCAGTGCCGATGATGCAGGCCACGCCGGGCTCACGCTGGCACAGGGCACGCGCAGCAGCCAGCAGGTCACTGTCGACGGTAATGGTGGTAGCGGTGGCGATGTTGCGCTTCAGGGCGTTTACCACCTGCTGCTTGATGTTGTCATTGATGATGCCGGCACCGTAGTAGTGAATCTCGTCCACGCGGTAGCCTTGCAGGTTGGGCATAAGCTCGTCGGCGATGCGTTGCGCCATCTCATCTTCGGTCATGAGCAGGGCGTTCATGCCGGTGGTGAAAATTTGAGCTATTTTCTCGTTGTCTTTGAGCAGGCACCAGTTGATTTTGGTCGACCCGCAGTCAGCAATTAAAATCATAATGGTTGTTCTAGATATGTTTTGTTGTTTTATTCGTTGATGTAGGGAAGCAGCGCGTCGCGCCACACGAGATAAGCCTCGCCCATCAGGTGAAGGCCGTCGTTGGTATATTCGGGACGCAACTTACCGTTGCCGTCGTCGAAAAGCGGATAGAGGTCAATCCACGTCACGCCCTGGCGGCGGCACATGCGCTCGAGCGCCTTGTTGCCGTCGACGACCACTTGCTCACGGTCTTTGAGATATTTCCACATCTGCACGTCGTTGTTGAACGGCAGCATACTTTGCACATAAATCTTGGTCTCGGGCGACTGCTGCTTGATGAGTACCACGAGGCGTTCCATGGAGCGCGCGATGCTGTCGCCGCTCACGCCGTGCGACACGTCGTTCACGCCGCCCAGGATGAAAATCTTGGCGGGATGCCCGCTGGTGATGGGCTCCAGGCGGTCGATATAACCCGGAATAATGTCGCCCACGATACCGCGGTTCTTCACGTTAACATTGCCAAAGAGCTCGGCAAACTCGGCGCCGTCGGTGAGGCTGTTGCCCAGCATGATAATATCATCGGCATCGACGGGGAGGGTGCCGAAGTGAGTGGCGCGGCGCTCGTAGTACTTGTCATGGTTGACGTGATGCGCGGGCAACTGCCAGTGGGGAGTGACGGCCGCAGGCACATTCTTCGGCGGCAGGTTACGGCTTTCGCGCGGCTCGGCACTACCCGTCTTGGGCTGGGCACAAGCCGTGAGCGCAAATAACGCCATCGCCAAGGTGAGAATTTTCTTCATTTTTGAATCGTTATCGTTGGGGGCCGCACGGCACTGTTACCGACGCGGACAGCGCCGGATTGCCCTGCGGCGTGTACTCCATTAATACTCCATCACGGCCTCAAGCTCCTTGGCCTGAGCCACCATCTTCTCCACCTCCTTGAGGGCGGGAACACGGTTGACGAGGTTCTTGGCGGCGTTCACCTCCTCGAGCTTCGCCTGCAGGTTCTCGGGCACACGGTGCTGCAACTCCTTGACGGTGTCGACACCGGCAGCCTCGAGCAACTCGCTGAACTGCGGGCCCACGCCGTCGATGCGCATCAGGTCGGCATGGTTGGCCCAGCGCAGAATCAGCTTGCCACTGATGCCGGTAGCCTCCTCCAGCTCCTTACGGCCCGCGGGCTTGGCGCAGCGTTTCAGCAGGTCTTCAACGGTGGCCACTCCGGCCTCGATGAGTTTCGGGGCATACACTTCGCCCACTCCTTCGATGTCAATAATCTTGTAATTCATTGTTAATGAAGGTGTTTATTGGTTCATAAACTTGTTATGCGGCAAATGTAGTGAATAAGTGTGAATTGGGCAAGTTTTTTAGCTAAAATTAATAATCAACAACACTTTTTTAGAAATTACCCCACCCTCACCTATCGCGGGTGGGAACGACCGCTTAAGGGGTGGTGAGGAGGATGTCGTAGAGAGCGGTGACATCAGCGCCGTTGAGGAAGCTGTCGTTGTTCACATCGCCGTCGATGACATATTGGTATTCGTCATTGAGAAGAGCGTTGTAGAGGGCGGTGACGTCGGCGCCGTTGATCACGCCGTCGGCATTGATGTCGCCAGCCACAAATTCCTCGATGGCGAAGTTCTTCCAAGGCGCTGTCGATTGATAGATTTCTGTCGTCCCTACGGGCACCAGCAACCGACAACGGCTCGTGGCGACATTCTGAAACACATTCGAGCCATAGGTCACACTGTCGGGGTGAGCGATAAAGCTCTTGATGGCTTTAAGGCTGCTACAACGCTCAAACGCATATTGCCCAATTGACGTTAACGAGCCCGGAAGTATGACCGTTTCAAGGTTATAGCAGTAATTAAAAGCATCCTTCCCTATCGTTTTTACTGAACTTGGCAAGGACACATTTTTCAAGTTCTTGCAAGTCGAAAAAGCGAAATTACCTAACGTGGTTACCGAGGCGAGCGAAGGAAACGACGAGAGGCCGCTACCGGCGAAAGCATAGGGTTCAATCACAGTCACCGAAGCGGGGACGTCAATGGAGCTGAACGTGCAAGCATAAAAAGCATAATCTCCTATCCTGGTCACCGTAGGCGGAATCGTCGTCACATTGCTGCCCAGGATGAGCGCATTGGTAGTGGTGCGGATGAGGGCGTTACAGTCATCGTGCGAATCATAGACGGTATTGTTGGGATCAACCGTGAGCGACACCAGTGAACTTGCGCTGAATGCTCTTGTGCCGACATTGGTGACCGAAGCGGGAATGTGGAGTTCGGTGAGCGGGCAGTTCGAGAACGCAAAATTTCCCACATAGGTCAGTCCTTCAGGCAAAGTCAGTGAGGGCACCTTGACCGAACTGAATGCGTAATTCCCCACTTCTGTCAACGTGGAAGGCAGGTTCAGTGCTGTGGCGGGCACGCCATTGAATGCATAAGCCCCCACCACTGCCAGCCCCTCGGGCAACTTGAGTTCCGTCACCTCGCTTTGACCGTCAAACAGATAATTGGGCACTTTTTTCACGTGGCTGCCCAGCGTGATGCTGGTCAGAATGGGCTTGCTTGCCCCCATCGCTCGGAAGGGCGTACTGTAAGTGTCGCTAAAGTTGGCATGTTCCACCACGTCCCACGTGACATGCCTGAGGCTGTCGCATCCGGCAAACACACCCGCCGAGATGCTTGTCACCGAACTCGGAATTGACACCGACCTGATTCCTGTGCAATAAAACGCCTGCCACCCGATGGTTTTAACCGAGCTCGGGAAAGAAACCGAAGCAACATTGGAACATTCATAACACAGGTAGGCGGGAATCTTCTCCACCGTGCTGCCAATAGTCACTTTTTCCAAGTTCTCGCATTGGTAGAATGGCAAGGTACCGTACCATGAACTGATTTTGAAATCGTTGGTTTCCTTCGCATTCCAGTTGAGCGTCTTCAAGCCCGTACAATTATAGAATGCCGACCTGCCCACATAACTTACCGAAGCGGGGATGGTGAGTGAGGAGAGGGCGGGCAGTTCCCAGCACAGGTAGTCGGGGATGCGCGTTACGTTGCTTCCGATGGTGAACGTGGTGAGGGCGGTGCAGCCGGCAAAAGGTGGTGATGGCACATTAATAAAATTGGGTGCCGTAGCGTTCTCGCATGCCGTGGGGTTCCATGTCACCGTTTTCAGACTGGTGCAGTTGGCAAACCACGAGTTCTGCAGTTTTGTCACACCGGCGGGGATGGTGATGCTCGTCAAACCCGAGTTCATGAATGCGCTCTCATTGATGGTGGTGAGTGAAGCCGGGAGTGCCAATGTCTTCAATGCGGCACATCCCTCAAAAGCATTTTTGCCTATGGTGGTGAGCGTGTTGCTAAGCGTCACCTTGCTGAGTGCCTGGGAATTGTAGAAGCACATCGCGCCTATATAGGTCACCGTGTTTCCCATGGTTACCGTGGTCAAATTAGCGCAGTTGGAGAAGCCTTCGTCGTATATAGCCTCAACCGAAGCCGCAATGGTCGCCGTTTTTATCGGCGATTTGCGAAAAGCTCCCGCGGCTATCTGCTTGACCGGATAGGTCGTGCCGCTGTAAGTCACCGAGGCGGGAATGTTGGCGGCGGTGAGTTCGACGTAGTTGTTCTCATCACTTGTTAAAGGTGTCACCCTCACCGCAGCCCCATCGTTGATAACCTGATAGGCTAAGCCGTTCACTATGAAGTCATAGTATGCAGCCTCAACGCCAAAGGCGGAGAACAGCATCACGGCGAGTGCCGCAAATGTGCGCAAGTGGACTTTTTTCATAATTTCTGGAATACTAATGGTTTGACATGCGCAAAATTAGCGAAAAGATTTGAGATTCACAACAATATCCCTCTCTTTTCTCCACCTACCGCCATTTTGGGTGGTGCGAGTAGGCTGCTATCTTTCTCGCCATTAACAGCCGGCTTGGTTGGTCTTGTGGGTCATGATGTCGAGGACAAAGCGGTCGGTCTCGTCCATGCCCTTGCTGCCAATGGCCGTGAGGTTGTGGATGCTCTGGTCCACGTCATCGTCGATGATACCCTCCTGCGACGACACGTACTTGTGCTGCATGGCGAGCATGGCACTGAGCACCGCGGTGCTCACACCGCTGGTGAGCTTCAGTGCGCACGAGGGCTTTGCTCCGTCGCAAATCATGCCGGTGAGGTTGGCAATCATGTTTTTCACCGAATAGCTGATTTGTTCGTAGGTTCCACCCATCAGGTAGGTGATGCCGCAACTGCTGCCTGTCGAGGCCACCACGCATCCGCAAAGCGCAGACAAAGCACCCAGCGTCTGCTTGATGTAGATGGCCGTGAGGTTCGAGATGATGAGCGCGCGAATAAGTTCTTCTTCGGTGTTATGGTTCTCCTCGGCAAACACGACCACCGGCATGGTGGCGCAGATGCCCTGGTTACCCGACCCCGAGTTGCTCATCACGGGCACCATAGCCCCTGCCATGCGCGCGTCACAAGCGCAACTGGTCACCGAGAGCACTTTGGCAAAGATGCTGTCGCCCATGATTCCGCGTCCCAGCGGCGAGCACATGGTTTTCCCCAGTTGATGCCCGTAGTTCTCCCGCAGTCCGCTCATGGCGGCTGCCTCGTTCAGGCGCTTGGCCTCAAGGATAAAGCGCAGGTCCTCGACCTCGGTTTCGGTGGCAAACTCATACACCTTGTGCAGCGTGATCTGCAGGTCATCATCGGACTCATCGTCGGCGACGATGCCGCCCGGGCAAGCCTGACCATGCTCCTCAACGGGTTGGCCATCCTTGGCCAGCCACACAAAATGGGTATGGTGCGTCTTGATGCGTGCCTCGGCCTGATGCCCTTGTGCCGTGACCAGCACGTTGATGTAGAGCTTATCGAGGTCCTGTTCCTCGAGCGCCACATGGATGCGGTTCTCGGCAATATACTGTTTGCCCCGTTCCACCGCCTCCTTATTGCAGTCGCACAGCACCTCCAAGCCGCGCTCGGGCCGGCCAATGAGAGCGCCGAGGGCCACGGCGATGGGCAGGCCTATCATGCCGGTGCCGGGAATCCCCACTCCCATAGCGTTCTTGAGAATATTCGCACTCAGGCGCAACTCAATGTGCTCGGGAAGCGTTCCCAGTAATTCGGTAGCCTTAGCCACACACAGTGCCACGGCCATTGGTTCAGTACACCCGATGGCGGGCACCACTTGTTTTTTAATCAGCGCAATAATCGCTTGTCGCTCGTTTTTCGTCATCATAA
Organism: Muribaculaceae bacterium; assembly: GCA_017962765.1. Taxonomy (GTDB): domain Bacteria; phylum Bacteroidota; class Bacteroidia; order Bacteroidales; family Muribaculaceae; genus Sodaliphilus. The sequence continues at coordinate 15,632 of JAGCUP010000031.1, read as the reverse complement.
CCACAAAGTTTTTCTATCGGCAAAGATAGCGAATTTCCTTCAATTTCCACCTTTTATAATAGTGTTTTTTTATCGGTCAGCACTAAAACCCGTGAAAATAGGGTTCCATAGCCCTCCCTAATTCACCTGCGCTTAATTCGCCCGCGCACAAGATTCAGGTTTAACGGTTATTGTCTATTTGCATATTGTTCTGTTAATAAATATAACTATGTGTTAATTATTGTGTATTTTTGAATTATTTATAAAAATTGAGGTAATTTTGCACGTTTTTAAGTTTCTATAGGATGAGAACGACCGAAGAGAACATCGTGATTGGCGAGAGCTCGTCGACACGCACCGAGTGGAGCCTCGTGAGCGGAGGCGAGGTGGTGGCGCAGGCCACCACGACCGGCTTGAACCCGTTTTTCCAAACACGCCGCGAGATTAGCCACATCGTGCGCCTCGAGTTGCCACACGAGTTTTTCAAGCGCCGTTGGGACCATGTCTATTTCTACGGTGCCGGTTGCTCCAACCCCGAGAAAAACAAGACGGTGGAGGCCTCGCTCGTGGCACAGTTCAAGTCGCCCACGGTGGTCGAGAGCGACCTGTTGGGAGCAGCGCGCGGACTCCTCATCAACGAGGCGGGACTGGCCTGCATCCTGGGCACCGGTAGTAACTCGTGCTTCTACGACGGCGAACGTATCGCCCGCCACGTGAGCTCGTGCGGATTCATCCTGGGCGACGAGGGCAGCGGCAGCGCCATGGGCCGCATCTTCTTGGGCGACGTGCTCAAGAACCTGGCTCCGAGGCACCTCATTGAGGCGTTCTTCGAGAATATGCAGACGACGCCCGAAGCCATTATGGACAGCGTATATAACAACCCATACGCAAACCGCAACCTGCGCAACTACAGCATGTTCCTGGCCGACCACCTCGACGAGGAGTATGTCTATAAACTGGTATACAACGAAATCTCGCGTTTCTTCGAGCGGCACTTGTGCCAGTATGACTATAAAGCGCACCCCATCTGCTTCGTAGGCGCCGTGGCCTGCAAGTACAGCGAAGTGTTGTTGCAAGTGGCCACCAACTACGACGCGCACATCCTGAAAATCATCAGCAGCTCGATGCCCGGCTTGGTAGTTTACCACACTACAAATCCTTAAAAATTCGTTTACGAATATTAAATAATGTTTATATCAAGAAAAAGATGGATTCTTTTTCTTGATAAGTGGAATGTTTTGAGTAATTTTGTCTCGTGTGGCCAAAAGTGGCCCTCAAAGCGACGAATATTCATCACATTTCACTATTAATATGGCAAAAAAAATTCTGATAGCCCTAGCATTGACCCTGTCGTGCCTGGCAATGGGAGCACAAGCGCTCAACGAGACACAACTGGCCCAAGTGAACAAGGCCGTGGCGGCCACCGTGCCACCTAAGATGGGAATTGGCACGCCCAAGGCGCACAGCGCCGTCCTCGACGGTGACACCCTACGCGTAGATTTGACCGAAAACTATGGCGACGTGCCCTTCACCCGCGAGAGCCTCGACGCCCTAAAGGGTGACATCAAAACGGCGCTCGGCGACGATTTCGCCGACAAGAAGGTGGCACTCACCATCGCCGGAAACCCCGTGGAGCAATATTTCGCCGCCTACGATAACAGCTACAAGCGGCAACACACGGCCTTCGTCCGCGACCTCGATCCCAACCGCCACTACAGCAAGGGCCTCGACGGCAACATCATCGCCATGTGGCAGAGCCACGGATGGTATTTCGAGCCCAAACTCAACCGCTGGGAATGGCAACGCGCACGCGTGCTCCAGACCGTCGAAGACCTCTACACGCAAAGCTACGTCATGCCCTTCCTTAACCCCATGCTCGAGAACGCCGGAGCCTACGTGTGGAGTCCCCGCGAACGCGACACACAACGCACCGAGGTCATCGTCGATAACGACGGCTTCCGCGCACAGGCCGGCTACAACGAGGCCAACGGCAAGCAGAAGTGGGGCGCAGGCAAGGATGCCGGTTTCGCCTATAAGCAGGAGAGCTACAAGGACTTCGAGAACCCCTTCACCGACGGCACCTACCGTATGGCCAAAACCATCAAGGACAAGAAAAAAGTTTCCACTGCCTATTGGGACGTGACGGTGCCCGAGGCTGGTGATTATGCTGTATATGTCTCCTACAAGACACTGCCCAACAGCAGCCAAGACGCCCACTACACCATCACGTCGCTCGACCAGCAGCGCGAAATGACCGTAGACCAGACCATGGGCGGCGGCGTGTGGGTATATCTAGGCCACTACCGCCTTGCTAGGGGACTTAACGAGAAAGTGGTGACGCTCACCAACCTGGGCCACGATGACAAGCACGTTGTCACCGCCGACGCCGTCAAAGTGGGTGGCGGTATGGGCAACATCGTGCGACGCCCCGCCCTCCCCACCGAGGAGAACAAGCGCCTCGCTGCTGAGCAGGAGAACGAAAAATACCTGGGCAAGGAAGGCATCGACTACAAATACATCCCCAGCCTGCACCCCCGTTACACCGAGGGCGCACGCTACTGGCTCCAGTGGTCGGGATTTCCCCACGAGGTGTACTCGACGAGCAACGGCATCAACGACTATGTCGATGACTACCGCTGCCGTGGCGAGTGGGTCAACTACCTGGCGGGCGGTTCGCAAGTGCTGCCCAACGCCAAGGGCCTCAACGTGCCCGTGGATGTTTCATTCGCTTTCCATAGCGACGCCGGCACGACGATGAACGACGACATCATCGGCACCCTGGGCATCTATTGCACCAAGAAAAACGGTAAAAACTTCGGGCGCTACGAGAACGGCACGCCACGCGAGATGTCGCGCAACCTCACCAACTTCGTGGTGAGCGAAATCGTGAAGGACGTGCGCGCCGACTTCGAGCCCAACTGGACGCGCCGAGGAATGTGGGACAAGTCCTACTATGAGGCGCGCGTCCCCGAGGTGCCCGCCATGCTCCTCGAGTTGTTGAGCCACCAGAATTTTGCCGACATGAAATACGGCCTCGACCCGTCGTTCCGTTTCACCGTGAGCCGCGCCATCTATAAAGGCATCCTCAAGTTTATTGCCCAGCGCGACCACCGCGACTATGTGGTGCAGCCGCTGCCCGTCAACAGCTTCACCATCACGCGCGTGAGCGACCGCCTGTATATGCTTCGCTGGCAACCCACCCACGACAATCTGAGCGACAACGCCGACCCCAAAAAATACATCGTGCTCGAGCGCGTGGGCAACGAGAACGGTTTTAAGGAAATTGATGTCGTCAACGACCCGCACTACTCGGTGAGCATTGAAGACAATGAAGTGCACAGCTACAAAATCATCGCCCTCAACGATGGCGGACGCAGCTTCCCCAGCGAGACGCTCTCACTAGGCGTGGCCAAGGAAAGCAAAGGCAACGTGCTCGTGGTAAACAACTTCACCCGCATAAGCGCGCCCGACTGGTTCGACTGCGGCGAAATGGCCGGCTTCTACGATGAGAAAGACCATGGCGTGCCCTACATCAAGCAATACAACTATCTGGGCTCACAATTCGAGTTCCGCCGCAAGCTGCCCTGGCGCGACGACGATGCCGGCGGCTTCGGTGCCAGCCGCATGGGTTATGAGACCACGGTCATCGCCGGCAACACCTTCGACTATCCCAGTGTGCACGGCGAGGCATTGCTCGCCAATGGCTACTCGTTCGTCTCGACAAGCGCGCAAGCTCTCGAGAACGGCAAGGCCGACACCCGCAACGTCGCCGTCATCGACCTGATTATGGGCAAGCAAAAAGAGACGAAATTGGGACGCGGCGCCGTGCCCAACCGCTATAAAGCCTTTACCGGACCCCTCATGACAGCCCTGCGCCAGTTCACCTCGGGCGGCGGCAACGTGCTGGTGAGCGGCGCTTATGTCGCCACCGACATCTGGGACAAGGACTCCCCGAGTGCCAACGAAATCGACTTCGCCAAGAGCGTCCTCGGATATGAGTACCTCACCGGCCAGGCCACGCAGCGCGGCGAGGTGATTACCGTAGCGTCGCCCTTCCAGCGCAGCATCGTCGACGGCAAGAATTATCACTTCACCACCGAGCTCAACAGCGTGGTCTATGCCGCCGAGAGCCCCGACGCCATCAAGGCCAGCGACAGCCAGGGTGCCACCATCATGCGCTACACCGAGAACAACATCCCGGCGGCCATCGCCAGCAACCGCGGCAACTACCGCACCACCGTGCTCGGCTTCCCGCTGGAAACCATGCAGGACCGCGGCGAGCGCCACGCGCTCATGGGCAACCTGCTGGAATTCCTCCTCAACAAATAATTCAACTGATTATTAACTTGTCAACTAATTACTAAAAAATAAAAATCATGTCTAAAATCAACTGTTTCATCCCGTTTGTCAGCGCCGAGCAGGTGCAGGCAACCATCGAGAACCTCAAGGGCCAAGAGCTCATCAATAAAATCTATCTGCTCGCCACTCCCGAAGCACAAGGATGCGTCGAAGGATGCGAAGTGCTTAAGGTCAACAACCTCACTTCGACGGCCACCATCAAGGCCATCGCCGAGAAAGCCGACAGCGACGTCACACTACTCTACACCAAGCACGTCACTCTCAAGTTCGCGCCTTTCGCCATTGAGCGCTTCGTGAAAATCCTCGCCGACAGCGGCAGCGGCATGGTCTATGCCGACCACTACAACGTCACCGACAAGGGTGCCGACAAGGCTCCCGTCATCGACTACCAGATGGGCGCGCTGCGCGACGACTTCGACTTTGGCAGCGTCCTCGTTTTCTGCTCGTGCTGCTTCAAGAAAGCCGCCGAGAAGATGACTGCCACCTACGAGCATGCCGGCCTCTACGACCTGCGCCTGAAACTGTCGCAATTCGCTGCCATCACCCACATCAACGAGTTCCTCTACAGCGATGTGGAGCTCGACACGCGCAAGAGTGGCGAAAAAATATTCGACTATGTGGACCCGCGCAACCGCGGACGTCAAATTGAGATGGAGGCCGCTTGCACCGAGCACCTCAAGGAAATCGGCGGCTATCTGGCCCCCGAGAAAGAAGTGGACGGCAAGATGGTGCCCAACTTCAAGCACATCGAATTCGGCGAGGACAAGTTTGCCGTGGAGGCCACGGTGATGATTCCCGTGCGCAACCGCATCCGCACCATCCGCGACGCCATCGACAGCGTGCTGAGGCAGAAGACCACGTTCAAGTTCAATCTCATGGTGGTCGACAACTTCTCGACCGACGGCACACGCGAGGCTATCGCCGAATATGACGACCCGCGCCTGCTACACCTCATCGCCGACTTCTACGACATGGGCATCGGCGGCTACTGGAACATGGCAGCCCACCATCCACAGGCCGGCAAGTTCATCGTGCAGCTCGACAGCGACGACATGTATAAGGACGAGAACACCCTCCAGACGATGGTCGACGCCTTCTACGAGCAAAACGTGGCCATGGTCGTGGGTACCTACCTGATGACCGACATCGACGGCAATCCCATCCCGCCGGGCGTCATCGACCACAAGGAATGGACCCCCGAGAACGGACGCAACAACGCCCTGCGCATCAACGGACTGGGCGCACCCCGCGCTTTCTATACTCCCGTGCTGCGCGACGTGAAGATTCCCAACACAAGCTACGGCGAGGACTACGCATTGGGTCTGAACATTTCGCGCACCTACCAGATTGGGCGCGTCTATACCCCCGTCTATCTGTGCCGCCGTTGGGACGACAATAGCGACGCAAGTCTCGATGTGGAGAAGATGAACCGCAACAACCTCTATAAGGACCGCATCCGCACCTGGGAGCTCCAGGCACGCATCGCCCTTAACAAGAAATAACACGTTGCCTGCCCATGGCGAAGAAAAAAACGTCACCCGACGAGCAACCCGCCCATTTGGCCATGTACCGCGAGGTGGTGAAGCTGTTCGACCAGCAAATGAACTGGTGGGACCTCGCACGCCGCAACCACCTCGCGCTCGACAACATGGAACGGCGCACATTATACCTCTTCCAAGGCGACGGTTCTTCGCTCAAATTCCAGCTGCAATACAATCCTGAACGACGACGCTCGGCGGCAGCCCCTACAACCGAGGGCCCCGCCGAGCCGCCGTGTTTCCTGTGTCAAGAGAACCAGCCCCCGGAACAGATGTCGGTGGGGTGGAAGTCGCGGTGGAACGAATACCGACTGCAACTTAACCCCTACCCCATCCTCCACAACCATATCACCATCGCCGACATGCGACACCTCCCTCAATCGCTCAACTCGGGGCGACTCGAGGACATGGTGGAACTGTCGGTGTTGTTGCCCGGATGGGTGGTGTTCTTCAACGGGGCACGTTGCGGTGCCTCGGCACCCCATCATTTCCACTTCCAAGCCGGACTCCCCGATGTGCCCCTCTGTAAGGAAATGGCGCGTTACGCCAAGACCTTGCCGACACACCACCTCATCCATCACGATGGGGAGAAGTTTGTGGGCACCATCGACACGGCAGGCCGATTCGCCATTGTGGGAAGCGCGCCACGGCCCATCGACGTGTTCCAGTTCCTCGACAGCGCCTTCTTGGCAATAGCCGAGACGACTGGAGATGACGACCCGCCGGTGAACGCCATAGCGTGGTGCGAGAAACAACGGGGCTACTTCGCACTGTTCCCCCGACGACGCCACCGCCCTTCGTGCTACGGCACGGGCGAAGGCCAACACCTCGTGAGTCCCGCCACACTCGAAATGGCTGGCGTGTGGCCCGTGGCCCGTAAGGAGGATTTCGACGCACTCACGGCGACCACGTTGCGCGGCATCTATCGCGAGTTGTGCGTTGATGCCGACACCGCTGCTGCCATCGTATCGCGACTAAAATCAATTTTATAACTTTCACTTTTTCAATATCTCAGCAATGACGACCAATGCCAAACAAGTACCGCAAGTAAAAGTGGGCATCATGAGCGAGCCTGTGATAGAGTTTGTGCTAAACAACGAGTATCGCATCAATGGTAAACCCGTGACCGGACACCAACTCGTACACTTCGCCGACGGAGACCTCGAGTGGAACGGCAACCTCTACGATGAACTGCTGTTTGAGCCCATGAATGCCGATAGCGACTCGTTCACCCTGCACGACGTCACCATAGGCGTGAGCTTCCACTGGCGACGAAAAGAGGACCAAACTTTCCATGGCGCCCTGCGCCTTATCGTGGAAAACGGCAAGGTGACCGCCATCAACGTGCTCAGCATTGAGGACTATCTGCTTAGCGTCATCTCCAGCGAAATGAGCGCCAATGCCTCGCTCGAGCTCCTCAAGGCACACGCCGTCATCTCGCGCAGCTGGCTGCTGGCGCAGATGACAAAAACCACGGTCAACGATATCACTATGGGCCACGAAGACGAGGACGACGACAGTGTCGACATCAAGTGGTGGGACCGCGACGACCACCTTAATTTCGATGTGTGCGCCGACGACCACTGCCAGCGATACCAGGGCATCACGCGGGCCTCGACCGAGAATGTGAGGCAGGCCATTGAGGCCACCTGGGGACAGGTGCTCACCTATGGCGGCGAGCTGTGCGACGCCCGCTTCTCCAAGTCGTGCGGCGGTGTAATCGAGGAGTTTGAGAATTGCTGGGAAGCGCACCACCACGACTACCTGCAGGCACGACGCGACGACGAAGATGAGGACAACTTCCCCGACCTGAGCCGCGAAGACATCGCCGCCGAATGGATTCTCTCGTCACCCCATGCCCACTGCAACACGAGAGACCCCGAAATTCTCTCGCAGGTGCTCAACGACTATGACCAAGAAACCACCGACTTCTACCGCTGGAAAGTGGAATACACCGGCGACGAGCTGGCACAACTCATCGCACAGCGCACAGGTGACGACTACGGACGCATCCGCGACCTGCAGCCTGTGGCACGAGGCACCAGCGGACGCCTCTACAAACTCAAAATCGTGGGCGACAAGCTCACTAAAACCATAGGCAAGGAGTTGGCAATTCGCTATGCCCTCTCATCCTCGTGCCTCTATAGCTCGGCCTTCGTCGTCGAACGCCACGACATCGACGCCGACGGATTTCCCAAAAAATTCGTGCTGCGTGGGGCCGGATGGGGCCATGGCGTAGGCCTATGCCAAATCGGTGCCGCCGTCATGGGGGCCAAGGGCTACAACTACCGCCAAATCCTCCTCCACTATTTCGTGAACGCCAACATCACCAAACTATACGACTAATAAACTCTAAAACAAACACAGATATGAACAACAATGCTCCAGTAAAAGAAAAAAACGGGCTTTGGCCATGGGTGTGGGTACCCACCCTCTATTTTGCCGAAGGCGTGCCTTATTTTATTGTCAACAACATTTCGGTGATGATGTTCACCAAGATGGGTGTCCCTAACGGCGACATGTCGTTTTTCACCACACTGCTCTATTTCCCGTGGTTCCTCAAAGGAATTTGGAGCCCCATCGTGGATGTGGTGAAAACCAAGCGTTGGTGGATTATCGCCATGCAGGTGCTTTTGACCGCCATGATGATATTGCTCACCCTCACTTTGCCTCACCCGCAGGCCGATGTGGTGGAAGGCGGAAACACTCCCATCAGTATGTTCACCATCACCCTTATCCTGTTCATCATCGCAGCCTTTGCAAGCGCCACCCACGACATTGCCGCCGACGGCTACTATATGCTGGCCCACAGTCCCAGCAGCCAGGCGGCCTTCATTGGCATCCGTAGCGTGGCCTATCGCGTGGCGTCAGTGTTCGGACAAGGTGTGTTGGTGTTAATCGCCGGCGTAATTGAGAAAAAATCGGGCGATATTCCCTGGTCATGGCAAGTGACTCTGGGTGTGTCGGCTGCTGTATTCTTTGTCATCACGCTCTACCACACCTTTATGCTGCCCCGCTCGGCCAACGACAAGCCGCGCATCGATTCGGCCACTGGCACCGCCAAGGACAGCCTTCGCGAATTGGGCAACTCCTTCCTGTCGTTCGTCAAGAAACCCGGCGTGTTGCTGGCTATCGCTTTCATGCTCCTGTATCGCTTGCCCGAAGGCTTCCTCATCAAGCTTTGCCAACCCTTCCTTGTGCATCCTGTAAAAGATGGCGGCTTGGGATTGTCGACCGAAATGGTGGGAACCGTGTATGGTTTCTTCGGTGTGATGGCCTTGTTGTTGGGCGGAATCTTGGGCGGAATCTATTCCTCACGTGTAGGCCTAAAGAAATCACTGTGGGTGATGGCCGCATGCATGACGCTGCCCTGTCTCACCTTCGTATATTTGGCCATTGCGCAGCCCAGCAATGTGGTGATTATCACTATCGCCCTGTGTATTGAGCAGTTTGGCTATGGCTTCGGTTTCACCGCCTACATGCTTTACATGATGTACTTCTCGGAGGGCGAGTTCAAGACCTCGCACTATGCCATCTGTACGGCGTTCATGTCCTTGAGTATGATGTTGCCGGGCTTTGTGGCCGGTTATATCCAAGAGGCCATCGGCTATGTCAACTTCTTCTGGATGGTGATGGTGTGCTGTATCGCCACCCTCGCGGTCACCTACTTCGTCGATAAGAAAATCGACCCCGACTACGGCCGCAAGTAAGATTCTCCCCAATTACAGATTAATATTAACTCTGAGCATATTAAAAACTACGGATTATTCTGTTTTTTCTGATTTAAATTTTTGAAATCTATTAATGTGTTTTTTAAGATGAAACGATATTTATTTTTGATTGTCGTCATGGTGGCGATGACGGCCGGGGCTGTGGTGAAGCCCGGTATTGAAGTGCTGCGCGACGGCGGCTTTAAGGAGCTGCAAGGCAAGCGCGTGGGGCTTGTCACCAACCCCAGCAGCATCGACAACAACCTCAAGAGCACCGTCGATATTCTTAACGAGGCACCCGGCGTGACCCTCGTGGCACTCTTCGGTCCCGAGCACGGCGTGCGCGGCAACGCCCATGCCGGCGATGCCGTAGGCGATGCCGTGGACCCCGCCACGGGCATCAAGATGTACTCGCTGTTTGGCAAGACGCATAAGCCCACACCCGAGATGCTTAAAGGCATTGACGTGCTCATTTACGACATCCAAGACATCGGGTGCCGCAGCTACACCTTCTATGCCACCATGGGCGTGTGCATGGAGGCCTGCGCCGAAAACAACGTGGAATTCATGGTGCTCGACCGCCCCAACCCGCTCGGCGGCAACAAAGTGGAGGGCAACCTCGTCGAGGAAGGCTATTTCTCGTTTGTGAGCAAATATTCTATACCTTATTTATATGGACTCACACCGGGCGAGCTGGCCCGTCTGCTCAACGACAAGGGCATGATAAAAGGGAAAGCCAAGCTCACCGTCATTAAGATGGAAGGCTGGACACGCGACATGAAATTCCGCGACACCGGCATGCCCTGGGTGCTTCCTTCACCGCAAATTCCAGCGCCCGAAAACGCCTTCTTCTACCCAGTCTCAGGTATCTTGGGCGAGCTCTATATCTTCAATACGGGCATCGGCTACACACTGCCCTTCGAAACCTTTGCCGCATCGTGGATTGATGCCGAGGAGTTGTGCCGCCGCATGAACGCCCTCAATCTGCCGGGCATGCACTTCCGCCCCATCAACTACAAGCCGTTCTTCGCGCTGAGCGTGGCCGTTGACAAGTCGTTGCAGGAGGTCCATGGCGTGCAGACCTACATTACCGACCCCGACAAGGCCAACTTGACACTCACCCAGTTCTACTTCCTGCAGGTCATCCACGAAATGTACCCCGACAAGGAGCTGTTTGAGCAAAATCCCAAGCGCTACGCCATGTTCGACAAGGTGTGCGGTACCAAGGAAATTCGCGAGCGCTTCATCAAGCGTTACCGCGTCGAGGACATCGAGGAGTATTTCAACAAAGACGCGATGGCCTTTAAGCACATGTCCACGCGCTACTACCTCTACCACGAGGGCAGCGACCTCGGCCTCATCGACCTCCCCTAAACCCTGCACATGGAACAGAGATATAAGGATTTTGTCAAGCGAATAAAGGCGTTTATCCCCAAGGCGCGCATCTACACCGACGAGTTGCGGCGCCTCGCCTGGGGCACCGATGCCGGCTTCTACCGCAACGTGCCGCAGGTGGTGGTGCGCAGCAAAAACGAGCAAGAGGTGGCAAAACTGCTCGCCACGGCCAGTGAAATGGGACTACCCGTCACTTTTCGCGCTGCCGGCACGAGCCTGAGCGGGCAAACCAACACCGACTCCATCCTCATCGTCGCCGGCAAGCACTGGGAGGACTACAGCGTCAATGCCGATGCCACACAAATCACCCTCCAGCCGGGCCTCGTGGGCGCCGAGGTGGACCGCATCCTCGCACCACTGGGACGCACATTCACCCCCGACCCGGCCTCGAAAAACAGTGCCATGGTGGGTGGCATCGTCATCAACAACGCCAGCGGCATGAGTTGCGGTACCCACGCCAATAGCGACCGCGAGCTCCTATCGCTGCGGCTCGTGCTGCCCGACGGCACCGTCCTCGACACGGGCGACGCCGAGAGTCGCCGCGCCTTCGCTCAGTCACGCCCCGAGTTCTTGGCCGCCATTGAGCGCTTGCGCGACCGTGTGCAAGGCAATGTCGAACTTAAGGCGCGCATCCTCCGCAAATACGCCATCAAGAACGTCACGGGCCTCAACCTGCTGCCGCTCGCCATCTTCGACGACCCCTTCGACATCATCACCCACCTCATGGTGGGCAGCGAGGGCACCCTGGCCTTCGCCAGCCAGTTCACCATGAAAACGGGGCACCTGTTCCCACAGCGCGCAAGCGCAATGCTATATTTCAACGAGATGCGCACAGCCTGCGAGGCTGTCGTCGCCCTCAAGAAAGGCCCCGTGCACTGCGCCGAGCTCCTCGACCGCAAGTCGCTGGCCAGCGTCAACGACACCACGGGCGACAACCTCACCGCCGTCCTTATCCAGACCTTTGCCGATAGCAAGGACGAGCTTGAAACCAATATAGCCGCCATTGAGGAAATCCTGTGCGACTTCAAGCTCGCAGTACCCGCCCGTTTCACCGATGACCCGAAGGAATATGGAAAATACTGGGCCATACGCTCGGGCATTTTCCCCAGCGTGGGAGGCACACGCCCCGTGGGCACTACGGTCATTATCGAGGACGTAGCTTTCCACATCGAAGACCTCCCCGAAGCTACCGTCGATTTGGCACAAATGCTCATCGACCACGGCTATAGCGACAGCTGCATCTACGGCCACGCCCTCGAAGGCAACTACCATTTCATCATTGCGCAGTCGTTCGACACGCAGGAAGAAATCGACCGTTATCGCGGCCTCATGGAAGCCACCGTGAAACTCGTTGTCGATAAGTATGACGGCTCGCTCAAGGCCGAACACGGCACGGGCCGCAATATGGCACCCTTCGTCAAGAAGGAATGGGGCGAAGAGGCCTACGAAATCATGCGCGAAATTAAGCGCATCTTCGATCCACAGGGCATCCTCAACCCCGGCGTCATCTTCAACGACGACCCCGAGTGCTACATCAAGCACCTCAAGCCCATGCCGCGTGTGAGCGACCGCGTCGATAAGTGCATCGAATGCGGTTTCTGCGAAGTGAACTGCGTGAGCTGCGGATTCACCCTCTCATCGCGGCAACGCATCATCGTTCAGCGCGAGATAGCGCGCCTGCGAGCCACCGGCGAGAACCCGGCCTTGCTGCATGCCCTCGAAAAGCAATACCGCTATCAAGGCGATGCCACCTGCGCCGCCGACGGCCTGTGCTCCACCTCTTGCCCCATGAAGATTAACGTGGGCGACCTCACCCATGACCTGCGCGCCGACGCGCATCCAAAGGGTAGTTGCGGCTATGGCACGGGACGCTGGGCGGCCCGCCACTTTGCCGGCGTGAAGTCCTCGTTAAAAGGCCTGCTCTACATGGCACACACCGGTCATGTCATACTCGGTGACAAGGGCGTAACGGCCGTGGGACGCGGCCTGCACAAACTGGGTGCTCCATTATGGACACCATCGCTGCCGCGACCCAAAAGCGCCATGCCTGTCCCGACGGCAAAAAGCGACCGCAAAGTGGTCTATTTCCCGAGCTGCCTCAACCAAACGATGGGGCGCAGTAAAGGTGTGGAAAAAGACCTGGTGGATACCGTGGTCGAATTCCTCACCCGCGCCGGATGGGAAGTCATCTTCCCCGAAGGCATGAAAAAGCTGTGCTGCGGCATGATTTGGGAGAGCAAAGGTATGCCCGACGTGGCCGACGCCAAGACAGCCGAACTCGAGGAAGCCCTGTTGCGCGCCTCGAACAACGGCGAATGGCCAGTGGTGTGCGACCAAAGCCCATGCCTGCACCGCATGCGTCAGCACCTCACTTGCGTCGAGCCTTTCGAGCTGATGGAATTCATCCACGACCGCGTGGCTCCTGAACTCAAATTCACACAGGACGAAGAGCCCATCGCGCTGCACCTCACCTGCTCCACGCGCCTCATGGGCATCGGTGACAAGCTCATCGCACTGGCCAAACGCTGTTCAAGCAACGTAATCCTCCCCGAAGGCGTAGGGTGCTGCGGCTTCGCCGGTGACAAGGGATTCACTCATCCCGAACTCAACGAGTGGGCGTTGCGCAAGTTGCGAAAAGCCATCGCCGAGAACAACATTCACCGCGGTTTCTCCAACAGCCGCACCTGCGAGATAGGGCTCACCACCCACAGCGGCATCCCCTACCAATCGCTCATCTACCTCCTTAATGAACACCTCATCACTAACAGTTGATTTTATGAAAGATACTAAGAGATTGCTGGCCGTCGACATCCTGCGCGGCATCACCATCGCCGGCATGTTGCTGGTGAACAACCCGGGCTCATGGGGAAGCATCTATGCGCCACTGGAGCACGCCGAATGGATTGGGCTCACGCCCACCGACCTCGTGTTCCCCTTCTTCGTGTTCGTCATGGGCGTTTCGATGTTCTTCTCGTTGCGCAAGTTCGACTTTAAGCCCAGCCGCCCGCTGCTGTGGAAAATCGTGCGCCGCACCCTCGTGCTCTTCCTCATCGGGTGGGCGATAAGTTTGTTCGGCATGACGCTCCGCAGTTTCTTCGGCTCCACTTTCGACATGGGCCGATGGTGGAACCACCTGCGTTTCCTGGGCGTCTTCCAGCGACTCGCGCTCGTCTATTTCTTCGGCTCGATGATTGCCATCTTCTTCAAGCAGAAGTTCATCCCGTGGCTCATCGGATTGCTGCTCGTGGGCTACGCCGTGCTCCTGTGGTGGGGCAACGGTTATGAGTTCTCGACGGCCAACATCCTGTCGCGCGTCGACCTCGCCGTGCTGGGCGACGACCACATGTACCACGAGAGCGCCTACGGGCTGCGCCTCTCCCTCGACCCCGAGGGCGTGCTGAGCACCATCTCGTGTGTGGCCCACGTGCTCATCGGCTTCATGGTGGGCAGTCTCCTCGTCAAGTATCGCGACAACCGCGAGCGCGTGATGAAAGTGGCCACATTGGGCATTGCCTTGCTGCTCATCGGGTGGCTGCTGCAATACGGCATTCCGTGCAGCAAAAAGGCTTGGACCTCGTCCTACACGCTCATCACCACCGGCATGGCCTCGTGCATCCTCGCCCTGCTCGTTTACATCATCGATATTAAGGGACACGACCGATGGTGCCGTTTCTTCCAGTCATTTGGCGTCAATCCGCTGTTCTGCTACCTTGTGGGCACCATCCTCTCCATCGTGTTCAGCGTTGTCATCTTGGGACACTCGAGCGACTACCGCGCAGCCGATGAGGAGAAAGCCACAGAACTACTTACTACAGCCGCAAAGGCCGAACTCCCCGAGGCCTGCAACAACCTGGGCATCATGACCTACAACGGAGAGGGTGTGGAGCCCGATACCCTCAAGGCACAACTGCTCTTTGAAAAGGCCGCACAAGCCGGACTCAACGAAGCCCGTTTCAACCTTGCCGTCGTCTATCTCAATGAGGGTGACAGTGCGCGCGCATTGCCCCTACTGCAAGAAGCTGCCGACTCGGCCCTCAATGTAGCCCGTTTTGACCTCGCCCTGGCCCACGACTACGGCTTGATGGGCCTCGCCCAAGACCACGCCCAAGCTCGCCGCCTCTATGCCCTCGCCGCCGGCGAAGGCCACAGCCGCTCACTCATGGCGCTCCACGAAGGCAACGGTAAGGAAGAAGGCCTCACCGAAGTGTTCTCCACGCCGCGCGACCTGTTCATGACCGGCTTGGTAAGCAGTTCGACCAAAGAAGTGCCCGACAGCGTGGCTCCCGCCAAGGGTACCGAAGAATACAACCAAGCCCTCGAAGTCGCTTCGAGCCATGGACGTTCCTTCACGTTGCACTCGCTGCTGCACGATGGATGCAAGTGGGCCACCGGTGCCGAGCGCAATGACGATGGCAGCGTCAAGGCCCTCAATCCCGAGGCAGCCTCTTGCCTGTATGCAATCGCATTCGTACTCATTGTGTGGATTCTCGGCTACATCCTCTACCGCCGCCGCATCTACATCAAGATTTAACCCGAATCGACCAATTGAATAAAAACAAATACTTTTTTTCACATGAAAACCCGAATTCTTTGTCTGCTTGTCGCGGCAGTGGCAGCCGTAATTCCTGCGAAAGCCTACGACTTTAAGGTG
>JAGCUP010000030.1 GCA_017962765.1 Muribaculaceae bacterium | reverse complement strand
TTGGTGACGCTCGTCGACGTTCCGGGCTTCCTTCCCGGCACCGGCCAAGAATACAACGCTGTCATCCTGAACGGCGCCAAGCTGCTTTACGCCTACGGTGAGGCCAATGTGCCCAAGGTGACTGTGACACTGCGCAAGAGCTATGGCGGCAGCCACATCGTGATGAGCTGCAAGCAGCTTCGCGGCGACATGAACTATGCATGGCCCAGCGCTGAAATTGCCGTGATGGGTGCCGCAGGTGCCGCTGGCGTGCTCTATGCCCGCGATGCCAAGGCCGCCAAGACAGCCGCCGAAGAGGCACGTGCCGCCGGCGACGAGGCCAAAGCCGTCGAAATCACGGAGGCCCACAAGCAATTCATCAAAGAGAAAGAAGACGAGTACAACGACTTGTTCTGCACGCCTTACAATGCCGCCAAGTATGGCTACATCGATGACATCATCGAGCCTCGCAACACACGCTTCAGGGTGATTCGCGCCCTCGAGCAGCTGCGCAGTAAGAAATATGTCAATCCGGCCAAGAAGCACGGCAATATTCCTTTGTAACCTCAAGACAATCGAAATGAACAAGAAAGGAATAATTATAGTATTCATTGCCGTGTTCACCGCCCTCGCTAGCATGGCGCAAGGCCGCATGGACTTGCGCATCAACGAGGTGATGGTGGTGAATGAGAGCAATGAACCCGATGAATATGGCGACCGCTCAGCGTGGATTGAACTTTTCAATGCCTCGCACGGCACCAACGCCATTGAGAAGATGTTTATCACCAACAAGCGACTGGACAACAGCAAGCGCGTGGATGTGGCGACGCTAAAGAACGACCCCGCGTTCCACGAGATAAGGCGCGGCGACGTGGCCACCAAGGTGGCACCCCGCACCCATGTGCTGTTCTATGCCGATGGCGATAGCGCACGCGGCACGTTCCACCTGCCTTTCGAGCTGCAAGCCGAGAAGGGTAGCTATTACATCGCGCTCTACGACGTGAACGGTGAGCTGGTCGATGAGGTGGAGGTTCCCGACACGCTGTCCCCCGACCATTCGTGGGCCCGCATGAGCGAGGAAGCCATTGACCTGCATAAGGCCAGCCGCAAGTATGATGCTGCCGAGTGGTCGGCACGCATCGGCAAATCAGATGCCGACGCCATCACTCCCGGCAAGTTCAACTCGCGCCCTGTAAACACCAACATCCAGGAGTTCAAGGAGAAGGATGGCCATGGTTTCATCCTGTCGTTGACCGCCATGGGCGTTGTGTTCACGGCCCTGGCTTTGTTGTTCATTTGCTTCATGCTCTTCGGCAAGGCCTTTGCGGCTAAGGACAAGAAAGTAGCTGCAGTCAAGGTCGATGACGATGTTCAGGAAGAAGTCGAACAGCCCGCCGCCCAACCCGGCAGCAACGACGAGGCCATCGCAGCCATCTTCATGGCACTTTACCAGCATCTCAACGCACACGACGAGGAGAGCGGCATCTTGACGTTCGACCACAGCCACGACATGCCGAGCGCCTGGGCGTCGAAGGGCCACTTGTTGCTCCACGTTCCCGAGCATCACGAGAGTTAACATCACAAGTTCAATACACATTATTATATATAATAGACAATGAAAGAATATAAATATAAGATCAATGGACACGACTACGAGGTGAAAGTAGGTGACATTGAGAACAATATCGCCCATCTTGAAGTGAACGGTGTGCCCTACAGCGTTGAACTTGAAGAAGAGAAAGTGAGCAAGCCCGTCATCAAGCGTGCAGCAGCCGAGAGCGCACCGGCAGCCGTGGCTCCCAAGCCTGCGGCAAAACCCACAGCCGCTGCCGACGGCGATTATGTCATCGCCTCGCCGCTTCCCGGTGTCATCAAGGAGATTTACGTCAAGGAAGGCCAGCAAGTGAAGGCCAGCGACGTGGTATGCATCCTCGAGGCCATGAAGATGGGCAACGAGATTCACGCTGGCAAGGACGGTGTGGTGAAGAGCATCCAGGTGGGCAAGGACGAAAGCGTGCTTGAAGGCACCACAATCATGATAATCGGCTAAAACGCGCGCACATGGATTTCTTAACAAAGAACCTCACCGAATTTTGGCACTTCACCGGTTTCTATAACGTGACGTTGGAGCCGGCGAGCCTTATCATGATATGCGTGGGCCTCTTCTTCATCTATTTGGCCATCAAGCATGATTTTGAGCCCATGTTGCTGGTGCCGATTGGTTTCGGTATCCTTATTGGCAACATTCCCTTCCAGCCGGGCAACGAGATTGGCATTTACGAAGAAGGGTCGGTGCTCAACATTCTGTATCAAGGCGTAAGGCAAGGATGGTATCCCCCACTCATCTTCCTGGGGATTGGCGCCATGACCGACTTCTCGTCGCTACTCGCTAACCCCAAGCTGATGCTCGTGGGCGCCGCCGCCCAGTTTGGCATCTTCGGAGCCTACATGGTGGCCCTTGCTCTGGGCTTCCTCCCCGACCAGGCCGGTGCCATCGCCATCATTGGTGGTGCCGATGGTCCCACGGCTATCTTCCTGTCGTCAAAACTGGCTCCCAATCTGATGGGTGCCATCGCCGTGAGTGCCTATAGTTACATGGCGCTCGTTCCCGTGATACAGCCGCCCATCATGCGGTTGCTCACGACGAAGAAAGAGCGCGTCATCAAGATGAAGCCCGCGCGCAAAGTGTCGCAGACCGAGAAGATTCTCTTCCCCATCTTCGGCCTTATCCTCACGTGCTTCTTTGTGCCGAGCGGCCTTCCCTTGCTGGGAATGTTGTTCTTCGGCAACTTGCTGCGCGAAAGCGGTGTGACGACTCGTTTGGCCAAGACCGCCAGCAACGCTATGACCGACATGGTGACCATCATCCTCGGCATGACTGTGGGTGCCTCGACGCAGGCTAGCGAGTTCCTCACTCGCGACACCGTGTTTATCTTCCTGCTCGGTTTTATGGCATTCGTCATCGCCACGACGAGCGGCGTGCTGTTTGTCAAGCTCTTCAACCTGTTCCTGCCTAAGGGCAAGAAGCTGAACCCGCTCATCGGCAACGCCGGCGTGAGCGCTGTGCCCATGGCGGCCCGCATCAGCAACGACCAAGGCTTGAAGGCCGACCCGAGCAACTACCTGCTCATGCACGCCATGGGCCCGAATGTGGCCGGCGTGATTGGCAGCGCCGTAGCAGCCGGTGTATTGCTTGGCTTCCTTGGATAATCAAAGACTTCATCTTTCATGATATAAGAGGGTGTGTAATCATTTGGCGCACCCTCTTATTATAAAATCAGTTCATCACTATGCGTTTCTTAGAAATTTTCAAACAGCTTAATCACATTCCGCGTCCTTCGCATCACGAGGAGCGCGTGGCCGATTTCCTGTGCCAATTTGCCGAACGGTTGGGACTGAGCTATGACCGCGACTCACAAAACTGCGTGGTCATTCGTAAAGCAGCCACTCCCGGACACGAGAATGCCACGCCCGTGGTGATTCTTAACCACATGGACATGGTATGCGTGGCCGAAGCCGGCCGAAGTTTTGACCCATTGAACGATGCCATTATCGCCTACGAAGACAACGGGTGGCTGAAAGCAGAAGGCACGTCGTTGGGTGCTGACAACGGTATCGGTCTTTCGATGGCATTGGCCATCCTCGAGGACGACAGCATTGTCCACGGCCCACTGGAGGTAATTACCACCACCAACGAGGAAGATGGCATGACAGGAGCCTCGGCGCTGTCGCCCGACTTCCTACGAGGCCGCAAAGTCATCAACCTGGACTCGGAAGACTACGACACCATCACCACAGGAGCTGCTGGAGCCTATCTGCAAATCCACCACCTGCCGCTCAGGCGCATGGCGCCTCCAAGCGACCGAAACGGCTGGCTGCGCTTGACCATTGAAGGCGGTCGCGGCGGGCACTCGGGCGTGGACATCAACAAGGGCCGCGCGAGCGCAACCATGCTAATGCTGAAATTGCTCTCGACTTTGTGCGACGAAGTGATGGTTAACGTGGCAAGCATCGATGCGGGCCAAGCCAGCGCCTCCATTGCATCGAGCGCGACAGCCATCGTTTGCGTAAACGAAGATAGCGCCGAACAAATCAAAGGTCGTGAGGCGCAATTCAACAAATGGATGCATGACGAGTATGGCGAAACCGACCCCAATGTGCGCCTCACCATCACAGCTGCTGAACCCCACCGCAATGTGATTGATAACGAAGATGTGAAGGCCTTGGTCGCGGCCTTACAGCACATACCGCAAGGCGTAGTGAAAATGAGCGAATCTATGCCTGGCACAGTGGAAACCAGCAACAATGTGGGACGCATCACGACCGAGGAAAGCGAGTTCACCGTCTCGACCCACACGCGCAGTTTTGTCGAAGCCGACATGATTGCGCTGGGAAAAGAAATCAAATCCATCTTTGAGAAAAATGGCACCACCAGCGAATTGCTGATGGAAGCGCCTGCATGGCAGGAGAACCAGCACAGCGACTTCCTTCAACTGACCAGCGACACGTTCAACGACGTACTCGGCTGGCGGCCACGCATGGTGGCGATGCACTTCGTATTCGAGGCCGGTTTCTTCGTGCAGAAATATCCCGGTATCGAAATGGCGAGCATCGGGCCGCGCATCGTGGAGCCACATAGCACCAGCGAGCGCGTGGAGCTAAGCACCTGCCACGACATTTGGCGCGTGACGGTGGAATTGCTGCGCCGCTTAGCCCAAGCCCAATAACCGGAATAACTGGCCTTCGGTGGCTTGAGGCAGCACGTGCCGCAGGTGGCTGAGCATTTTCTCCAACGATTCAGGGGGCGTGCACTCACAAGAGCACGCCTCCTTACCGTATAGTTGCTCGGGCGTGGTGAGCAGGGACCATCCCCAGCCGTACTCACGGTTGTGACGGTCACGGTGATAGACGAAATCTTCGGTGACGATGCGGCACGACATCTGCAGGCGCGTGATGTAGGCATCAAAGCGGCTGCGCATCTTGGTGCCCGTGAAACCGCAAGCCGCACGCAACTCGCGGGTGATGAGGCTGCCATGCGCTTGCAGCGTGGTCAGTATAGTTTCTTCCACCGAACCAGGCTCTATCGGGTTGCTCATGCTGCGGCGCCAGTTCATGAAATCGGGCCACCACTCCATCGCGACAAAACCTGCTTTCTTGTCGAAGAACTTGCCATAGACGCAATTGCCGTCGGTAATCACCGCTCCCTTCCACTTCCATAGCGGCCAGTCCCAGCCACCGTCGGGCAGGCACACATAGCCGCACTCTTCGTCCACCAACTGTTCGGCACTGAAGCCGACTATCCCGCTCCTAAGCAGCGGAAGGAAACCAACCTCATGAATCAAGTCGATTAGTTCGGCGGCATTGCTGGCCAATTTGTAGTTTCGCATTGCTCTTTATAGGTTAAAAGGCCGGTTATCGTGGTGATAATCGGCCTCTCGATTTGTGGAGCACAGCGGACTCGAACCGCTTACCTCAACACTGCCAGTGTTGCGCTCTACCAGATGAGCTAGTGCCCCATGTCGCAAATGCGGTGCAAAATTAGTACTTTTTCTTGATGTGGCAAATTTTTCAGGCACTTTTTTGCCGAAATGTGATTATTTTTGATTTTTTTGCGATTATGCGCCTCAAGGATGTAAAAATAATCGGTTTTCGTTTTGTATTGCGCTCGGTTTTGATTAACTTTGTAATTTCAATCGAGAAATCTCCTTATGGACGCTATAAACAAGGTCATCGAGGCCATTGCCTCCCAACTGTGGGGTTGGCCTATGATTATATTACTGCTGGGCACCCATGTGTTCCTAACTTTCAGGCTCCGCGTGCCACAGCGCAAGCTGTTGACGGCCATCAAGCTGTCGGTGACGCGCGACAAGACAGGCCACGGCGACGTGTCGCAATTTGGCGCGCTCGCCACAGCGCTGGCCGCCACGATAGGCACCGGCAATATCATTGGTGTGGCAACGGCGGTGGCGACGGGCGGTCCCGGTGCCGTGCTGTGGTGCTGGCTAACGGGCATCTTCGGAATCTCCACAAAATATGCCGAGGGATTGCTGGCCATCAAATACCGCGTGAAGACGGCCGATGGCCGTATGCTGGGCGGCCCGATGTACGCCCTGGAACGCGGCCTTGGCTGGAAATGGTTGGCAGTGCTGTTTGCCTTGTTCACGGCTTTTGCCTCGTTCGGCATTGGTAATATGGTACAGGCCAATGCAATCTCGACACAACTAGATTCCACTTACTCCATTGATACTTGGATTGTGGGGACCATCTTGTGCATCCTTACGGCGCTGGTGGTGCTGGGCGGCGTGAAATCTATCGCTCGGGTGTGTGGCGCCCTAGTACCCTTCATGGCCCTATTCTATGTGATAGGGTGTATCTACATCTTATGTGTTAACAGTGACTTTTTGTGGCCAGCAATCAAGCTCATCGCCGTATCGGCGTTCTCGCCCGAGGCTGCCGGCGGCGGATTTGTGGGCGCCACGGTTATCATGGCTGCCCGTTGGGGCATTTCACGCGGACTTTTCTCCAACGAGTCGGGTCTGGGTTCGGCGCCCATCGTGGCGGCCGCCGCCCAAACACGCAACCCCGTGCGTCAGGCGCTGGTTTCTTCGACGGGTACTTTTTGGGACACGGTGGTGATATGCGCCATGACGGGCCTGGTGATTGTGAGCAGCATTCTCGCGTATAGCGACATCTCCTATGATAATGGCGCCGCATTGACGCGTGTCGCCTTCAGCAAGATTCCTTACGTGGGCACGCCTCTATTGTCGATAGGCCTCATCACGTTTGCTTTCAGCACTATCCTTGGGTGGTGTTACTATGGCGAGCGGGCCGTTGAGTACTTGGGCGGTCCGCGGTGGATTACCGTCTATCGTGTCGTTTATATTGTCGCTGTGCTGGTAGGCAGCATTTTTACACTGGAACTGGTATGGAATATCAGCGACTGCATGAACGCGCTCATGGCCTTCCCCAACCTAGTGGCACTACTGTTACTAAGTGGCGTGGTGGCACGTGAGACAAAAAAATATCTGTGGAGCGGCCGCCTTGACGACCATGCCGACGAATCCCCCATTAAATTGAAACACCAACCTAAAAAACGCAAATGAGACATTTCACCTTAATATTATTCATCCTTATCTTCACTCAAGCTATAGCAATGGAACCTAAATCATTCTACGACTACAGTGTACTCGACCGCAAAGGCAACGAAGTGGTTTTGAGACAGTTCAAAGGAAAAGTATTGCTCATCGTCAATACGGCAACCCGCTGTGGATTTACCCCACAATACGAAGAGTTGGAAGCACTTTATAAGAGCTATCACCAACACGGACTTGAAATCCTTGACTTTCCCTGCAATCAATTCGGGCAGCAGGCTCCAGGCACCGAAGAAGAAATCCACAGTTTTTGCCAACTGAACTTCGGCACCGAGTTTCCCCAGTTCAAGAAAGTGGAAGTCAACGGCGAAAACGCTGCTCCGCTTTTCATGTATCTCAAAAATGAGCAACCTTTTAAGGGCCTCGATGTGAACCACCCCATTGGGAAAATCCTCGACGAGATGCTCTCGAAGGCTGACCCTAATTACAAGGAAAGCAACGACATCAAGTGGAATTTCACCAAGTTCCTTGTTGACCAAAACGGGCATGTCACAGCACGCTTCGAGCCCACCGAGGACATGAAAGTCGTCGAAGCCGCCGTCAAGAATTTGATAGGAATGTAACTACAACTCAAAAAGCCAGCGTTGCACCAAACGAGACAATGTTGTCTATCTTGGGATTGGGGCTCTTGAAGTCGCCACAAGGACTGTATCTCACATAAGCCCCCAACAGATAGCCATCAACGCCCACCATCAAGTCAACGTTGAATGGTCGTAAACCGTGCACTTTCCATTTCACTTTTTCCTCGTTGTCGCCCAATTGCCACTTGCTTTCGGCATGACCGCTCACATTCCAACGCGGCACGACACCGGCAAAGACATTGAAACGTTTGTAGAGCCTTTGGCGGAACATCATCGGGAAAGTGATGGAGAACACATTGATATCAGAACTGCATTTGGTGGCTCCGTTGGGGAATGTCTCTTGTGCCATATAGCGGTCATCTAAACGTTCTATACGTATGCCGTTTCCAGCACTGATTTTGCGAACCATTGTTCCCGCGCCCAGGGAGACACGCTGGTCGTGGTGGCGCGTGTAGTAACATGCAGCCACCACATTGAGGCATCCAAATTCAAAGGAACTGCCATGCTGATGGCCACTGGGTCCGCCACCCCAAAACATACCGCCAATGAAGAATGACCAATGCGGCCTGTCGATTTTTTTATCGTCATAAAAAGGGATGCCCACGCATGTAATGTAGTGATGCGGGAAAAAACGGCTGACTGATGTGGAACCACGCACGTGCGCAGTGTCAACTCCCTCCACCGTATCGGCAGGCTCTTGCGCAACAGCTCGAAACGCTATCAAAGCCACAAAGAAAGTAAGAATAATCTGTGCTTTCATATATTGAGTAACGCACAACTCGCCTTAAATATTGTAGTTTGTCATATAAATGAGCCAATTTCGTGGTCATTGGCAAATACTATTTGGAAGTGGTGGAGACTTATAAAAATCCCTAAAAAAAGCTAATGGGGAGGGTGTTTTGAGTATTTATGCGTAATTTTGCGCCCGAAATGACGAAAACGAAGAACTCTCCCCGATATTTTGGCGCCGTGCTCGCCGTGCTCGTGATGGTACTTTTGTGGACTGCCGGAGCGGGTGACGCGCAGGCGCGCAGTCCCCAGGGCAGCGACAGCACGCAACGACGCTCAGAGGCCACCTACGGTTTTGATGACCTCTCGGCGCAGTCATGGCTGCTGGTCGAGGCCCGCACGGGCACCATACTGAGCAGCAAAAGTCCCGACAGCATCATGTATCCGGCCAGTATGACGAAAGTCATGACCTGCCTACTCGCTATCGAAAGCGGGCGTCTGCGCGACACCATCACGATTAACGCCGACGCCACACGACTTATTAGCACTACCGTCAAGACCGGCGACCGCTTCATCTTACGCGACCTGCTCGACGAGATGATGCTCGAGAGCGACAATGGAGCCGCCAAAGCTATCGCCGATTTTCTATCGTATAACGGCAATTTCATCGACAAGATGAACAAACGCGCCCGCCAGTTGGGTATGTCCAACACTCACTACGCCAATCCTCACGGGCTGCACGACACGCAAAACTACACTACGGCACGCGATATGATAAAACTCGTGCAATACGCCATGCAGGACACCACGTTTGCCAACATCGTGGGAAACTTCCAGAAGGATGTGCCTCTCGTCTATCCGGCCGGCAAGGTGATGCATTGTAAAAACGTGAACAAACTGCTCAGCCGATATGATGGCGCCAACGGCGTCAAGACAGGATATGTGCGTGCGGCAGGAGGGTGCCTCGCCAGCGCCGCCAAGCGAAACGGCGTGCAGCTCTACCTCGTAGTAATGAAGTGCTCACCAGTGAGGGCTCGCTTCGACGAATCGGCTTTCCTGCTCGACTACGGATTTGAGAAGGCTCGATTGATTCCTATCCGCGACAACGAACGCCGCACCGTCCCCCACCCTCGCGTGAGGCGTCCGAGCAAGCTCAACACCGAAGTACCTCCCCCGCCTAAGGGTAAAAAACGAAAATAACCCCATCAATTTGCCGAGACCCACCGCACTGGTTTCGGCAAATTTTTTATTTTATGGAAAAAAGATGGCTTGGAGTGTTGACGATTCAAAAAAAAGCACTATTTTTGTAGATTAATAGAAACTTAACTATTCAATAACCTTTTAAAACCCATTTTTAAGTAATGAAGAAGCATAACTTCTACGCCGGCCCTTCCATCTTGAGCCAGCAAGTGATTAACAACACCATCGACGCCATCCGCGACTTCGCCGGAACAGGCCTTTCGGTGCTCGAAATTTCGCACCGCAGCAAGGAATTCACCGCTGTCATCGAGGAGGCCAAACAGCTGTTCATCGAACTGCTCGACATCCCCGAGGGATATGACGTGCTCTTCCTGGGCGGCGGCGCCAGCACCCAGTTCTGCATGGTACCCTACAACCTGCTCAAGACCAAGGCCGCATACGTTGACTCCGGCACATGGGCCAACAAGGCCATCAAGGAAGCCAAGCTCTTTGGCGAGGTTGATGTGGTAGCCTCGAGCAAGGCCGACAACTATGTATGGTACCCCAAGGACTTCACTGTTCCCACCGACGTGGACTATCTGCACCTCACCACCAACAACACCATCTTTGGCACCGAGCTGCGCCGTGACCTCGACGTGCCCGTGCGCATGGTTGCCGACATGTCGAGCGACATTTTCTCACGTCCCGTCGATGTGTCGAAATATGACCTCATCTATGGCGGCGCACAGAAGAACCTCGCGCCCGCCGGTGTCAACTTCGTCATCGTCAAGAAAGACGCTCTGGGCAAGGTGGACCGCGCCATCCCCACCATGCTCAACTATCAGACCCACGTTGACAAGGGCTCAATGTTCAACACGCCGCCCGTGCTGCCCATCTATACCGCGCTCGAAACGCTGCGCTGGTACAAAGAGTTGGGCGGTGTCAAGCGCCTGAAGGAGCTCGACGAAGAGAAGGCCGCTTGCCTCTATGACGCTATCGACAACAGCCGTATGTTCGTGGGTACCACCCATGTCGAGGACCGCTCAATCATGAACGTTTGCTTCGTGATGAAACCCGAATATAAAGAACTCGAGAAAGACTTCGTCGAGTTTGCCACCGCACGCGGCATCATGGGCATCAAGGGCCATCGCAGCGTGGGCGGATTCCGTGCGTCGCTCTACAACGCACTGCCCCTCGAGAGCGTGAAATTCCTTGTGCAAGCCATGCACGACTTTGAGAACAAATAATCCCGCACAATTTCACGGACAAAGTTTAAATGCGAATTTCACGAATTAAGCAAATTATTGCGAATTTTTATTTTCTTTTTCAAAACAATAAATTAGTGAAATTCGTTCAATTCGTGAAATTCGCATTTAAACTTTGTTCGTGAAATTCGTATTAAAAAATCCACATACGACATTTACAAATAATTTCGACCGTTATAATGAAAATTCTTGTTGCAACCGAAAAGCCCTTCGCCCCTGTGGCCGTCGAGGGCATCAAAAAAGTGATTGAAGAAGGCGGACACGAACTCGTGCTCGTCGAGAAAGGCACCAAAGCCGATATGATTGCCGCTGTCAAGGATTGCGCCGGACTTATCGTGCGCAGCGACAAGGTAGATGAAGAAGTTTTCGCTGCCGCACCCCAACTGAAAGTCGTAGTGCGCGCCGGCGCCGGTTATGATAACATCGACTTGGCTGCCGCCACGGCTCACGGAGTGTGCGTAATGAACACGCCCGGCCAGAACAGCAATGCCGTGGCCGAGCTCGTCTTCGGCATGCTCGTTACACTATTGCGCAACCGTTACAACGGCACCAGCGGCACCGAGTTGCTTGGCAAGACGCTGGGTATCCACGCCTTCGGGCAAGTGGGCCGTAACGTGGCACGCATTGCCCATGGTTTCGGTATGACAGTAAGCGCCCTCGACCCATGGGTCAAGGATGAAGACATGCTCGCCGAAAATGTGCAACCCGTCCACAGCGTGGAAGAACTCTACAGCCAAAACCAGTTCGTGAGCCTCCACATCCCCGCCACCGACCAAACACGTCGCAGCGTGAACCGCGCCCTCATCGAGCGCCTGCCCAAGAATGGCGTACTCGTCAACACAGCACGTAAAGAGGTCATCGATGAGGAAAGCCTGATGGATGTCCTTGAGGCACGTCCCGACATCCGCTATGTGGCCGATGTGAAGCCCGACAACGCCGACGCCCTCGTCGAGAAGTTTGGCGACCGCGTGTTCTTCACCCCGAAGAAGATGGGCGCACAGACTGCCGAGGCCAACATCAACGCCGGCCTTGCCGCTGCACGCCAAGTGGTTGCTAACCTCAAAGATGGTTTCAACCGCTTCCAGGTGAACCGCTAATCCGCGATTTATTCTTACTCCTCTCCACTCTCCACTATTTTCCACCCGCGCTGCCCTCATAGGAGCAACGCGGGTGGAATTGTTATAAGTATTACAAAAGAACACAAGTCCATATAAGAACAAAATGGATTTAAGAATAATAATCCTTTGTCCTTTTAAAGACTTCAGTTCTCAAATATTCTTGGATTAATCGTTGCCGAGGTATTGCTCGATGTAGAGGCGGCAGGCCTGGGCCAGCTCGTCGTACCATGCCTGGCCAAAGCGGGCAATGAGGGGTTCGCGCAGAAACTCATAGACGCGTGTGCGGCGCAGGCGTCCGGCCACCTCGGCACTCTTGCAAATCTTCCAGCGGTCGTAGTTGACGGCGGTGTAACTCGGATAGCGCTTCACCCTCACGGGATAAAGATAGCAAGATATGGGCTTGCGCCAATTTATGCGTCCCTCGCCATAGGCTTTTCAATGGCGCAGATGCATTTGCCGCCAGGCAAATAACACGAAAACACGCAGTTCTTTCCATCGATGATTTGCGTCACCAGTTCGCCCTCGGGGTCAAGGTACCCCACCCCGCTCTCGGTAATCTGCTCGCGTGCGCGCGGCAGCAAGTCGTCCCATACCTCGGGCAGAACCTTTTTCAGTTGCTCATATTCCTCTTGGGTGATGGGCGCGCCCGCGTCACCCTCGATGCAGCAGGCACCCAGGCACGCGTCGAGGTCGCAGCTGAAAAAGCGCTCCACGAGCTCGGTGCTCACCACGGTGTCGCCAATTTGCATCATCATAGGGCAATCCCTTTCTTTACTTTGAATTAGTGGGCGAGAAAATGTGGATGCCTCCCGGATGGCACGACACATCGAGGCGTGCAGGCATCGTCATGGGTTCACCGTCGAGGTGCATGGGACCTTCGGCCTCGCGCGTAATAACGACGCGGCGCGTGCGATAGGTGGTGGCGTGCGTATTGCGGTCGATACTCCGTGTGAACAAGGCAAGGCCGAGCAGTGGCGACTCAATGCGCTTAAACGGATGGAGCACGGTGATATCTATCAAGCCATCTTGCATACTGGCACGCGGCGCGATAAAAGCGTTGTTGCCATATTGGGCGGCATTTGCACAGGCGATTACAAAAGCATCCTCCTCGATGCGCTGCCCGTCGAGCTCGAGCACATAGTGAGACGGCTTGAAATTGACATAGACCTGCAAGGCGGTGCGCACATAGGTAAGGGCGCCGCGCGTGCTCTTGGCCGCAAAGTTATAGGCCACAGCGGCATCGAAACCCATGCCACAGGTGCACACGAAAGTCTTTTCGTTCACCTTGCCGTAGTCATACTCCTCGACCATGTCACGATTAATCAACTCAAGCGACTTCTTTATGCTCAGCGGCAAGCCCAAGTGACGGGCCAAGCCGTTGCCCGAACCACAGGGCACCACACCCAAAGCCACGCCAGTATCTTTGAGAGCGGTGGCCGCACCGTTGATGGTACCGTCGCCGCCCACAGCCACCACGCCATATACACCCTGGGCTGCTGCCTCACGGGCGAGATCGGTGACGCGGTCGTCAGGTCCCAAGACAATGGTCTCCACATCGAAGAGTTCGTGGTCGAGCGTTTTCTCGACGATGGCGGGTACGCGTTTCTTGCTGCTCGTCCCCGAGAATGGGTTGATGATAACCCTCAGTTTTTTCTTCTCTTCCATAGTTGAGTGCAAAGTTACGAAAAAAGGATTGATTAATTGCCATTACAAAGCTATTTTTCGGCTTTTGGCGATTAAACGGGATAAGCATTAAAAAAACAGGGACATCCCGTTGAGTGGGTTGTCCCTGATGATAGGTTATTGTTGATGTCGTGGTTTAACGAAGAACCTTGGTTGCCTCGCGGCTGCCATCGTCGTAAACATTCACCATGATGTTCACGCCATCGAACGGGGTAGCGCTCTCCACGCCAGCCACGTTGTAGTACTTCACGCCAGTGAGCTGCCTTGCAGCATTCACGTCCTTCACAGCGGTGACAGTGGTCTTCAGCTTGAAGTCATAGGCTGCCACGTAGCCACCAGCCACATATTGATAGATCGTGGCCTTGGTCTGACTGCCCTCAACGGGTTCAGCGTTCAGCCAGTTAATTTGAATGCCGTTAGGATTCGAGCCGTAAGAAGGATCTTGAGTGGCAATTGCTTCTTCTGCACCAGCCTCGGCCACAGCAAAACCATCGAGGTAGTTGGGGAGGGTGGGATACAGAACGAGGTTATAGCCACCGAGCGAGAAGGGGAATGCGCCGTTGCAAGCACCCTTATTGGGCAGCGAAACGGTAGTACCCACAAATTGGTTGTTATCTTCGTCGAAGGTCATGTCGACGGGCACAGCATTACGCTTCACATAAAGATAGTGCTTCGTGCCATCGGCAGCAGTATAAGGATTAACAACAGTGGTGTTGTCGGCAGCAATTGCAGCGCCCGAAACTTCGAAAGCACGCGAGTTGTCGCCATCAATGAAACCTTCAACAAAAGCGAGTTTGAAGATGGAGGTTGAGTTATTGCAAACAATGTAAAGCGCGCCTTCTTCCATCACATTGCCCTCAGCAAAGCTGAAAAAGTCTTGACGGGCGTTCTGGCCCCAGTCAGTGATTGCCTCTGCGGGAAGGGGCTGATCAAGGGGATCGCCACCACCTGCGGGGAAGATACGAATTGCGTCATTCTCAAGATCCCAAGCGTTGGGCCAGGTGCCATCAATGCGAGCAATGATGTTGCCAGCCTCGTCGTGGGTGATTGCAGGCCACGATGACGTTTCGGGTAACTCGAGTTCATCTTCTTTTCCATTCTGGCCATAAACCAAAATCACATGACTTGCTTTGTCGAGGACATAGAACTTGCCGTTCATACCGAAGCCTTGACGAGAGTCATTTGCTCCGGGTAATCCAGAGTTTACTTTCCAAGCCTGGTTCATGTACTCGAGCTCGGCGTCCACAGCGTAAGCAGAAGCGCAAGTTGCTACTGCAGCCAAAAGAAGTAAAAATTTCTTCATAGACATTTAGTTTTTTAGAGTTTATAAAAAAGTTAATAAATCGTATTCTTTCGTGAATAAGATTGACAAAGATACTTATTTTTTTAATTGTGACAAAAAAAAATCATAATTTTTTAAGCGTTTGCAACATTTTTTTGACATGTGGAAGAAAAACACTACCTTTGTGAGTGATTCGACCAAATCAAAAAAGAATGAAAGACTTTATTTTTGGAATAAGACCCGTGATTGAGGCGCTGCAGGCAGCCACGAGCCTCGACACCATCTACGTGAAGAAAGACCTGAGAAGTGAACTTACCGGCGAGCTGCTCGAAGCGGCCCGACAGGTTGGCGTGCCCGTCAAGCGCGTGCCCGTGGAACGCCTCAACCGCCTCACCAGCAAGAACCACCAGGGCGTGGTGGCTACCGTGGCCGCCGTCACTTATTATAAAGTAGAGCAAGTGGTGCCCATGCTCTACGACAACGGCGAGAACCCGCTGCTCGTGGTACTCGACGGCGTGACCGACGTGAGGAATTTCGGGGCGCTGGCCCGCACCGCCGACTGCGCCGGCGTCTCGGCTCTCGTCATCCCAGAGCGCGACAGCGTGAGCGTGAATGCCGATGCTGTCAAGACGAGCGCCGGAGCCCTCAACTACGTGCCGGTGTGCCGCGAGCGCAACCTCGTGAA
>JAGCUP010000029.1 GCA_017962765.1 Muribaculaceae bacterium | reverse complement strand
TGCGCACGGCATTGATGTTGTATTCCTTCATGATGCGAATGTCTTGCAACATGCGCTCCCGGCTGACCACGTATCCGCCGTCGGGGTCCATCTCATGACGGTTTGCGCCCTTGATGAGAATGGGTTTCCCGTTCAGTAGCAACTGGCTTCCGCTTATCTCCACTCGTCGGAATCCTACGCGCTGTGGCACCACTTCGGTAATCTTGCCTTTGTGCTCAATTGTGGTGAGCAAGGTGTAGAGATATGGTGTTTCAGCAGTCCATTTTTTTGGCGATTTTACGTTTATAAAGGCGTTGGCGCCGGTGGCTGTAGCCACAACGTTGCGCTGGGCATCGAGAAGCGAATGGCGCACAATGGCACCTTTTCCCCTCACGGTGGCGGCAATCTGTAGTGTGCCGTCGGTATAATCGTCACTGAGCGACGGCGTGATGCGAAGGTCGGTGATGCCCGCTTCACGGGGTTTGCAGTAGAGAAAACAGTTGCGTGCCACTCCGCTAAGCCGCCAGAAGTCTTGGTCCTCGCAATATGAGCCGTCGCACCAGCGCATCACTTGAAAAGCAATGAGGTTACGCCCCTTACGAATGTGGGGTGTTATGTCGAATTCGGCAGCAACTTTCGAGTCTTCGGCATAGCCTGCAAACTTCCCGTTCACCCATAAGTAAATACAAGATGTCACCGAGCCGAAATGTGCAATAACTTGCTGACCATTCCAGTCGTCGGGAATGTCGATTGTCCGCCTGTAAGAACCCACGTTGTTCTCTTTGATTGGCACACGCGGAGGGTCGTTGGTGAATTTCCCTCTCCATGCGAAGCCTATATTGACATAGACTGGGTCGCCCCATCCGTTAAGTTCCCACATTCCAGGAACCCGGATTGCAGCCCATTGACTGTCGTCATAATCAGGCATAAAGAAATCTGTGGGGCGTTGGTCGGCATCTGGTTTCCACAGAAATCGCCATTGCCCATCCAGCGAGAGGAAACGGTGTGAAGCCTCACGGTCGCCACGCAAGGCAAGGCTTTCGTTTTCATAGGCAAAGAAACTTGTGTGCATGGGGTAACGGTTTATCTCGTTCACCTGCATGTCTTGCCACTCGTTGAATGAAGGCACTGTGGCTGAGGCGGTTGCCAGTTGGCAAACAACCGCTACTGATATGGTCAAGAGGAAGTTTTTCATTATTATTTTTGTTAATTATTTGATATAGTGTCTGAGGAGTGCAGCCAGTTCCAAAGCAGTTTCCTGGGTCTCGTCGGCAGTTTCTATTCGGGTAGAGTCGAATTGCAGTTTTGCTTTGGCATAATGTGGGGTGCGCTTTGCGACTGTGTTGCGAACATAGGTTGCAATCTCGTCGTCGGTGAATGTGGCAATCTGCGGACGTTTGGAGCGGTGCTCGGGCAAGCATAGCCGTGAGATTAGTCGTTCTGTAGGAGTGGTGAGCCACACAGTGATGCCACGGTCGTTCATCAGCGCCATGTTGCGGGCATCACAAGGCGTTCCGCCACCACAGGCCACGATGCCTGATTGTGAAGCTAACTCGCGCAGCGCCTGTCTCTCAAGCCGACGGAAGTATTCTTCGCCATAATTGTTAAAAATCTCCATGACAGTCTGTCCGGCTTGTTGCTCGATGAATTCGTCCAGGTCGGTAAATGGGCAACCCAGCACATTGGCTGTAACTTCGCCAAGTGTTGTCTTCCCGCAGCCGGGAAATCCTATGAGAAATACCGTTGCCATTACAAGCTGATTGTTTGGCAAAAGTACAAAAAAAATCGAATTGTGAATGCATCGTGGGCATTATCCTGCATTTGCGCATGGTGTTTTGCTGAGAAATAGCATAATTCATATTTTATAATTCATAATTCACAATAAATTCGTAACTTTGCAAGTTGTTTACGAATTAACGGGTTTGCGTATAAACGCACTACCCATAATACAGAAAAAATATTAGCAAAACATACTCATGGGATTTAATGACGTTTTAAAGAAATTATTCGGCACCAAGTCTGATCGTGACTTGAAGAAACTGCTCCCTATAGTGGACAAGATTAAAGCCGTTTACCCCGAGATAGAAAAACATAGTGACGATGAGTTGCGCCAACGCACGACCGACATTCGACAGCAATTGCAAGATGCAGTGCAGGACAAGCGTGACCAGATTGCGGCAATAAAGGCAGAAATTGAAACCATCGACTATGACAAGCGTGAGGCTCACTGGGAGAAGGTTGACAAGATTGAAAAGGAAATACTCGATATTTTTGAAGAAAAACTTAACGAGGTATTGCCTGAAGTGTTCTCGATTGTGAAAGAGACAGCACGTCGCTTTGCCCAAAATGAGACAATCGAAGTGACAGCCACCCAGATGGACCGCGACCTGGCTGCCCAGGGCAAGGATTTTGTTACTATCGAAGGCGACAAGGCCATATATTTCAATCATTGGGTTGCCGGAGGCAATGAGATGACTTGGGATATGATCCACTACGATGTGCAGCTCATTGGTGGTACTGTGCTTCATCAAGGTAAGATTGCCGAGATGGCTACCGGTGAAGGTAAGACCCTCGTGGCTACGCTGCCAGTGTTCCTCAATGCCTTGACAGGCAATGGCGTACATGTAGTGACCGTCAACGACTACCTCGCCAAGCGTGACTCGGAATGGATGGGTCCACTTTATATGTTCCACGGACTTAGCGTGGCTTGTATCGACAAAACGCAGCCCAACTCGCCAGAGCGTCGTGCCGCCTACGAATGCGACATCACATTCGGAACAAATAGCGAATTCGGTTTCGACTATCTGCGCGACAACATGGCAATGCGCCCTGAAGATATGGTGCAGCGCAAGCACAATTATGCTATCGTGGATGAGGTTGACTCGGTGCTTATCGATGATGCCCGTACGCCGCTCATCATCTCTGGTCCCGTGCCCAAAGGCGAAGACCAGATGTTCAACGATTTCAAGCCCAATGTGGAGCGCGTTTATAACGCACAGCGCCGTCTTGTCACCCAGCTTCTGGCCGATGCCAAGCGCATGATGGCAAGCGACGATGAGAAGACAGTGAAAGAAGGCACACTCTATCTGTACCGTGCCTTCAAGGGTCTGCCAAAATATAAGCCATTAATCAAGTTCTTGAGTGAGGAAGGCGTGAAAGCGGCTATGCTCAAGACTGAGGCCTATTACATGCAGGACAATAACCGCGAAATGCCAATTGTCACCGACCCACTGTATTTCATCATTGAGGAGCAGAACAACACCGTTGAGTTGACCGATAAGGGTATTGACGTGCTCACGCAGGGTACCGACGACCCACAATTCTTTGTGCTCCCCGACATCGCTTCTCAATTGTCAGCAGTGACCAACGAGCCTCTGACCGACGATGAGAAAGTCGCTCGCAAGGATGAGCTGCTGCAGAACTACAGCGTCAAGGCCGAGCGTGTCCACACAGTTAACCAGCTGCTCAAGGCCTACACACTGTTTAATATCAACGAGGAGTACATCGTTGATAACGAGGGGAAAGTGAAAATCGTTGACGAACAGACGGGTCGTATCATGGAAGGCCGCCGCTACAGCGATGGTCTGCACCAGGCTATTGAAGCCAAGGAAGGCGTGAACGTGGAGGCTGCTACGCAGACTTTCGCTACGATTACCCTGCAGAACT
>JAGCUP010000028.1 GCA_017962765.1 Muribaculaceae bacterium | reverse complement strand
GCTGCAGTTCTTCAACGTAGGAGGCACTCGCACAAAACCTTTGCTCTCCTGGCAAAAGTCTTTCATAGCCGACGCGCGTGATAGCGGATGCACTAGCGTGGGCGGAGGTCGCGTGCCTAACGGTGTGTATCAGATGGCTTTCGACTGGGGTGGCAACCTCTATGTGGCGGGTGGAAGTTTAGGCATCTACTCTATGCCCACCAGCGACAATACGCACGTCACGCCGGCGAAGAAAGCGCTGATTGTAGTGAAGGAAGTTGAACCCGTCGAGGCCACATTGGCGCAAATACTTGGCAGCAACGAATTTCCTTCCGGCGTCACTTATAGCCTCGCCGACGACTATCTCATTTGCGTCTATGTGTCACACGACCGCAAAACCCTCTATCTAAAAGACCATGGTAACGCAAGCGTGGATAAACGCGAGAACGACGGACGTATCGACTACCTTTATAACGTGGGCCTCAATGCTACTGACCAAAGCAATTGGGTGGCTCTACATCTACCATCACCCGTCACCTTTGCCGACGAGTGGGAAGGACACAAGATAACCAGCATCATTGGTATGCTGGCCAGCAAGGTTAATCCCGTAATCACAGCAACTAGAATGCCAACAGTTGGTGCGACCGAGGAATACAGTAAAAACACTTACATTGTCGCCAATTTCAATCCCGCGAACTGGCTGCACGAGAAGTATTTCTTCGTCAATCCAAAACCCATGGAGATTGCAACCATCAACTGGGCGCAATGGAGTAGTAGCGACAATGCCTTTATCGTACCGCCCAAGAGCGGAACTATCAACCAAGCAGGACTTGTGGGCAGCGTGGCAGCTTCCACATCCATGATTTACCGAAATGACGAGCCTATCGACATGACACCGTCAGAGCTCTATGAAAATGGTAAAATGTATCGTTTCGACGCACTCATCATGAAGAATGGCTCGCCTTCAAGTGCGGCCCGTCGTGAGGCCGCAACGACCTCCTACACTGTCTATCCACTTGCCTATAGCCAAGGAAACATACTCACCGGATTGACCGTCAATACCGACGTGAACCGCGAAGTAGTAAGAACCGAGCTTTTCAATCTGCAAGGGCAGCGACTACAACAAGTACCTGAGCACGGCATTTACATTGAAGTATACTATTATAACGATGGCACCAACGAGAGCCGTAAAATCAAACGATAATAAACAATAACAAATACATAAATCTTAGGAAAAATGAAAAAAATCTCTTTAATGATTGCCTTCTTGGCG
Organism: Muribaculaceae bacterium; assembly: GCA_017962765.1. Classification (GTDB taxonomy): domain Bacteria; phylum Bacteroidota; class Bacteroidia; order Bacteroidales; family Muribaculaceae; genus Sodaliphilus. Next base: position 14,746 of record JAGCUP010000028.1, on the reverse strand, counting down.
ATAGTGCAATGGGCAATGGCGCAAGTGGTCCAAGTAACATCAATCGATAAGCTGGACATTCCTCAAAGCGAGGAAACCGCCGACGTAGTCGCAATAGCCCCGCAAGGCGACTATGTGTTACTGTCATCGCCTTCACACAAAGGACTTGTGAAATTTGACCTTGCCACCAAGCGGCACACAACGCTTACCGAAGCCGAAGGCGCTGGCTATAACGTGCAAATCACCGCCGATGGCAAGAACGTAGTCTATCGCGAGAAAACAATCAACGACGAACACCTCGTTTTCACCGCAGTCAAGCAGATGAACATCAACACCAGGCAAACCACCACACTGGTGGCCCCCACACGCGAGCTACAAGCCGTGGCCGTGGAAGGCGCCACAGCCATGACGGTTACCAACAAGAAGATGAACGCACGAGCATTGCGCGGTAATGCGACGGTCACCCGTCCTGTAATTTCGAGCGAAGACCTGCATCTATACCTCACCATCAATGGGGAAACGACGCTCTTCGCGCCCAATGGCACCGACGTGAACTATATTTGGCCCAGCTTATCTCCCGACGGCAAGCGAGTACTCTACTATGTGAGCGGCATGGGGTGCTTCGTGTGCAACATCGATGGCACCAACATAATCGAGTTGGGCATTCTCCGCGCACCACAATGGCTTAACGACGATGTGGTGGTGGGAATGCGTGACGAAGACGACGGCATGATGGTCACCGCATCAAGCATAATTGCCAAGACGCTCACGGGAACCGAGCAAGTACTCACGAGCAGCGATGTGATTGCCATGTATCCCCACGCCACGACTGCCGGTGACAAAATCGCCTTCTCGACGCCAGACGGCGAGGCTTATCTGATTCAACTCCAAAAATAAGTCCTTCCCATGAGAAAATTATTTATCCTATTACTTGGAATATTCTTTGTCGCAGGTACGTTGCATGGCACAGCCGCCACCAAATCGGTAACCTCGGCAAAGATTTACCTCAACCCGGGCCACGGCAGCTGGGGGCCGAACGATCGCCCTATGGCCACAATCCCCTACCCCTTTCTCGCCTCCACGGGAAGGCCCGACACGTGCGGCTTCTACGAGAGTAACACCAACTTATGGAAGGTACTCCGCATGCGACTCGCACTCCTCGACCTGGGCATGAAGTCGAGCAACATCAAATTGTCACGATGGGCCAATGGCCCCTACCCGTACGTGGCAGGCGCATCAAACGCTACTATGTATAACCGGAATCTGAGCGAAATCTGCGAAGAGGTGGATGCTTGGGGTGCCGATATGTTCTTTTCGGTACACAGCGATGCCGCCACCGACGGTTCCACGGCAAACCGCTCGCTGTACCTCTATCGCGGCACTGATGCCTCGAACTATGTGGCAGGCAGTAAGGCCATGGCACAAGCGCTGTGGACGCGTGCCTACGTGGGCACCAACGGCATTGATTATGCTTCAAGCACCTCTACCAACATCCGGGGCGACATCTCGTTCTACGGCAGTAGTAGCACACGAACCGGCAGCAACGGTAACAAATACACCGGCTATCTGGGCGTGCTCAAGCATGGCATCCCGGGCTTCCTTGCCGAGGGATATTGCCACACCTACCAACCGGCACGCCACCGCGCCCTCAATAGCGACTACTGCGGGCAAGAAGGCGTGCGCTACTCGCGCGGCGTGGCCGACTACTTCGGGTGGACAGCCGACAGTAAAGGCTACATCATGGGCTTTGTCAAGGATAAGAGCAAAAGTGTGAACAACAGCCTTTACACCTACAAGAGCGGCACACGCGCCGGCGACGAATATTGGCCCGTGATGGGTGCCACAGTGAGCCTGTATCAAGACGGTACGCTAATTGACACATACACGACCGACAACAATTACAACGGTGTCTTTGTTTTCGAACGCCTTAATCCTGGCAGTTACACGCTCATCGTGCGCGCCAACGGATATAACGACCACACCGAGACCGTCAGCGTTACGGCCAACGAAACCACCTACCCGCGCATCTATGTCACGCCCGGTTCGGGCACTGACCCCGACCCACAACCCGCCGAGAAAATCAAGGGAATCTTCGCCTATGACCTAAACTTGACAAAAGGCGAAAACCATTCGTTCACGTTTAGTTTCAATGCCAATAGCGATGCCCTCGGCGGACGCATTATCTTCACCGACTCAATAAGCGGCCAAACGATAGGTTCCGTGGCGCTTGACGAAGTGAAAGAAGGACAGAATTCATTCACTTTCACCAATGACCAGCTGCCTGAAGCCGCAGGTGAAGACCAAGTGCTCAACTGGAGCGTGGAACTTACGGGCAAGCCCATCACCGCCATCACGCGCCTGAACGATACCGGCAGTGCATATAACTACACCCGTGCCAGTGTCACCGTCGATAACAGTCCTGAGAGCGACTACTTTGGCAGTATCTATGTCAACGACCTCAAGACACGAAACTCCAGCTCGTCCAATGCCAACAACCGTGACAACGGTATTTACCGTTACAATCCTTTGTGGCAGCGTGAGAACGCCACACCCTACACTGGCAACATGGCTTGGGACAACAATTTCCGCATCACTACCGACTATAAGGGCACGCTCTACATACCCGACTTCGGTGACAACCACAGCGGAGTCTTTATCGCCTACCCCGACCGCATGGGCGACACTTGGCAGAACTTCTTTGCCGGCAGCCGCACCGTGAGCGGCGACCTGGCCGGACTCATCACCAACAATGGCGTGAACACCGGCAGCTCGTCGCCCAGTGCGTATGTGTGCGGCAGCGGCGCATCGAGTAAACTCTACGTCTCTCTCGAGGACATGGACAACCGCGTCTATTGCTACGACCTCGGCAGCCAAATGGACGAGAACGGCAACCTCCCTGCGAAGTGGTACACCGAGCCCGAACTTGTGCATAACAAAACCGACTTGAAATACACCAATAAAAATGTGATTGCCCAAGAAGACGGCGCCGTGTGGATTGCCGAAAACCTTTACATCACTTCGGGCAGCCAGGACAATCTCGCTACACAACCCGCACTGCGTTACATCACGCCGCTGCACGATGATTACTGGAGCTACGCCACCAACTCGAACACACCTGTGACGAATCTCAACGGATGCGCGGGCGGCGGTTTTGTCATCACCCCCGACGGCAGTCAGATTATCATTGTGGATGGCGATGGTGTGCTACAGTTCTTCAATGTGGGAGGTACTCGCGAAAAACCTTTGCTCTCCTGGCAAAAGTCTTTCACAGCCGACGCGCGCGATAGCGGATGCACCAGCGTGGGCGGAGGCCGCGTGCCTAACGGTGTGTATCAGATGGCGTTTGACTGGGGCGGCAACCTCTATGTGGCGGGCGGAAGCCTGGGAGTCTATTCCATGCCCACCAATAGCAACACGCACGTCACGCCGGCAAAGCGCTCCATGACGCTCACCAAAGGCGAAGTCGTGATACCCGAACCCGAGCCTTACGTCATTAAAAAAGACATCGACACTTACGACGATAATGAAGATTTGAGCCTAACGAGCGACTGGGTACGTTCAGTCAAGGAAGAATACAACAACATCGTCTTTGACGAGAGCGGTATTCGCAATCGTGGCTTTGCAGTCAGCGGCGACAAGGTGTTTATCGCCGCACGCAGCGAGAACGCCACCGATGCCGACCTGTTCCTGCTCACCCTTGACCGACTCACTGGCGAGTCTTTGGGGCGAATCAACCTCAGTAGCGAGGCACAAGTGGAACTTTACGGTTGTAATGATGTGCTCATCGACGATGCAGGGCACATGGTGATTTCTAGCCTCACCACCGACCTCGCCTCGGCACCCCTACAGCTGTTCCAGGTAGATACCATTACGGGCGGCGTGCAGCGCGTAGCGCAGCTCACGACGACAATAAGCGGCGTCCGTATCGACCACTGCAATATCGTGGGCGACGTGGCCACCGGCAACTTCACCGTGGTCGCGGCACAGGCCAGCGGCAAGCGACTATTCACATGGACGGTGGCTGGTGGTGAAGCTGGAGAGCCTATCGTTGTTGAGGCCCAGGCCTTCTATCCTGCCACGGCCACCCACTTCGGCATCGCGCCACGCATCTACCCCGTCGATGCCACACACGCTTACATAACCGGTTCTACCGTACATCCCACGCTCTACGACCTCACCGATGGCTTTTTAATCGATAGTTTTAGTAACAACGAGGAAATTAAGCCAAACGGTCTCTATGCCAACGGCCTCACCACGTTTACGATGGGCTCACGCCAGTTTATGGTTTATCCAAGCGAGGATTATCGCAGCGCCGAGGGCAACAAGTTCATCCTTGCGGTAAGCGACAGCGGCGACGTGGCCTTTGAACACTTGAGAAAGGTGTTTGAATTCCCCAAGCGCGGATTGGGTGCCGTACACAGCCAGACCTGGGGTGCGCCCATCAGCGCCGAGGTGAGCGAGGACGGCCGTAGTGCCCAAATCGTGGTTTATGTGCCCGGCGAGGGCCTCGCTTCCTACACGTTGGGTGACTTGTCGCCCGAACCCGTCGAGGAATATGTCATTAAGAAAGACATAGACACCTACGCCGATACGCTGAACCTGAGCCTTGCCAGCAACTGGGTGCGTTCGGTCAAGGACGAATACGACAACATCGAGTTTGAGCAACAAGGCATCCTCAATCGTGGCTTTGCCGTCAGTGGTGATGTGGTCTATGTGAGTAATCGCAGCGCCAATGCCACCGATGCCGACATCAGCCTCATGCGTTTTGACCGCACCACGGGACGTTCACTCGAACCGCTTGCACTTGACAATGAAGCATGCGTACCTTACTACGCCTGCAACGACGTGCTTACTGATAACGGCGGCAACCTGCTGGTGGCCAACCTCTCGCTTAACATTGCCACAACACCATTGCAGCTGTTTGTCGTCGATACCATTACAGGCAACGTAACCAAGGTTGCCGAGCTCGCCAAGGCAAATGCCGAGGGCGCTCGCATTGACCACTGTGGCGTGTGGGGCAACGTCACTTCGGGCAACTTCATCGTGATGGCTGCACAGGCCAGCAGCAAGAGGGTTGTCACCTGGACCGTTGAAGGCGGTGAAGTGACGAAATCGAATGTCGTTGAAGTGGCAGCGCTCTATCCCGCTACCGCGTCCAACTTCGGCATTGCGCCGCGCATCTTCCCGACGAGCGACACGACGGCTTACGTGAGCGGATCCAGCACCCACCTGACGCTCTACCACGTCAACACGGGTGATATTCTCGACAGTTTCGCCAACAATGCCGACCTCACTCCCGTGGGCATCCAGGCCAACGGCTATGCTGCCTTCTCACTCTCCGGCAAGCGCTTCATGCTCTTCCCCAATGAGGACTATCGTGGCAACGAGGGCAACAAGTTCATGCTTGCCATGAGCGATGGCAACACGCTGGAATTTGCCCATCTCACGCCCGTTTACGAGTTCCCGAAGCGAGGACTGGGTGCCGTCCATAGCCAGACGTGGGGCGCGCTCATCGCCGCCGAACCCAACGAAGCTGACCGCACTGCCGACATCACGGTCTATGTGCCCGGCGAAGGCCTCGCCTCTTACACCCTAACCGTTAACGTAACCGAACTCCGTGGCGACGTGAATGGTGACGGTGTAGTCAGCGGTGCCGATGTCACCGCTCTCTACAAAGTGCTGCTCGACAACGCCGAGTTCGCTGGCGACGCAGACGTGAACGGCGATGGCGTCATCAGCGGCGCCGATGTGACCGCCCTCTACAACCTTTTGCTTAATTAGGAATGAGGAATGAGGAATTAGGAGTTTAGTCAATACATAATCCTTGTTTGGCTCAAAGCTCAAAGCTAATTAGAATAACGCAGGGCCCGGAACGTGATGTTCGGGCCCTGCTTGTGATGATGAAAGCCTTAGCTTATGCTTCCTCGGCGGGAGCGGCGGGAGCCTCAGCGGCTTCGGCCTTAGCAGCCTCGTCGGCAGCCTTGGCAGCGTCGGCCTCGTCTTGGGCGGCCTTGATGGCTTCTGCCTCAGCGGCAGCCTTGGCGGCGGCGATTTCGGCACGCTTCTTAGCGACTTCCTCGGCCTTAGCCTCGTTCTTCTTCACCTCGTCCTCGAGAGCAGCCCTCACAGCGGCTTTCTTGTTTTCACGTTCCTGATTCCTTACGGCCTCGAGCTTGGCGTTCTTCTCTTGCTTCCAAGCATCGAAACGACGTTGGGCCTCTTCCTTGGTGAAAGCGCCTTTCTTGACGCCACCCTCAAGGTGCTTCATCAACAACACGCCTTCACGCGAAAGGATGTTGCGAACAGTGTCGGTGGGGATTGCGCCCACGTTGAGCCAGTAGAGAGCCCTCTCGAAATTTAAACTTATTGTAGCAGGATTAGTGTTAGGGTTATAAGAACCAATCCTTTCAATAAATCTACCATCTCGTGGTGCCCTGCTATCGGCGATGACAATGGGATAGAACGCGTAGTCTTTGTGACCGTGGCGTTGCAGTCTGATTTTAGTTGCCATGTTAGATAATGAGTTTAAATTTGTAGTTTATAAATATTTGGTTTTCACAAAAAAATGGCCTCACAATTGTGTCGTGGGGTCACTTTCTCGTTAGTTGTCCTGGAAGGATTCGAACCCTCGCAAGCGGAACCAGAATCCGATGTGCTACCGTTACACCACAGGACAATGTCGCAATTGCGGTGCAAAATTACTACTTTTTCACGAACCGCCAAAACTTTTCGCACTTTTTTTTCAACTTTGTGCGTTCAAACGCATTTTTGCGGGATAATTTTTGCGGTGAGCGTTTTATTTATTAACTTTGTGGCACTAAAAAAGAACATCAAATTCAACAATTATCAATCAATAATTTACTCACTACAATGGCTTTTTTAACTAACGACAAGCTGGTCATCGTCGGCGCCGCCGGCATGATTGGTTCAAACATGGTGCAGAGCGCCCTGATGATGGGCCTTACGAACGACATTTGCCTCTACGACGTGTTCCCCCCGACGGGTGTTGCTGAGGAAATGCTGCAGAGCGGTTTTGACAACGTGAAAATCACGTCGACCACCGATGCCGCCGAGGCCTTCACTGGCGCCAAGTATATTATCTCGAGCGGCGGAGCTCCCCGCAAGGAGGGCATGACGCGCGAGGACCTGCTCAAGGGCAATTGTGAAATCGCACGTGGCCTGGGCGAGAACATCAAGAAGTATTGTCCCGATGTGAAACACGTGGTAATCATCTTCAATCCCGCCGACCTTACCGGACTCGTGACGCTGCTTTACAGCGGCCTCAAGCCCTCGCAAGTAACCACGTTGGCAGCCCTCGACACCACGCGTCTGCAAAGCGCACTGGCCAAGAAGTTTGGCGTGATGCAGAGCGAGATTACCGGTTGCGCCACCTATGGTGGCCACGGCGAACAAATGGCCGTCTTCGGCAGCCATGTGGAAATTGCTGGTCGCAAGCTCACCGACATCATCGGCACCGACGAGTTCCCCGCAGAGGAATGGGAGCAGATGAAGAAAGATGTGACGCAAGGCGGTGCCGCTATTATTAAACTGCGCGGCCGCAGCTCGTTCCAGAGCCCGTCGTACCTTTCGGTGGAGATGATTCGTTCGGCCATGGGCGGCGAGAAGTTCCGCTTCCCCGTCGGCACTTACGCCCACGACGACAAGTACAACCACATCATGATGGCAATGGACACTACACTCGACGAGAATGGCGCCAGCTACAAGGTGCCGCAGGGTCTGCCTGAAGAGAACGCGAAACTCGACGCCAGCTACGCTCACCTGTGCAAGATGCGCGACGAGCTCGTTACTCTCGATATCGTCCCGCCCATCGAGAAGTGGAGCGAAATTAACCCTAACCTGTAAACAACAACAACTTACACACTTACACTTCGAGGGAGGCCCCATTCACTGGAGCCTCCCTCAATATTTTGCTGTGCCAGCAACGAGACTATCCCATCGTAATGGCGGCCTCGAGAGCGAGGCGCATCATCGCGAGGAAGGAGTTCTGGCGGTCTTCGGCATTCAGCTCTTCGTGGCTCACGAGCGAATCGCTGATGGTGAGCAGGCACGCCGCGTGCTTACCTAACGCGTTAGCGTTATGGAACAACGCGAAGCTCTCCATCTCGACGCAGGCCACGCCCTCTCGTTCGGCCATATCCTTCCACTGTGTGCCGCCTGGACCGCCGTAGAAGACGTCGCTCGAATGAACCTTTGCCAAGTGGCACTCCATTCCCAATTTTTTAGCGGTCTCAAGGATAATCGCATTAAGTGATGGCGATGGGTATAGTGTAGTGGCGGTCAAGCCGTCGCGTACACGGGCATAAGATGATTCACTGAAAGCGGCATCGGCGAGTACCACGTCAAGCACATTGAGGTCGGCAGAATAGCTGCCAGCCGAACCGATACGGATGATGTTTTCCACACCGTAAAAGCTATAGAGCTCATAGGAGTAGATGCCGATGCTGGGCATACCCATGCCACTTGCCATGATGGATACAGGGACACCCTTATAGAGACCGGTGTAGCCAAAAACATTGCGTACATCGGTCACCAGCTTTGGCTCGTCAAGGAATTTCTCGGCCATGAAACGGGCCCGCAAGGGGTCGCCAGGCATTAAAACGGTTTTTGCAAAAGCACCCTCAGGTGCATTGATGTGAGGTGTAGCCATAATAAGTAAAGTGTTAAATGTTTGTTTTTACTCGGTTAGTTTTCGGAAGGCGGCGTTCACGTCTCCGCCACGATAGCGCTGGGTGCCGGTGCTGTCGACCACTATAATGGTGGGCAGCGAGGTGATGTTCAGGTCCTTGAGGGACTCATGCATGGTGCCCTGTGGCGCCCAGTAGTGTTCGATGCCGGCAATAGGGTCATGCTCCCAGTTGGAACGCCACCCGCTGGTGTCGCTTTCCATATAGATGTCGGCGAGCAGCGCGTTTTTATCTTCCACATTCTGTTGCTGCAAGCGGTTGAGGATGTTCCTGCGTTCGCTACCCGAAGCGTTGTCCCAGAAGATGATAAGCGTGTGACTGGCCACATTAGGCGAAAACGTGTCGAAGTCGCCACGGCTGCCATACAAGGTCATCGCCTTAAGCGGCGCATTGCTTTGTTTTGCCATAATCGCCTGCAATTCGTTATAATCCATCATCAACGACGCGGGTTTTGCCTTATCCTTAAGTTGCCCAAGAAGTTTGTCGCGATTGTCGCCACTATAGTCCACGAGAAGCAGGACGGTAGACAGGAGCTCATCTTGGTGGTCAGCGACGTATTTCTCAATTTCCTTGTTGAGGGTCGTGTGGTCAGGCTGTTGGTACTGCGCCGTGTGCTCGGCGATGAATGCATACCATTGCTCGCTCGTTTCATTACCTTTAACTTTTAGCTCATTGAGCTTATTCTTTTCACCCTCGATGGTAATAGCGTCGCCACCTTCCACCACGAGACGTGCCAAAGGAAGCCCTTGGCCATTGCTCAGCATGACCAGTGTGGGCTCAGCCACCTCGCCCTTGAACTGGAAAGCGTCTTCTTTCACGCCCACCCATTTTTCTTCTACTGCTCCGTCGGCATTGCGGTAGGCCACATGAACATTGGTCTCGCCCAGGCCGGCAATCTTACCTGTAACGGTAAACTCACTCTTCCCCGAACAAGCCGCAAGGGTCATAAGCAAGCCGCAGCAAAACAATTGAGCGATTCGTTTCATGACTTTTAACCCATGTGGAATGAAATGACATACCAACCATCGACATATTCATCGCCCTGTATATATGCTGAGCCTATCCACTCGTTGTCGCCCTCATGCACATACTTGCTCGACTGGCGAACGCGCGCCATGAACGCATCGTGGTCGGCTTTTTCTCTGAAATAGAGCTTTGTGTCGTTGTCGGTTGTCAGGGTAACCTCAATGGCAAAGGCATGGCGGCCTTTTGGAGTGAGTGCCACGTGCCAGCCTTCGGTAATCGCCGCTTTCGCATTTTTTCCATATACGAAATAGGAAAATTCGCCGGCCTCCTCATCGACTTCGCGGAGCGATACCAGTTTGGAGAATCCACACTTGGTGAGGTTACTCTCATCCCAGTGAGAGCCGGTCGAAATTAGTTCCACAAGCAGCTTGTGAGGGACAGAGCCCGCACGACTTGCACGCGGTGTGCGTGCGGCCATGCTCATCGAGGCCAAAGCCACAATCATAAACAATAAGGTCAGCTTCGTTTTCATTCTTAATATTTTTTGGTTATTAATTAAGCAAAGGTACAACATTTTTCACAACGCCACACTTTTTGGGCTATTTTTCTTCGCTTTCTTTTGTTTTTCAGCGCACCATGCACTAACTTTGTGACCATGAAACGGGTTTTAACCATATTGTGGATAGCGCTCGCGGTGCTGCAAGCACAGGGCGTGACGATTTACTCCACCGTGCATAACGGATTCAGAAACCTGCAACGGCCGGCCGATGCCATTATTGATAAAAATGGACGCCTCATAGTGGAAAATGGTACCGACCAACCTATGCGGGTGGCCGACACCACGACCATCGACACTGAGGTCCCGTTCAAATATTACGCCCGCATGGCTAACCTGCACAACGGCGAGGGGAAAAGCTATAAGGTGATGACGGCGACAGGCAGCAAGCGCGTGAGCGCGCCGCAATGGGGCATCTATCTTGACAACGGCCAACACCTCGTGACAGTGATGGTGAGTTGTAGCAGCGATAACTGGAACGATGAGGTGCGAGGCGGACGCATGATGCGTGTGGTGGTGAACGTAGATGGAAAGGAGACCGCTGCGCTCGAAACCGATGACGACGTGAGGCTCGACCACAATCTAACGGCCATAGGTATGGCACGCCACGATGATGGACGGCTCAGCATCCTGCTGGGGGCCGAAAAACTGCGCGAGGTGGCCACCATCAATGACCTGGTCATGCGGGGGACGGCCACCGTGGGCATCATCGCTGGCGCAGGAAGCAAGTTGGCGATTGAGCGCTCGGTGCTGAGCCACAGCACAAAGCCAGCACCCCTTGTGTCACACGAATGGACGATGGAGAGACTCGAAGAGCACTTCGCCACATCCACCGACCCCTACGAAGGCTATTGGACTTATCTCGACCGTGAATTAGAGGACAAATGGGTAGGATTGGGCGGACGCTATACCATCGCATTGGTGGCGACCGATAACGGATATGACATCCTCTATATCGACGGGGCGCAAGTGATGGGCGCCAAATGGCAACCCTGTCAACCGAAAGGCACCATGACGCGTACCATATTTACCGACAGCTATCGTGCACGCTGGATTGACGCCACAGGTGAGGACATGGGCGACGACGTACAGGCCTCGTTCGAAGGCGGCTCGATTCTCAACGTGAAGTTTCCCGTATTCAAGAGCCAGATCCGTTTCTCAAAAGTGCGCTGACCGTTACTGGTCGAGGAAACGAATATAACTGTTGGCGGTGCTGGGGTTATAGGCCACAAAAGTATTGTTAGCCATAAGAATGTCGGTGATTTTGTTCTCCCGCACATAGTTCTTCATGTTGCGTGTGAAATAACGGAAGTCAATCACATGCACCTCCTCGAACGAATAGAACAGATAACCCGGGATGGCGTTACCGAAACTGTCTTTCATCAATAATACACGACGACCGTTATGGGTGCCGGTCTTCACGCAAGTGATCTTTGCGTCACCGCCCATAAATGTGCAATAGGCACCGCCACTGCCATCTTTGAACGTTCCAAAGAACTGCCCCTCGAACGGTTTGCCCTCGCCCGTCACATGATAGGACTTGTCGATGGAATAGTTGGTATAAGTCGTTGTATATTCCACCTCGGTGGGTACATAATAGACGAAGTCCTCAGGCGAATTTTTAATGGAAATATCGCGCGAATAGCCATACATCGTACCTACAAAGTCATGCACCACCTTGCGCTCGTAAGCACTGAGGTCACGGAAAGGCACGCCGGCAATGGCGGCGAACTTGCGCGCGGCATAATAGGCTCCCAGCGGTGCCCAGTGGTGGTCGGTGCGCAAGTAGATGTCCTCGGCGGCATGCTCACCCAACGTAGTGTAGATGTCAACGGCGCGCACCGAATCGCTCAAGTGTGCAAATATGTTATTAATGGTAGCACGTTGCGATTTGGTCGAACTTTTCGCACTCTCGGGGCAATAGAACTCGATGGCAGTGGGAATGACCATGCAATAGACGTTAACACCACGTCCAAATACCTCTTTGTATTTATTGGCAGCATTGGCATAGGCCACACCACCCTCAGGGCCACCACCGTAGGCCATCAGGGCCCTTGCCGTGGGTTCCTTGCCCAAAATTAGGATGCCGGCATGAGCGATTTTCGCGTTTTCATCGGCAGTGACGGTGTTCTTGTATTCCTCGATGTTGCGATTTTCAACGCTCTCACTGTTTTGCTGTTCGTCGGTGCTGGCATGGAAAACGATTTGTTCTTCCTCGCCCTGAGCCACCTTGAGTGCGAGATAATCCTTGATGGTCATGCTCATCGACATAAATCGGTCACGGAAGGGTTCACTGTCGCTGTACCACTTCGACACGCTGTCGGTGAACTGGCCTTGAGCCAAGGCGTTCCATGAGAAAGCTGGAAAGGTGGCAAGCTCGCGTTTCTCGAGTTCAGAGATTCGCGGCCGCTCAAAGAAATTAAAAACGAGCACGAAGGCCGAGAACACGGCCACCACCAAGATGAGGTATATTTTGCTGTATTTCATAAACTTGTCTTATTGGGTGAGGTATCGCTCGTAAGCGCGCACAGTGGCATCGGAGCAAGCGTGGGAAATATTGTTGCAGAAAAGGATGTCGGTGATTTCGTTTTTGTTGACGTAATCGACAATGTTAAACGTGAAGTAGCGGCAGTCCACCACGTGGATATCCTCAAACGAGTAAAACAGATAACCCGGGATGGCGTTGCCGAAGCTATCTTTAAGGATGAGCAACCGACGGCCGTTGCGCGTAGCGGTATGCACGTGTGTGGTGTTGGTATCACCATTCATAAACGTGCTGTAAGCCCCGCCACTGCCATCCTTGAATTCACGGAAGAAGTCGCACTCAGCTGGTTCCGAGGTCTTTGCCACGTGATTGCCCTTGCCCAGCGTGTAGGTAATGCGCGTGGCACTATAGCGCACGGCAGTGGGAATATAGTAGACAAAGTCTTCGGGTGCATTTTTGACGGCGGCATCCTTCGAGTACTTGTACATCGTTCCTACAAAGTCCTTCACGATGCACTCCTCATAGAAAGAAAGGTTGCGAAACGGAACACCTGCCACTTGCGTAAAGTGCCGTGCCACATAGTAGGCACCCTTGGGAGACCAATGATGGTCGGTACGCAGGTAGATATCTTCGGCGGCATGGGCACCAAGTGTGGTGTAGGCATCAACGGCCTTTACTCCCGGCTCCAGATAGGAAAAAATGTCGATGAGGGCGGCACGCTGGTCGCGCGTCCACGAGCTTGCCGCATCGGGGGTATAGAATGCAGAAGCAATTGGGATGGGCATGCAGTAGACGTTGACGCGCCCTCCAAAGGTGTTGTAATATTTATTGGCAATTTGGGCATAAGCCTCTCGAGCCTGTGCACTGCTACTGAAGGGGCTCATAGCACGCACCGTATCGCCGCCGCCCACCACGATGATGCCACCAGCTGCCTTCTTGGCAACCTCGTTGGGACACACTGTGTTCTCATAGTGCTGCGGAATAGTGCGCTCACGCTGCTGCGCGGCATCAAGCCGTTGTTGTGCCTGCACGCCCAGTGAGGCCGCAAGTGCAAGAGCACATAATATTATCGTTTTCTTTATCTCCATTAGAATCTTGTATATATGAATGCGTTATTGGTAGCGCCCACAAGCAGGGCTACGCTCAACACGAGGGCCACAAGCGAAATGGCCACGCGCGTCACCAGTAACGTGCTGGCATGAAGAGTACTACCCTCGGGAAGCACCTTGGCAGTGAGACGAGCCACGAAGTCGCGCACAGGCATACACAACACAATTGCCACGACCCACAGCCAGAAGTTGTTCAGCACCGCCATTTTGCTGGTAAAATCGCCCCAAGCGGCGCCATGGCCAAAGAAAGCGCTAAAGAAGGTGCCCATCTGGGTGAAGTCGCTGAGGTGGGCCACCTCAAACTTGAATATACCCCACCCCACGATGAACAAGAACAGGGCATAAATGTGGAGGACAAAGGCCGGGATACGCTTAATCCAGCGCATAATAGTGTATTTCTCAATCACCAGCAATACGCCGAAGTAAAGACCCCACAGGATGTAGTTCCAATAGGCACCGTGCCACATACCGGTAAGGAACCACACCACTGCAATGTTGAGCGCCTGATGGCGTCGGTTGCCGCCCAATGGGATATACACATAGTCGCGGAAGAAGCTACCGAGCGACATGTGCCAGCGGCGCCAGAACTCGGTGACGGTCTTCGAACAATAGGGATGGTTGAAGTTCTCGTTGAAATGGAAACCGAGGCAGCGTCCCATACCTATCGCCATGTCGCTGTAACCCGAGAAGTCAAAATAGATTTGCAATGTGAAGGCCAGGATGCCCACCCATGCGCCTGCCGTCGACAGATTCGTCAAGTCGCCCAGAAGGAACTGGTCGCTAATCTCGCCAAGTTGGTTAGCCAAAATCACCTTTTTGCCCAAGCCAATAAGAAAGCGGTACACGCCCTCGGCCTTATCGGCAGCGCTCGCGTGGCGGTCATGAATCTCGTGGGCCACCGTGCCGTAACGCACGATGGGACCTGCGATGAGCTGCGGGAACATGG
>JAGCUP010000027.1 GCA_017962765.1 Muribaculaceae bacterium | reverse complement strand
TCCGAGCAGTTGCCGGTGAAACTCACCTGGTCGATCGCAGTCACGCTCAAGACATCCTCGGCTGTCACGTCATCACCCCACTTGTTGTTCTTGTTGAACTCGCCCCAGAGTAACGCGAGCTCGCCGGTCGTGCTATTGAATGTGTATCGCGGATTATAGGGTCGCAGCGTCACGTTGGTCAACGCCCAAAGTGTATTCGATGGAGTCGTGCTATCGTAGATGTTCTTTACGCTATCAACAAATGCCTGCCCATCGACAATCTTCATTGTGCATCTGGGAGCACCGTAAGCCAGGCTGCTGATGGTGATTTCATCATCGGCGTTCTTCCAACCGAGGGTCACATCGCCTTCCATGGTGTAGATGCCTTTATCGCCTCCAATGGCCGAGAATTTGCCGCCGAGAATGTCAACATTTTCAACAGTATTGATGGCTTTTTTACTTGAGGTGACATAGAGTGTGCCACCTGTGAGAGTTAAGTTGTTCCATAGCGCGATACCGGACCAATAGGTGGAGTTTGCGGTGACGTTGCCGCCGTGTTGCGCATAATCGCCATTAATATAGATGCAATCATTGCCGGTGTTTATGTTCAGATGCCCGGCAGTGTCGTCATCGAGTGTCTGACTGTAGATGGTGAGAGTGGTTTCTTCATGTTCATTGCCGTTGATACCATAGCCGCTGAGGGGGAACGCCTTGGTGCCGATGTTCATCACCGCGCTGTCGGCGAGGATGAGGTGAACATCACCCGCGATGGTGATGGTCTGGGTGTAGTTGAGCGTGTCTTTGGCCACATACCAACTCTCCTGGCCTTCCGCACCCAGCGAGGTCTCATTTCCCGTGAGCACAATCGCCTCGTGGCTCTGCATTTCGCGGTTCTCGTCGATGTAACTGACCACGGGATAGCTGCCGTCGTATTCCTGCCACCGATAATTTTTGTAGCCATACACCGTCCAGTTCTTACCTCTTGCCGTGGTCACCTGTGCGGCGGTGATGATGTTCTGCTCGGTTTCGGAATCAAGGTTGATGACACTAAAATCGCCGTTCCAGCCAAAATTATTAACAACATCCACGGTGGGCAGGCTGGCAACCAATGCTTCCATGTTCTCACCATTGATTTGGTTGATACTGCAATTAAGACCTACCAATGCCGTGTTGTGGCTCACGTCAAGCGCCGTCAACTGGTTATTACTGCAATCAAGAGTTATCAATGCGGTGTTTTGGCTCAAGTCAAGCGCCGTCAGCGGGTTATTACTGCAATCAAGGTATTTCAATTCGGTGTTGTGGCTCAAGTCAAGCGCCGTCAGCTGGTTATCCATGCATTGAAGCTTTGTCAATGCGATGTTGTAGCTCAAGTCAAGCGCCGTCAGCTGGTTATTCATGCAATCAAGGTATTTCAATTCGATGTTGTAGCTCAAGTCAAGCGCCGTCAGCTGGTTGAGTAGGCATTGAAGCTCTGTCAATGCGATGTTGTGGCTCAAGTCAAGCGCCTCCAGCGAGTTGCTGCTACAGTCAAGGTGTGTCAATGCGGTGTTGTGGCTCAAGTCAAGCGCCTCCAGCGAGTTGCTGCTACAGTCAAGGTGTGTCAATGCGGTGAAATGCTCGATGCCTGTGAGGTCGTAAGTATGGATTCCATTGACATCGATTTCGGTGATACCGGCAATCTCCTCATCGGTAAGCACACCATCGCTGCCGTAGCTTTGCTCCAGCAGCCAGTTGCGGAAATTATCATCGGGGAAGTTGCTCTCGTTTATCTCCACATCAGCCCAAGCCGAGAGGCTGGCGACCATTGCCACGAGTAAGAGTAGAAACTTTTTCATACGCTTTAAGTTTAAGAGGTTATTGAATAGAGCTTATTACATAGCATAGCGGCACACTCCATCTATCTGCGGAATGTGCCGTAAAAAGGTTGATTTTGAAAAATCTACGCTACAAAATGGAGGGGGCAATAACACGCTGTTATTCAATGAGTTAAAAGACCCATTGAACGGTGTGGCTGATATGTTGCCGTTTCGTGTCATTATTTCCTTGCGGTTTCAACCGCAAAGTTACACATTATTTCTTAAAGAGAGCCACTTTTTGACGAAGAATTTGCACGCCGTGCGAAATCGCTTAAAATGCCAGTGAATGAGCGTCCCACGTTATCTTCATAAAACTCTTTTATTCGCATGACCGAAGCGTAATACTTTCGGCTGAACCACTTGCGGCGTTGCCGCACTTTCGTTCTGCCGATGTCGCCAGTATTGCCACGGGGCGTTTCACGCCCTGTGCCATAGTCCTGCCACAAGCCGTATTC
The DNA here is from genome assembly GCA_017962765.1 of Muribaculaceae bacterium. Classification (GTDB taxonomy): domain Bacteria; phylum Bacteroidota; class Bacteroidia; order Bacteroidales; family Muribaculaceae; genus Sodaliphilus. The sequence continues at coordinate 11,797 of JAGCUP010000027.1, read as the reverse complement.
AAGGAAGGCTTGTGAGAGCGACACCTCGAAGAAGCGTCCGTCGGCACGCATGGCGATGGCTTTGGGCGAAGCCAGCAAAGCCCCGGTGTCAATGACTCCCAACAATGTGATTTGCTCCTGCCAAATCTTAATCATGGTGTCATTGAAGGCGGATACAAATTTTTTTCTTTCCTCAAGCGCTTGCGCTTCGCTTATCTCTTTCGTCATAAAAAAGGTTATAGGTTAGTGGTTATAGGTTAGAGAATTTTCTACTATATTGAGTGGTCTTCGGCCTCTAACCGCTCAACTCAAATATTTTGCCTACCTTTGTGGCAAAATTATTTGATTACAATGGAAGAAACTTATCAATTTGAAGGCCTTGTAGCATGGCAGAGAGCAATGGAGTTGGTGAAGTCGGTTTATCCACTGATTGCCAAATTCCCAAGTTTTGAACAATATGGGTTGAGCAGCCAGCTCCGTAGAGCGGTAATCTCCATCCCATCGAATATCGCCGAGGGGTCGGGGCGTATGTCGTATAAAGAGAAAATTCATTTCCTTGAAATCGCTTTTGGCTGAGGCCCTGATGAACGCCGTGCAGACCGTGCTCGACAACTTCACCATTAAGAAGTAACCCCGTAAACTCACTCACACGGCAATCCCGCTCCGGCGTCATGCTTGGGGCGGGATTGCTGTATGGACAGCCTTGCATCCACAAGGCCGATTATGGTTTACAGGGCGTGTGCGCCTGAAACTTTGATTACTTGGCCTGTGAGCATCTTGGCTTGCTCGCTGGCTAAGAACAGGATGGTTTCGGCAATGTCTTCGGGTTGAATAAGTCTTCCCATTGGTATTAACGGAACGACGGACTTTTCCAGGTCGGCATCGATCCATCCTGTTTGGGTGGGGCCGGGTGCTACGCAATTCACGGTGATGCCATACTTCGCCACTTCAAGGGCTATGCTGCGGGTGAGTGCTTCAAGCGACGCTTTGCTTGCCCCGTAGGCGATTTGGCCTGCGAAAATTTGTGATGAGTCGGTTGAGAGATTGATGATTCTGCCATAATCGCCACGGTGCCGAATCAGTTCGTGTGTCATCAAAATACTTCCGCGCACATTGACCGCAAACGTGTCTTCAATCACGCTCGGGGTGATACGTTCTATGGTGTCAAGTCCGTCCATGTCGCCCTCGGCCGCGTTATTCACCAGGATGTCAACTCTCCCGAATCGGTCCAGCACGGTCGTATAGATTTCTTTCACGGCCGCTTCGTCGGTGATGTCACTCTCAATAATCAGATAGTCGGCATTCATTTCCTGGAGTCTGCCCTCCACGCGAGTGGCGTCCCCGGCATTCGCCGCGAAATACCTGTCGGCTCCATCGTAATCGGTCTTCGTCTTGTCGAACTGCCTGGGCACCTTTTTATATACCAAGGCCACCTTTGCCCCTTCGCGCGCAAAAGCAAATGCTGTAGTGGCTCCAATTCCCTGGGGATTGTTTGCCCCCGTAATCAGGGCCACCTTGTTCTTTAGTCCAAAATCAATCATTGATATCCTTTCTTTCTTAGTTGTTATTCTGTCACGATGCTGAGGCGCACTTGGTGTGGGCGGCCCTTTTTGTCCAAAACGGTCTTGCCGTCAGGATGAAATTGGATGGATTTGATATTTTTAATTTTCCATATTTTTTCAAGCCATTTGTCAAGATATTTTCGGTTCGTTAGGCCAGCAAAATCTCCTAAAGCTATCTTCTTTTTCTTTGTATAAACGCCATTGAGCTCCAAGTCCTGAATCCATCTGTCTTCGCGTGTGTTAATTACGATAACAGGAGCCTCATTAATGCATAAAATATCGGTACATTCGACAGTAGTTCGTATTCGGATTTCTTTGACGTCGTCGGGCTTAATGATAGGGAAGTGGCGATTCAAATATGTCTCAATACTATCGGCAAAGAATTCGTCATCGTTGATGGGAATGGTGAAATCTACCATGACGCCATCAATAACCCACAAAGATTGGGTCATGTGCTCAGTATTTTGCCCGTGAGCCAATGTGCAGATTGCAAAAATCGCACAAATTATTGTTATTGCTCGCTCTTTAAAAACCATGACGCTAATCCGAAAATCTTTGATTTGCACATACTTTCGGAGCAAAGGTAGCGATTTTTGTCAAATCAACAAAATAAATTAAGGTCAAAATGATTGGTTTATAGTGCATGGACCGCAGCCACACACACACAACAATAGCGGTTGGAATACGCAAAGGTAATCCAACCGCTTTGGTGTCAAAATATAGGTTTCGTCTTATTTCGCAATAACCTTTTGACCGTTGTCGATGTAGATGCCTTGCTCAGGTTTGTGGTAGAGTGGGCGACCTAACAAATCGAAATAGTGATGAGTTCCGTCGGCGTCAATGGCGTGAATGGTCTCAACGCCAGTGGGCGTGTTCTCAGCGGGATAAGGGATAGTGGGTTCGAAACTAAGATTGTCGTAGTTGAGGTTTTCGCCTGTGCTAGTACCCTGCTGGTCGCTAGAGTGGAACATCGTGTTGTAGGTGCCTGGCTTCGGTGCCGTGCTCAAACGTGCTGGTGCAGATGAACCAGACTCGTTGGCGTTGGCCTCGAAATAGCCACGGAAAGCTGACATGTGGCTATTTTCCTCACCACCGTCCGACTGATAGCGAGCCCATGTGCCGTCATCGCGCATGCCATAGATGTTCATGGCATCAGCCTCCACATCGGAAATCGTGCGGAAGTTGGCCAGCCACTTTCCTGCGGGTGTCAGCTTGTCGTTGAAGTACCAGTCCTCGAAATCGTTCACCACATTTTGGTCATCGTCAACAATGGTGTTGTTCAGGGTGACGGCAGCGGCGCTAAGATTGATTTGTCCTTTCATCACGACAACGAGGTATGCCCTGCCGGCTTGCATGAGGTTGGGATTGGCATTGCCGGTTGGCAGGAAGATGAACTGTCGGTAGTATTCCTCCTTGAAGGCCAGGCTGAAGATTTTGGCCTGGTCGGCCTCGTAATAGTCGGTGAAATCGTAGTCATAAGGCAGGCTGACGACGTAGGAGCGAGGAGCCCAGGTGCCGTCGCTCTGCTGTGTGGCAGAAAGTGTGCGGTCGAAGCTGACGTTAACCGTCTGCCCATTGTACTGCTCAAACACTGCGGTATTGACATTGTCGTTATCTTCGGAGAGTGCCACCGATTGGATGGGCTGGCGGAAGCCATAGAAGTTGTCGAGTGAAGCACTCGGCGAGGTGAAGCGCAACTGATAGACACCCGAGTAGGGAGCCACAAAATAGACGTAACCATTTTGTACAAAGGTGTTGTAGTAGGTCCAATCGTCATCGTTGGGGGCTACGGTACCGCTGGCATCCACTTTATAGAATACGTTGAGTTGGCCGTTGGCGCCACCGCCCATGAACATGCTCAACATGGCCATCATGCCTCCACCACCCAACTCAGCCTCGAAGCGTAACACGTCGCCCTTCTTGGCCTGCAGACGCGGGGTGATGAGTTCGTAAGCTTCAGAGCTTGTCGTGGCCATCCATGTCTTGGGTGTGTCATCACCGCCTCCCATAAGGCCGCTAAGCATGTCCATCAGTCCACCGCCGCTACTGGGCAGTCTGACTTCCCAGCCTGTGGTCTCCCAGCCGGCAGGCAAGTCGATAGGTTGTGTCTCGTCTTCGCGCAGGTACTCCGGCTCGAAGTCCTCTGTCCACGCATCAGCGTAGGTGCTATAGGCAGTGAGCGGATAAGTGAGGGGATTTAGGGCAGCGCTCGTTGGCGTGAAGCTAACCAAGCCCTGGTGGATGCCTAACGATTCAGGGTCGAAGAGATAGGTGACATCGACGAAGGCTGTGTCGCTGGCGTTAACTGAAAACTCTTTTGTGCTGAGGCCAAAGGTAGTCTCGTCGGTAGAGGCAATGGTGCCTTGCAGGCTACCCGTACCTGTGTTGACCACGGCAAGCGTCTGGGTGCTGACGGCCTGCGGCATACCGTAGTTGATGGCGCTGGCAGCGGTGTTGTTGTGGAGCACGTAGATGTCGGGGGCATTCTCGTCGAGGTGGAATCCAGCAATGCTGTCAACGACGATGCTGTCGGATGCACAGATGCGGAAGCGGTATTCACCAGGCTCGATGTATCCAACCCAAAGCGTTCTGTAAGTGGAGTCGAGCGGCTCGGTGAATTCCTTCACTTTCTCCCACTTGTTGCTACCATAGACTGATTTTTCGACAACAACAGACGAGCCGCCACCGCCGAACATGGCACCCATGCCGGCCATGCCATCGTCATCGCTGCCACTCTTGGCAGAGAAGAGCAGCACCTCGTTGATGCTTTCAACCCTAAGAGGAGGCGTCATCAGGAACGACGACGAACCGCCGCCGAACATGGCCGCCATCCCGCCGCCCTCACTGGTGGTGGCCACATTGTCGCGGAATTCCCATCCCTCGGTGAAGAAGCCTATAGGCTGAACGTTGGCATTGAAGTCCTCCATCCATACGCCGGGTTGGGTGACAACGGCTGTCGCATTCAGGCCCTTGCCCCATACTCGCTCGTCGGTAGGTGTAAACGTGATTTTTGACTCGTTCTTGCCGGGCTGTCCGGCAGCAAAATTAAAGGTGATATTCACATCGACCGAGTCGGCGGCAGCCACTTCCAAATGTGTCGGGTTCACCGAGAATAGGGCTGGGTCTTCAGAAGTAATGTCAACCCCCAGCGTACCTGTTGCCGTGTTGATAACCTTGAGTGTGCGTGTGCTATCCTCCTTACAGAGGCTGAAGTCGAGGTGATAGGCTCGCGCGTCATTCTCTATAATGTGAATGTCGGGGGCTTCGCTGTCGATGTGGAAACCTGCCACGCTGTCGATCATGACGGTTGCTCCACCTCCGGCTCTGAAGCGGAAACGGTATTCACCGGCAGGCGTACCGGTAACGGCGAATGTCTTGTAAACCGTGTCGAGCTCGGTGGTGAAGTCGGCAACTCGCTCCCACTGGTTGTGGCTGTAAACGCTCCGCTCCACGACAAAGGTGGTGTCGCTGGAGCCGCCGAAGCTGAAGCTCGAACCGGAGCCGGAGTCGTCCTTCTTTTCTTTTTTGGCAGAAAACACCAGATACTCGCCCATGTGTTTGACTACAAGGGGCGGCGTGAGCAGGTAGTTGGGCTTGTTATCGCCACCCATGAGAGATTCCATGAGTTTGCTGGGGTCGAAGCCTTCTTCGCCGCCCATCATCTCTTCAATGTCAAAACCAGAAGACGAGCCCTCAATTTTGACCACACCTGTACTGTCAACCTTCCAGCCCTCGGTAAACCATCCGTAGGGCAGATCGGTTCCGTTGTTGAACCGCTCGTCCATCTCCTCGGTGGCTACTGACTGGGCTTTCATGCCCACTGCTGCAAACAGGAGCATGACGCAAAAGAGTAATTTGTTTTTCATCATTGAAATTTTATGTTAATAATGTATATGTCCTAAAAAATGCAAATTAACAATAATTAGTACATCCATTTGCTGACAATATGGGCCTTTTTTATGGCAAAAAGTCGCTTTCCCCCTTGTGGAGTCCACAAAAATGCTAATTTTGCAGTCAAAAGTACTCCTATGTATTATAACACCAACAATATATGATGTCACTGGCAAACTCTAAAGAGCAGTTGATAAAAGACGTCGAGCAAAACGGCATCGTGATTGTTCGCGAGGCTCTCCGCTTTTTCAACATTGACGAAGACTTCGTCTTCCCACATATCACTATTACCCTCTGCCTGAGTGGCAGCGCGCGGGCGATGTACGACATGCGGGTGATTGCACATCACAAAAACGACCTTGCCTTCATCATGCCAGGTCACATTATGCACCCCTTAGACTGCACCGACGACTTCTCCTACGCCGTGTTTTTTATCTCTCCAAAAATGTTCGATGACCTGCGGTTCCACACTTTCAGCCACGACTACGATAAATTCAACTATGCCCCACACTGCTCACTCACCGATGAGCAGGCCGCACACCTACTGGCCATCCTGGACCAACTTATCATCATCGCCAACCACACCGAAAAGGAGATGCCGCACCGCTATCAGACCCTCTTGGCGCAGTTGGCCGTGGGCTATGAGTTTCTCAGTTACTACCGACGCGAACAAGATAGGCAATGGAAAGCGAAACGTCATGTCGAAATCTTCAATCGCTTCTGTGATTTGGTGGTAAATAATTACCGGGAGTCGCGAGAGATGAAGTACTACGCCGACTTGCTGAACCTCACGCCTAAGTATCTTAGCAAAGTCATCCGCACCGCTACCGATGGCCTCTCGCCGGTCAAGTGGATAGAGCAATACGTGGCAGCACAAGCCAAGCGGCTGATTGAGACACATGCCACACAGACGCTTCAAGAAACCGCCTATCTGTTAGGCTTCTCCGAACCCACATCCTTCTATCGCTATTTCAAACGAGTCACCGGTATGACCGCAAAAGAATACCGCGACAGCACGTCTTCATGATACTCCCTTGTCGTCGATTATAAGTTAAGCGGTTGAGATACGCAAGGTAACTCAACCGCTTGAAGCTGTTAAAGACGTTGCTGTCTGACAGCACATTATCAGTCTGTGGTTATGCCGAGCGGCTTTGTTTTCGAAACTCGGTAGGGGTAAGGCTTGTGATGCGTTTGAAATAGCGGTTAAAGTGTTGGCTGCTTTGAAATCCTAAGCGGTAGGCGATTTCGGTGATGGTGTCGTCGGTGGAGTGCAGTTCCTCCTTGGCAATGTCAATGACTTTAGCTTGGATATACTCAACGGGTGTTTTACCTGACTCTTTTTTCACGAGATCGCCAAAGTAGTTGGGCGACAGGCAGCATTTGTCGGCAAACATCTTGACCGAGGGCAGCCCGTTCATAAATATTGCCTCGCGGTTACGGAAATGATCGTTCAGCAACTGCTCGAATTGGGCAATCACACTGCGGTTCTCGTCCTCACGGGTTATGAACTGACGGTCGTAGAACCGCATGCAGTAGTCCAACAGCAACTCGATGTTGCGGCTGATGAGCTTGCGACTATGCTTGTCGATGGGCCTCTCAATCTCGGTTCTAATCTTGTCGATACAGTCGAGGTAGATGGCGCGCTCACGCTCCGACATGTGCAGCGCCTCGTTCGACGAGTAGTTGAAGAAACTGTAGTCTCCAATGTTCTGCCCGAGTGAGGTGCCGCGAATCAAGTCGGGGTGGAACAACAGCGCCACCACATCATGGTCAATGCATTTGATGGGAACGGCAGTCACGGTCTGCTTGGGGGCGAAGCTCGTCACCGTGCCGTCACTATAGTCATAGTCCTTGTGCCCATACGACAGCATGCAACTGCGCGTGTTCTTCAGGAACATGGCATACACGCCATAGTGCCAAGTGACCTCGTTGTCGATGAGCTCGCGGTTTGGCACATCCTTGAGGTTGCACACCGTCACTAGCGGGTGAAGGGTCTCGATACCCAAGGCGTGGTTATACTGGTCTATGTTGTCAAGATGGTAAATCATCACTTATATAACGGAGATTTTACAAAAATTATTTGATGATTTTCTTCGTTTTTCCGTCATGTTGCCTGATAATATAAATGCCCTGTGGCAGTTGGGCCAAGTCGGTGTCGGGCATGACATTGCCCTTGATGTCATAGATGGCAGTAACCCTAGAGTCTTCATCCACGCCATGAATGCCAGTCGCCACCGATGTCGCCTTGTCGAACGTGACGGTCATGTTTCCGCCACCCACTGCTTGGGCGATGCCTTCGGGGTTGTCGAGGGCCCCGATGCGCGAGTAGCTGTAACTGCTGGAGAATGTCTCATAGAACAGCACTACACACGTCGAACCGTAGAGCAATAGGTCACCGGCCTTGATGGTGCCCGGACGATACGACGCCGTAGGCAGCGAGGTGTCGAGATAACAATATTTCTCGTTGCCGTTCAGCTCGTTCATGTTCAGAGTGAGAGGCAGCATGTTGTAGAACGCACGGCCAGTTTCGGTTTCGCTGATTGTTGCCGTGAAAGTTTTGTCACCAATAATCACGTTGATTTTCATCACCTCGGCATTGATTTGTGCCACAACTGAGAAAAGTATGGCAATTAATGTGATTATCTGTTTCATTTCAAATGGGTGTTAAAGAAATCGGCGAGTTTGTCAAATGGGATGTAGCCTTTCTCGCCGCCATCATAGAGGTCGCAGTGGGTGGCTTCGGGAATGATGAGCAACTCTTTGTTTTCGGGCACGGGATTGGGTTTTACTACCGTGTTATAGCCCTCGGCCTTGCCATCTACCATGTAGTGGTAGGCCGCCTCGCCAAAGTAGCGCGAGTGGGCCTTCTCACCGTGCATCACAAGCACAGCTGAACGAATTTCGTTGATATAATAAAGGAAACGGGTATTGGCATAGGCTTGTGCGCCAATGATGCGCCAGCCGTCGTTGCTGTTGCCGCTGCGTTTGTGATAGCCACGCGGAGTTTTGTAGTAGGCATGATATTCTTTGACAAACTGAGGTGCGTCGTCGGGAAGCGGGTCAATCACACCACCAGCCATAGCCATCGGGTCGGTAAGCCGCTGACGGCTCAGGTCTTCACGTGCGGTATGACGGGACTCCTCTTTGTCCTCGCTATCGTAGTAGCCGTTGCCACTTACACGGCTCATGTCGTACATGGTCGAGGCTACGGTAGCTTTGACGCGTGTGTCGGCGGCAGCGGCGTTCAGTGCGATGCCACCCCATCCGCAAATACCGATGATGCCTATGCGTTCGGCATCCACTTCGGGCAAGGCGCTGAGGAAGTCAACTGCAGCCATAAAGTCCTCGGTGTTGATGTCGGGTGAAGCCGTGCGGCGCGGTTGTCCGCCGCTCTCGCCCGTGAATGACGGGTCGAACGCGATGGTGAGGAAACCTCGCTCGGCCATCGTTTGGGCATAGAGCCCCGAGCATTGCTCCTTAACCGCACCAAACGGTCCGCTCACGGCAATGGCAGGGAGTTTGCCCTCGGCGTTAATGGGGGCATACAGGTCGGCAGCCAGCGTGATGCCATAGTTGTTAACGAAAGTCACCTTGCGATGATTCACCTTGTCGCTCTTAGGGAATGTCTTATCCCACTCCTGCACCAGTTTCAGATCTTCTTTTACGATGTCGTTTGCCATAATCTCTTGTGTTGCGGCGACCGACCAAATTGCGGACACCAAAATTACAATATTTATAACCTTATTTCTCATTGTTGTGCTATTAAATCCGAATCGTTCATTAGGCCGACGATAGGTTGATTTTTAGGTCTATTTATGCCATAAATTCTAATGACCGATTTGGGTTAAACCATCTTACCCATCTCGAAAGCTTCCTGCAGTTTGCTGTTGCCTTCAATCTCATGCGCATCGTTCACGCCACCGCAGAAAAGGGTGCCAGCCAGTCGGCTCTTTTCATAGCAGTCAATCCAGCCTGTAAGTCCTGCCTCGGCACGTTTGGGGACATAATCCTCATCCTCGGCAGCCGTCGTGAGCAGATACACATCGCGGAACTTGTAGTCTAGCGGATACATGGCGTTCATGCGGTCAATGAGGGTCTTCATCTGCCCGCTCATTTCATAATAATAAATAGGTGTAGCCCATACCACCACATCGGCCTCCAGAACCTTGGCCATGATGCCGTTCACGTCGTCATTGATAACGCAACGCCCCAGTCTTTGGCAACCCATGCAGCCCTTGCAAAACTGAATCTCCTTGCCAACCAGCGATATTTTCTCCACGTCGTTTCCAGCACTCATGGCACCTGCCACAAACTTGTCGGCAAGCATGTCGCTGTTTGAGCCATGACGAAGACTCGTCGAAATTACAATTACCCTTTTCATAATCCTTGTTTTTATAATGCAACAATTATTTATCGCATGCAAAATTACTATAAATCCGCATGAGGATTTGTGACCATTTTACTGATTGTTGTGGCCTTGTTACGGAATAATGCTTCTATAAACTCGAATCGGTCATACGGTTATAAAGAAAAGCGGTTATCGTGCTGCGGTGGCACGGTAACCGCTTTATAACGTAAAAGATTTTTCGAATTAAGTTCCGAAGACGAGTTTAGAACATCAGAGCGAATGTGCCCCAGTTGTTGTTCATCTTCTCGAGAACGTCCTTGGTGGTCTCGCCGGTGATGTTGATAGTGAGGACATCTCCTTCTTTGAGTTTCTTGAATTCCTCGTCATAGTTCACCTTGTCGGCATCGGCAACCTTAAACTTGATACTGCCCTTCGAGCTGCTGTTTTCTACTGAGTATTGAGCTTCGCCCTCGTTGAGGCTCTTCTTGAGTTCGCCGCCCTTGATTTTTACTTGCAACGGCATGTTGATGGTGACCTTGTCGCCTTCGATATTAACCTGAAGATCGGCTTTGATTTTGCCGTCAGTGTGAATGTCGAGGCACTCCCAGTTGGAGCCGGAGTTGCTGTTGAAGTCGTACTCGATAGAGTAGGTCTTGGGGCCTTCATTGGCTGTAGAGTCACCACCCTCAGCGCCCGAATTGGTTCCGTTGCCGCCACAAGCGGTCATCATTGCGATTGTCGCAAACAATAATAATAACTTTTTCATAAAAATAGGAATTGTTTTTAAGAGTGAATAAATAGGTTTATTTCTATTGTTTGCAAAGTTAAAAATATTTTGTGATAAAATCGCAAAAAAAGAATGTGATTTTTTCAAAAAACAGCAGGATTCGGGTTAAACATCACCAAATGGCGGCACGTTCTTCGGGTGCGATATACATCTTGCTTCCTTCCGGAATGTCGAATGCCTCATAGAAGTGCGTCATTGAGCCGAGGGCGCGGTTGGCACGGGCTTCGTGTGGCGAGTGCTGGTCTTCCTTGATTTGTAGCTCAAGGGCCTTGTCGCGGATATTGCAACGCCAGACGGTGGCATAACTAATGAAGAAGCGCTGTGCTGGCGTGAAACCGTCGATGCTCTTGTCCGCTTTGGCCTCGTCGGTCATTTGGTAGGCATCCCACGCCACATTCAGGCCGCCAAGGTCGGCGATGTTCTCGTCAAGGGTTTGCTCTCCGTTAATGTGGTTGCCGCGGAGTTCGAATTCGTCGAACAACTTGACGAATTGCTTGGCGCGTTCGTTGAACTTGGCATCGTCCTCATCGGTCCACCAGTTGTTGAGGTTACCTTTTTCGTCGAATAGACGCCCTGCGTGGTCGAATCCGTGTGTCATCTCATGGCCTATTGCCTGGCCGATGGCTCCGTAGTTGACCGCATCGTCAGCATCCATATTAAAGAATGGAGGTTGCAGCACAGCAGCAGGGAACGTTAATCTGTTCATGTCCGGGTTATAACGGGCGTTAATGGTTTGGGGTTCCATGTCCCACTCTTCCTTATCAACAGGCTTGCCAACCTTGGCGATGTCTAAAGTCCTCTCGAAGCGTCTGGCGCGGCGTATATTCTGGAAGTAGGACTCAGGGGTGACTTCAAAATTGCTGTAGTCTAACCACTTGTCGGGATATCCGATATTCACTTCGAAACAATCGAGTTTGCGAAGGGCGTTAGCTTTAGTCTCATCACTCATCCAGTCGAGGCGCTTAATGCGCTCTCGAAGAGCCGCCCGCAGGTTCTCAACGAGGTGCATCACACGCTGTTTTGCTTCGGCGGGGAAAAATTTCTCCACATATAGTTGCCCGATAGCTTCGCCTAAATAATTAGAGGTTTTGTTAAGCACCCGGCGCCAGCGAGGCTCTTGTGCCTCTATATCATAAAGGTATTTATCGAAAAAGTTGAAGTCTTCAGTAACAAGGTCATCGCTAAGCAAGGGGGCGCTGCTGGTGATAACCTTCCATTTCAGGTAGTCCT
>JAGCUP010000026.1 GCA_017962765.1 Muribaculaceae bacterium | reverse complement strand
GGGTATTGCAAGACCTTCCTTCTCGGGGTTGAAGTTGATTACCACGAGGTTGGTATCGGTGGTCGTGATAAGTTCGGGCATGACCTCGTTGATGACATCGACGGGAATCATCGGAGCAAATTGATTGTAAATCATATACTCCATGTCGATTGATGCCAAGGGCTCACCATCCAGGTAGTTGTCGCGCATGGCGTTGCCAAAGACGCTGTTGTCGGTCTGGTTACGGTTGTTGTAAGCCTTCTCCAGCTCGCTCAGGAACTCCTCGCGGGCACGGGCATACTCAGTGGCCGTGAAGCCGTACTGGGCAGCGCGCAGGGCCTCTTCGGTGAGTCTCTTGAGCGTCTCGGGGTTCTTACCTTCCTTAGGCACGGCCAGGAGAGTGAAGGCCTCTTTGGTTCTCGACATGCCGTTGTAATTGCCATCATAGCAGTAGGCTTGGGTGTAGGGGCAGTCGGGGTCTTGTGCAATTTCGCCGAAGCGGTTGTTGAGCATGGTGCCCACCATATTAATGATATATTCCTCAAGCATGTAAGCCATGTTGGCCTTCTCCTCGCGCGGCGTGGGGTCGTGCTTGTACATGAGCTCCACGAGGCTGTATTGTTGCTCTTTGTCCTTGTCAACAACGACGATGGCCTCGGCATTGTCGGGCACGGGGATGTCAACCACCTGTGCGGCATCGGGAGCGGGCTTGGGAATGGGGCCGAAGAGCTCCTTAATCTTGTTCACAGTGTAGTCCACGTTGATGTCACCCACAACAATAACAGCTTGGTTGTCGGGACGATACCACTTCTTGTAGTAGTTGCGGAGTTCGTCATACTTGAAGTTGTCAATCACCTCCATCAAACCGATGGGCATGCGATAGCCATACTTCGAATCGGGGTAGAGCGTGGTGAGGTTGCGCTCAAACATACGCTGGCTTGCGCTCGAACGGAGGCGCCATTCCTCGTGAATCACGCCACGCTCCTTGTCAATCTCGTCGCCTTCGAGCAACAGGCCGTTGCTCCAGTCCTTGATGATGAGCAGGCACGAGTCAAGCGCGCTTTGGCGTGCGCTGGGCACGTTGCAAATACGGTACACCGTTTGATCGGTGCTGGTGTAAGCGTTCAGGTCACTGCCAAATTCCACGCCAAGCTTACGGGTGTAGTCCACCACGCCGTCGTTGTTCTTGCCGGGGAAGTGCTCGGTGCCGTTAAACGCCATGTGCTCAAGGAAGTGGGCCAGACCGCGCTGGCTGTCGTCTTCCTGAACCGAACCCACACGCTGCGCGATGTAGAAGTTCACGCGGTTTTCGGGCCAGTTGTTGTAACGCACGTAATAGGTGAGGCCGTTGTCGAGCTTGCCCATACGGATGGCCGTATCGACGGGGATAGGCGGCATCTGTGGCATCTCTTGGGCCGTGATGCTGCATGCGAACATTGTCAGCAGTGCAGCGAAAAAGAGTTTAAATCTCATTGTGTTTTGAAATTGAAATAATTAATTATTGTTGGTTTTTAAGTTTTTCGTACATCAGGATTTCGGGCCTGTACTCGAAATGCATCGTGTCGTAGTGGTACCAGCGGCCGCCCCAGATGAAACCGTGGCGCTCGAAGATTTCCACCACCTCGAGGGGCATGTGGTTCGAGTAGGTGATTTTCGCCGTCTCGCTCTTGCCCGGGTTCTTCCACTGCCAGTAGTCGCCGCCACCGCCGCCGTTGGTCACACCAATGTCGATGGTCATGCCGTAGGAATGTGCGCTCTGGCGCTGAGCGCCGCGCACCTTGCGCCAATAGAAGGTACCCGAAGAGCGCAGGTGCTTCTTAAGATTGGGATGGCGGGCCAACTCGGCGGCCACAGCGCGCAGGCTGTCGGCAGCACCATTGACGTTGGTGAACTGCAAGCGTTGGCCGAACCAGTTGACACTGACGAGATGTTTTTGCACCGCTGCGGCACTCGAGCCGTACATCTTCTTGAACAGGGCCTCGCAGCGACTGCGTCCTGCGTCCTGCAGATATTCGGGCGTGGACGCGGTCATATTGTAGTCAAAGGCGAACATGTCCTCGGGGTCGGCGGCATCGAGCTTCTCTACGAAACTCTTCTCGCGGCCGTCGTTATAGACGATGGTGCTCCCGTCGGCCATTTCCAGTTTGCCGTCGCGGTATTCTTTCACGAAGGACGGGTAGCATCGCAGCAGCACGGCGGCACCCAAGGGGATGTTGCCGTCGACCTTGACAGCGGCAGATTCGCGTTTTGCGCCGGCGCTGTCGGCCTCCTGAGTGGTGGAGCTGTCGCTTGTCTGACGGCTATCGGCTGCCACTCCGCCGCCACAAGCGGCGAAAGCCACGATTGCGGCACACGCTATAGTCCTTGCGGTAAATCTCATCAGCGCGACGTTACTCATATTTTTTGAGGAACACCACGTTGGCTTGCTCAAATTTATTCATCTCGCTTGCCGAGATGGTTTTCTTGCGGGGACGATACCAGCCCAGCGAGGTGAAATAGCGTTTCAGACGCGCGTCCTTGAAGATGTAGCCGTGGCGGGCATACACCGAGTTCTTCAGCACCCTGATTTGACCTGAGTCGAGGCCGGCGATGTCGTCATAGGTAGCATAACGCTGGCTAAGCCAATCGAAACCAGTGCCATAGACAACACCGTTGCTCTCATAAGTGCCCGATGAGTTTCTATTACTGCGATTTTGAGCTGGAATACTGGGAATACTTTGGGCATTTACAGGAATTACCGCACCTACGGTAAGCGCCAAAACGAGGGCAAAGAACAATTTCTTAATCATGATTCAAACCTTGTTTAGTGATACATTCAGTCATTAGACGCACAAAGATACCATTTTAATACAACATATACGTTATTTTAACATAAATTAAGCCTACACGCGTTCCTTGAATGTGATATCATATCGGTGTAGTGCTAGACGAGTCTCGTACACAAAACTATTTTGTCAATCCAACGAAATAATGTAATTTTGTGGCATGATAAAACAAGTGGAGTTTACTATGGGAGCCAAAACAAGGGGCTTCCACCTCGTCACCGACGAAATTGTGGCGCGACTGCCAGAGTTGCCGCCGACAGGTCTGCTGCACCTGCTGGTAAAGCACACCAGTTGCGGACTCGCCCTCAACGAGAACTACGACCCCGACGTGAGGCACGACCTGGATGTCGTCTTCGACCAGCTTGTACCCGAGAACAACCCTGCCTTTGAGCATACACTTGAGGGCAGCGACGACATGCCGAGCCACGCCAAGAGCGTCCTCAGCGGTGTCTCACTCACCATCCCCATCACGAATTTTCTGCCGAATTTGGGCACTTGGCAGGGCATCTACTTCTGTGAATACCGCGACAATGGCGGACCGCGAAAAATCGTGGCCACCATTGTAGGATAGAAGAGGATAAAAACCACGATTTTTCCGATGATTTTCACCCATAACGACTATATTACCGAAGCGCTCGAAGCCACCATCGGCTGCCACGAATTCATCGCAGATTTTGCCAATCCGCAACGCTTCGAGCAGTGCTGCCGGGAATGTCCCGCCTACGGCCGTCGGTGGGGATGTCCGCCCCATGATATTGACTGGATTGAAAAACTGGCAGCCTATAGCCGTGTGCTCATTTTGGGCACGAAAATTACGCCTCACAACACGTCGCTGCCCGCCGACGTTTCGCTCGACCTGATGCGACCCGAAACCGACAAGCTGAACCGACGGCTCCTCGACATGGAACGAGAGCAAAACGGCACGGCGCTGGGATTTGCCGGCAAATGTCCTTATTGTGGCGAACTGCCCTGCACGCGCCCCCAGGGCCTGCCGTGCCGACATCCCGAACTGGTGCGGCCCTCACTCGAGGCCGTGGGTTTCGACGTGGAGCGCACCTGTCGCGAACTCCTGGGCGTGCCGCTGCAATGGTCGAGCGACGGCAAACTACCGCCCTACCTCGTCATTGTGGGCGCCCTGTTCCACCACTAATCAACAAGCGGACAAACCTGCAGGTTTATCCGCTCGTCGCTTATGGCTCATAGTAAGCCAGCCTAATATTCCTCTTCGTTGAAGAAGAAGTCGTCGTCGTTGGTGGGATAGTCGGGCCAGATGTCCTCAATGGATTCATAGGTATCACCCTCATCCTCAATCTCCTGAAGGTTCTCTATCACCTCCAGGGGCGCTCCACTGCGCATGGCATAGTCTATCAACTCGTCCTTGGTGGCGGGCCAAGGTGCGTCCTCAAGTTTGGTGGCTAATTCCAGTGTCCAATACATAGTTTTTTAGAATTTAGTGTGAACGTTTTTGAAATTTTGCGCAAAAGTAATACCATTTTTCAAAATAACAAGCAATCGCCCCATTTTTTTTCATTTCCCATAAAAAATGCGGTAAAAAAGCGGCACCCTCGCGCGAGGATGCCGCCTTTTTATGATAGAAACGTGATGGCTTAGAAGCGCACCTTGGCTGCAGTGCCGTCGGTGTAGCGGATGATGTACACGCCCTTGTCGGCGTTCTTCACCTGCTGGCCGTTCACGTTGTAGATGCCCTGGATTTCCTTGCCGTCGATGGCCTTGATGCCGTCAACGCCGGTCGAAATCTGTGCCGAAATGGCGTCCATCGTATAGTTCTGGAAACCGTTGTCGGTCTTCGACGCGCGGGCGGGAGCACCGCT